>JBHASY010000051.1:0-49483 GCA_041831635.1 Acetoanaerobium sp. | reverse complement strand
AGCTATACAAAAATCCACAAAGAACATATCTCAGATATTTCAGTTAGAGGATATAAAAAACCTTTATCCACTTATGAGAGCACTTTACAAAATCGTTGCAAGATATGATGAACTGTATACCGAGATAAAATCGGAAAATTCTGTTTTGGATTTTGCGGATTTGGAACATTATACTCTTAGACTGTTGGAAAACAAAGCAGTGAGAGATAGTTTGCGAGATAAATACAACTATATTTTCTTTGACGAATATCAAGACAGCAATATAGTTCAGGAAACTATAATATCGGCGATTAAAAGAGAGGATAATCTGTTTTTAGTAGGAGATGTAAAGCAGTCTATATACAGATTTAGGCTGGCAGATCCTACATTGTTTATAGAAAAATACCACTCTTATGCAAAATCTGATGATAAGCAAAGTAAAAGAATTGATTTGTCGAACAATTTCAGAAGCAGACCTGCGATACTTGAATTTATCAATGATGTATTTTCAGCTATTATGAATGAGAATTTGGGCGAGGTTGCTTATGACGATTCCGCCAAGTTAATTCCGGGGATGGATTTTCCTGAACAGGAAAATAAAGTAGAACTTGTAGTGCTGGAAAATGACAAGATAGAGGAATATGAAGAGTTTGAAGATATTGATATGGAAAATCCGGAGCTTGAGGCTTTATACGTGTCATCCAGAATTAAGGATTTGATAGGCAAGGAGCATTATAATCCGAAAGCAAAGGAGTTTCAAAAAATAACTTATAAGGACATCGTAATACTGATGCGTTCTCCTAAAAACAGTATCTCAGCCTTTGAAAAAGTGCTAAAAGACGATATGATACCTTTCTATGTAGATTACAGTGCTTCATACTACGATGTGTTGGAAGTAAAATTATTTATAGACTTGCTTAAGATCATAGATAATATAGAGCAGGACGAAGCACTTTTAGCCGTTATGAACTCCTCCATAGGGGGGCTTAGTCTGGACGAAATCATAGATATAAGAGCAAGCTTTAAAAGAGGAACTATATATCAGGCCTTACATTCCTATATAGCGGATAATGACAATGTAATTGCGACAAAAATCAAAGTTTTTATGGAAAAAATCAAGGCGTATCGTTTTAGAGAAAAACTTCAAAGGTTGGATGAATTTTTATGGTATTTGATGAATGACACAGGATATTATAGCGATTTAGCTGCTATGCCGGGTGGAAAGATGAGGCAGGAAAATCTAAAAGCACTTATGGACAAAGCCTCAGAATTTCAGTCAAATACTACGAACGGACTTTTTAACTTCCTGCATTATATAGACAGTTTGCTAAAAGATAAAGGAGATACTCAAGAGGCAAAAGCCTTAAACGATATTGAGGACAGAGTTCGCATTATGAGTATCCACAAGAGCAAGGGACTTGAGTTTCCGGTAGTGTTTGTATGTGGACTTAGCAAAGGCTTTAATAAAACTGATTTTAAACAAGATATTATACTTCACAATACTCTCGGACTGGGAGCAAAATACATAGACCTTGAAAAGAATGTATATAGAGAGTCTTTGCCAAAGACAGCAATAAAAATCCAATCGAATAAAGAACTGCTCTCTGAAGAACTGAGAATTTTATACGTTGCACTGACCAGAGCGATAGATACCTTGATAATGGTAGGAAGTGTAAAGGATATAGAGAAACTTGCCACAAATGTAAATAAATCCGACAGCACAGGATATCTGCTGTCACAAAACAGCTATCTGTCATGGATACTGATAGCTCTTAGCAAACATAAAGATACACAAAAGCTTAGAAACTTTGCCGGAAGAGAAATATTAGAAAATAACGGGATTTATAAATCGGATTTTAAACTTTCGCTTATAGCTAAATCAGATATGATGGAGCTTTTTCAAAGAGAGCGTGAAGATATAGAAAATATGGAAACTCTGCTTAGAAATTATAAAGCCGATTTAGATGATGACTTACATTCTAAGATAATATCTCTGGCAAATTCAAGATTTACCTATGAATATCCATACAAAGAACAGACTATGCAGGTGTCTAAAACAAGTGCTACAACACTTGCAAAATCACTGCAAGAAGTCTTTGAAATATCTGTTGCTATCCAAAATATGCCGAAATTCATGCAAAAAGAAAAAACCTTTACCGCTTCGCAAAGAGGAACACTGCTTCACTTTGCTATGCAAAATATAAATCTAAATTACATATCGAGTTTAGAAGAAATCGAGGATCAACTTGATATGATGTATGCAAACGAACTGTTGACTTTAGAAGAGAGAAATATTTTAAGTCCTGAGAATATTTATGAATTTTTCTGTTCTGAGCTTGGAAAGAGGATGCTTGATTCGAAAAACGTGATAAGAGAAAATTCATTTATGCTGAAAAAAGACGAAATAGTAGTAAGCGGAATAATAGATTCCTATTTTGAGGAGGACGGCGAATGGGTACTTATAGACTATAAAACCGATTATCTGGGCTTAGGTTCAAAAACAGAAAAAGCTGAAATCTACAGACCACAGTTGCAACTTTATAAAGAGGCTCTGGAAGAAAGTACGGGTAAGGCGGTAAAAGAGGGATATATTTATCTTTTTGATATTCAGGAGGCTGTTAGGGTAATTTAGAATATATAGGGTTCTACTCTTATTCAAAATATTTACCTGCCTTGACTTAGTATTTTTAAGTGAAGCAAATGCAAGAAGTGTAGGTAATAATTGATAACTTTTTTAATTAAATGGTTTATGATATAATATTTTTGGGTAGTAATACAGCTGCTTTATATCATAATTAAATGTTTTTTAAACGAAAATTATAATTACCACCCCGCAAAGGAGACAATGATATGGAAAAAATAGCTATAATTACCGATTCCACTTCTGACCTTACTAAAGACATCATAGATAAATACGATATAAAGGTAATGCCGCTTCAAATAATATATCACAGTAAAATCTACAGAGACAAGGTGGATATAACGCCTGAAGAAATCTACTCGGGTATGGAAAGGGAAGTTCCCAAGACCTCACTTCCGCTTACGGCTGATATATTGAAAGTTTTTGAAGAGTTAAAGCAAAAGGGATATACCCATATTTTAGGAGTGTTTATTTCGTCTGGACTAAGCGGAACTTACAATATGGTCAGAAATATTGCAGAAGATTATAAAGACGATTTTGTGATGGAACTTATCGACTCGAAAAATATTTCGTGGGGAGCAGGGTTTGGACTGTTAGATGCAGCTAAGGCAAGAGAAACAGGGGCAAGTTTTGAAGAAATAGTTACTATAGCTAAGAATTCTATGAAAAATACCAGATGTGTGTTTGTACTTCCTACACTTTACTACCTTAAAAAAGGCGGTAGAATGGGAAGAGTAGAAGGCACTGTGGGGGATTTGCTAAATATAAAACCTATAGTAGGTATAGATAAGGCCGGCGAAGGGCAGTATTTCACAATAAAGAAAGTAAGAGGGAGAAAAAAATCTCTTACAGAATTGTTTAATGTAATTTACGAGCTTGTAAAAGATAAAAAAACCTTTGAGGTAGTAGTTTTAAGCGGAAACGCTCCTGAAGAATCTACAGAAATGGCTGAAAAATTTAAGACTATGCCGAATTGCAAATTTGTGCTTGAGACTGCTGTAAGTCCTGTTATAGGAGTGCATACAGGACCGGGACTTCTGGCATTTTCAGTTAAAAGTGACGAGGGACTGGACAAGTTACAAGAGGGCAAATAATAAAATAAGCAATAGTAAGTGTAATATAATAAAGCAACTATAGGTACATTTTTTAGTTGTGATTTATATGGTAATTTTAACAATACAATAATATGAGTTTGTATTAGCAGTATTATTAAGATAGGAATGATGAGAATGGAACCGTTTGTAGTGATATTGATGAGGAAAGACGGCAAAACAGGTTTTTTTGAATCTGAGGTAGGAAGTTATAACATTAAAGATATGGGAGAATATATAGAAAGCATATTTGTTGTTGATAGAGAAAATGACGATATTGTTCATCTTAGACTTACTACCGCTACACCGGTAAAGGACTGGGAGTACTCGGCTATCTACGATTACTATGACGAGGATAGAGTATCGACATTGGACTTTGTTATTGGAGTAGAACCTATAGAAGACGATTATGATCCTCTATGGGAAGTGACATTTAAGCTTGAAAACGAAAGAGAACTTACCGAAGAGCAAATTCAAAAAATACTACAGGCTCATCACGTTGAAATGCAGGAAGTAATGCAGGAAATAGAAGACAAAGAAGAAGAATATAAATAATTTTAGAATACCGTAACATTTGTTACGGTATTCTTTTTTTATATGATGTAAATTAAGTTTGTAAGGTTTATTAAATATATCTTCGATTTTAAACTATACCATTTTAGAAGAGATAATAGTGCAATATACTTTAAAGTTATCTGAAAAATCTTTTACTAAGAAGAATTAAAGTAAAAAATTATATTCGTTTAAAAAGAAAGATAATTTTGAACGGTTTCAGATTTAGTGTTTTTAATAGAAAATTTTTACAAATTATGGTTATTTTTAAATTGTTGACTAATATTTTGGTATAGAAAAATCTAACAAATTAAAAAATCTGTGGAGGTGCTTTATGTATTGTAATCAATGTCAAGAAGCTGCAAAAGGTTATGCGTGTACAGCAGTTGGAGTATGTGGAAAGAAAAACGATTTGGCGAATATGATGGACTTACTTATTTATGCAATAGAGGGAATTTCGCTTTACGCTCAGGAATTAAGAGCAAGAGGTCAAAAAATTGACCCTAAGGTAGACCTTTTTATCACTGAGTCGCTGTTTGCTACTATTACAAATGCAAACTTTGACGATGAAGTTATCATTAAGAGAGTGAAAGATGCGTTAGTTATAAGAGAAGAACTCAAAAAACAGTTAGGTTCAGAAATAAACCACCCTACAGCTAAATTTACTGTGGCTACTTTAGAGGAAATGAACTTACTGGCTCAAAAAGTAGGATTTCTTTCAATAGAAAACGAAGACGTAAGAGCACTTAAATCACTTATTTTATTTGGACTTAAAGGACTTGCGGCATACTATCATCATGCACATAATTTAGGGTATAAAGATGAAAAAATAGACAACTTTATGGAAGAAGCACTTGTAGTTATGACCAGAGAAGATATGTCTGCTGATGAACTTACAGCTTTCGTGCTTAAAACAGGAGAGCTGGGAGTATCTACTATGGCACTTTTGGATACTGCAAACACTTCGACTTACGGAAACCCTGAGATCACTAAGGTTAATATCGGAACCAGAAATAATCCGGGTATCTTAATTTCAGGACATGACCTAAAAGATATGGAGGAACTTTTGAAACAAACCGAGGGAACGGGAGTGGATGTGTATACTCATGGCGAAATGCTTCCTGCAAATTACTATCCTGCATTTAAGAAGTATGAGCATTTTGTCGGAAACTACGGTGGAGCTTGGTGGAGTCAAAATCCCGAGTTTGAATCTTTCAACGGGCCTATATTATTCACTACTAACTGTATAGTTCCGCTAAAATCAAACAACACTTATCTAAGTAGACTTTACACCACAGGAGCATCAGGATATCCCGGAGCAACTCACATTCCTGACAGAGAAGACGAAAAGCCTAAAGATTTTTCTGCTATCATAGAGCAAGCTAAAAAATGTGCACCTCCGGTTCAGTTAGAAGAAGGAGAAATCGTAGGAGGATTTGCACATAATCAAGTTATCGCACTTGCAGACAAGGTAGTAGATGCAGTTAAATCAGGAGCCATTAAAAAGTTCTTTGTTATGGCGGGCTGTGACGGAAGATTTAAAGAAAGAAGTTACTACACCGATTTTGCTAAGGCTCTTCCTAATGACACGGTTATCCTTACAGCAGGATGTGCAAAATATCGTTATAACAAACTTAACCTCGGAGATATCGGCGGAATCCCTAGAGTGTTGGATGCGGGACAGTGTAATGACTCTTACTCACTTGCAGTTATTGCTCTTAAACTTAAAGAAGTATTCGGACTTGAAGATATAAATGAACTTCCTATAGCTTTTAACATAGCTTGGTATGAGCAAAAAGCTGTTATCGTTTTGCTTGCTTTATTATATCTTGGAGTTAAAAATATCCACCTTGGACCTACACTTCCGGCTTTCTTATCGCCGAATGTTGCAGATGTATTAGTAAAGAACTTCGGTATCGCAGGAATAGGAACTGTAGAAGATGATATCAAACTTTTCTTAGCATAAAAGTTTGAAAGGAAAGACAATATTAAATTATTTAAAATAGTTGAATATTACCTACAAATATATAAACCCCGATGAAAAAACAGTGCCTGACTTTGAAAAACACGGATTGCTCAAGGTCAGGCAAAATTTTTCTTATGGGGTTTTATATATTTGTATATATTAGTTCAACTACCAGGGAAAAAACTAAGATTATATACAGGTTTCATAGCTGTAACTCCAATGTTGGAATTTCATATTTTGACTTTTAGACTATATTTAGATAGTATGGATATAAAGTCTAACATAGATAAACTTCTTTAGGAGGAATGAATATGCCTGATATGGACTTATCGAAATTTGAGAAGAAGATAGTACTTAGAAACACAGAAAAAAAGGATATAGACGAAATAATAGAGCTTTCTTTGCTTTGCTTTCCGAATATGAAACCTTGGACTAAAGAGCAACTAAGCAGTCATTTGAGATATTTTCCTGACGGGCAGTTTTGTATAGAATATGAGGGAAAAATCATAGGTTCGTGTTCGAGCCTCATAGTGAACTTTGACGAGTACGACGTTCAGCATACTTGGGATGAAATTACGGATAAAGGCTATATCAGAAATCATGACCCGAAAGGTGGAAACCTTTACGGAATAGAAGTTATGGTTCATCCTGAATATAGGAGAATGAAGATAGGAAGACGGCTTTACGATGCCAGAAAAGACTTGGCTGTGAGGTTAAATCTTAAAAGCATAGTCATAGGCGGCAGAATCCCTAATTATCATAAATATTCTGAGGATATGACACCTAGGGAATATGTCGAAGAGGTAATGGCTCAAAATGTATACGATCCTGTACTTACTTTTCAGATTATGAACGGATTTGTACTAAAACGTATAAACAATAACTATCTCAAAGATGACTTTAATTCTATGAAGTACGCAACTCTTATGGAATGGTCAAACATAGATTACAGGCCGGTAAGTACCAGAAGAACTTACAGGACTTCGTTTCCTGTGAGGGTATTTGTGGTGCAGTACATGATGAAACAGATAAATTCGTTTCATGATTTTGCTCACCAATGTGAATATTATGTAGATGTAAGTTCTGATTATAAGTCAGATTTTATAGTATTTCCCGAAATATTTACTACTCAGCTTCTTTCATTCATAGAAGAAAAATCTCCCAGCCTTGCCATTAGAAGACTTACCAGATATACAGAGGATTATATTAAGTTGTTTACGGAACTTGCCGTTAAGTACAATGTAAATATAATAGGAGGATCACATTTCGTAGAAGAAGACGGAGATATATATAATATTTCATATTTGTTTAGGCGAGATGGAACTATAGATAAACAATATAAGCTTCATATTACGCCAAACGAAGAACGTTGGTGGGGTATTCAGCCGGGAGATGAAATTAAGATTTTTGATACTGACTGTGGTAAGATAGCGATACTTATTTGTTACGATATGGAGTTTCCTGAATTATCCAGGATAGTTGCTGAAAAAGGAGCAAATATAATATTTTGCCCTTTCTGTACCGATGAAAGGCAGGGGTATCTTAGAGTAAGGTACTGTGCTCAGGCTAGGGCTGTAGAGAACCAAGTATATACAGTAATCGCAGGTACGGTCGGAAACCTTACGGAGGCAGAAAATATGGATATCCAATATGCCCAGTCGGCTATATTTACTCCATCGGATTTCGGTTTCCCCAGAGATGCGATAGTGGCGGAGTGTACACCGAACATCGAAATGGTAATAGTGGGAGATTTAGACTTGGAGATATTAAGAAGGAGCAGAAGTACTGGAAGTGTTATGCAGTTTAACAACAGGAGAACTGATCTATATGAGATAACTGTGAAAGGGGGGAAAACTCAAGAACATTCGATTTTTAATAAAAAGTCATAGATTTTTATCAAAATTTTTAGTAAAATCAATTTACGAGTTTTAAAGAAAATGAGAAATATTAAAAGTATAATAAATTGTCTGGAAAGACATCATAAGGTGTGATAAAATGGTGTAGTTTTTTAATATTATAATTTTAGAAAAGAAGTGTTTACTTGGCACCCACTTCTAAAAAATAAAAATCAAGGGAGGAAAATATTTTGCAAAAATTAAATTCAAAAAAAATTGCCATGGTAGGAGTGACAGCGGCTATATATGCAGTAATGACGGTAGCTATGGCACCTATAAGTTACGGCGCTGTTCAGCTTAGACTTTCGGAGGTAATGACCCTGCTTGCGTTTATAGACCCTATATTTGTTCCGGGGCTTGTGCTTGGCAACTTTATAGCTAATCTGTTTAGTCCGTTTGGTCTGCCTGATGTGATTTTTGGAACACTGGCTACATTCATAGCAGTTTTTGCTATGTCAAAGATGAAGTCTATGTTTTTTGCTTCATTTATGCCTATGATTGCAAATGGTATCATCATAGGGTTGGAGCTTATGATATTTACAAAAATGCCTTTTGTATCTACAGCACTTTATGTGGCACTTGGAGAATTTTTAGTAGTTACGGTGCTTGGATATCCGATTTTTAAGCTTATTACGAAAAACGAGACTTTAAATTCAGCCATTTTTTTGTATAAAAAATAATAACTTACGGAGTGTAAAAACCAAATGAAGAAATTCAAAAGTATAAAAACAACTATTGTACTTATTGCGTCAATTATAATGATATCAATATGCGTAATTATACTCTTCATAAGCGGAGAATTGTCAAAAAGAGCCTTTTATGCACAGGTTGAATCCGATATGCAAGTAATAACAAAGCAGGTATCGGATAAACTTGTAAGTGAAATAGAAACAACCGAAAAAATGATAAAAGAACTTGCAAAAAATCCTATGTTGTATGACGAAGAATTTTTGCAGGAAGATGTTATAAATTTTTTTGAAAAAAGATCTGCTGAAGAAGATTTTAAACGGTTTTTTAAAACCGATAAAAACGGTAAGGGAGTAAACCTCAATGCAGAAGGCGCCACATTTAACGTAGCGGATACTCAGTATTTTCAGGAGTCTATGAAAGGAAATACATATACCAGTCCTATAGTCGACGATATATTAACGGGAGAAAAAACAATAGTGATATCTACGCCTTATTATGACGAATACACAGGAGAATTGTTAGGTGTGTTCGCAGGGGTAAAGGATGTGGACTTTATATCTGAAATATGCGAGGATTTTAAATGGGAAACGACGGGTAACATAGCAGTATATGATATGAAAACTAATATAGTAGGGCATACAAATCCTGATGTCGTTGCAAGCAAGTTGAATCTGATAGAAAAGGCGAAAACAGATAAGGAATATAAAGAAGTAGCCGAGTTTTTTGAAAAAAATATACAAGCCGGTACGGATGAAGTCGGAAGTTATGGTTGGTTCGGGAAAAGAAGACTCGGTGCGATTCACAATATACCTGAAAGAGGATATGTTACCTTAGTTGCAATAAATGAGGATGAGATATATCAAAATCTTACGAAGTTACAAAACAATTTGATACTGGCAACTATAGTGCTTATATGTTTGGGATTGATTGCAATTTATTTAGGACTTGCAAGAACGATAGCGAATGTATTTAAAAATTTAAAGACAGACCTACAGCATATATCGAATTACGATCTTACAAAAGAACCTACAAAGGATTACTCAAGCCGAAAAGATGAAGTAGGAGAGATATATAACTCAACTGTGAAATTGAAAGAAAATCTGGCAGAGATAGTATCTGGTATATCGTCATACTCACAAAATACGGCGGCAACTGCACAGCAGCTTACGGCAACAGCACAGTCCACATCCGACAGTGCAAATGAAGTGTCAATTGCTGTAAATAGTATAGCAAACGGAGCGACATCTCAGGCACAGGATACGCAAAATGCTGCAAAAAATGTAGAAGAGTCGAATAAATTGCTTGAAAATATGATAGAAATACTTGAAGAGCTTAACAAATATACAGCATTTATAGATGAAAAAAGGCAAGAGGGAAACAAGAGTCTGGATGAGTTGGTAGAGGCGACTATGAAGGTAACGCAGTCATCTAAGCAGATAAGTGAAATAATATTGCAGACAAATAAAAGTGCAGAGCAAATATCAAGTGCAAGTGATATGATACAGTCCATATCGGATCAGACCAATCTGCTGGCATTAAATGCCGCTATAGAAGCTGCAAGAGCGGGAGAAGCCGGCAGAGGATTTGCAGTTGTAGCAGAAGAAATAAGAAAACTGGCTGAGCAATCCGCAGGATTTACAGGAGATATAAAAAACACTATAGACAGTCTTAAAATTCAAACTGAAAGAGCTGTAAATACTATGAGCGTTACAGGGGAACTCGTAGAGAAACAGGAGCAGAAGCTGGAAGAAACCGGAGATAAATTCAATCAAATATCTACTTCCTTGGAAAAAAGTATAGATATAGTAAATGAAATAGATGAACAGGCTAAAAAAATAGTTCAAAACAACGAAAGCATAACCAAAATGGTGGAGAACCTGTCAGCCATAGCTGAAGAAAATGCCGCTACCACTCAGCAGGCTGCGGCTTCCGTAGACGATCAGGTAAGATCCGTACAGGACATATCTCAAGCCAGTGAAAATCTCGCACAGATCGCTGTACAGCTTCAAGAAGAAGTTTCAAAATTCAATGTTTAGGAAATAAAAAGTAATTATTTTGAATGGGGTGATATTTTACAACACAAAAACTGCGTGGGGATTATTATAGAAATGTTTAGATTAGAAAAAAATACAGTTCATAGTGGACGTGGTATTGAGGTTTTGGGATTTGAAATTAAATAACTTTCACTGAAGACAAAAACGAGTTTTTGGCATGTCGAAACGCTATTTAAGATGGGGATAATGACTTGACAATATGTTTTAGAATGGGGACGTGTGAAAAATGAAGATGAACATCAGAAAAAAAATAGTGATAATGCTTATTATCCTTATCATTTTACCAATGTTGGCTATGGGACTCAGAAGTACCGGGTTTACTCAGGAAAAAATGATTGAACTGTATGTAAGTGCTATGCAGGAGGTAAATAAAGACTCTGCCGTAGCACTTGAAAATGTACTCGAAGGAAATGCCAGAGCACTAAAAATACTTGCAAGCGATGTTAATATTAAAAACATAGTGGTTAATCCGTCTTTGGAACCGGGATTAAGAGAAGATTTAGACGCTTATAGGGATATGAACCCCGATATATTAAATGTGTATGTCGGAACAAGAAATAAGAATATGTATCTCAGCCCTATTACCACAGCTCTTCCTGACGGTTATGACCCTACATCGAGAGACTGGTATAAGTCTGCCGAGGTAAGCGATGAAGTTATCTGGACAGACCCGTATATAGATGCGGGGACAGGAAAAACCGTAATTACTGCCGCTTTGAAACTTCCTACATCAACTGACGGAATGTCTGCAGGGGTAGTGGCTATAGATTTGCAGCTTGATTATTTCAGTGAACTTGTAAGCCAGATTAAAATAGGAAGAACCGGACAGGGAGAAGCCTATATTATATCAAACGACGGTATGATATTTGCACACCCGAATCAGGATATGATAGGAAAGCACATTAAAGATATAGGCTTTACAGACGAAACTTTGAAGACTTATTTTGAAACAGGAAGCGGATACTTGGATTATACCGACGAAACTACAAATGATAAAAGATTTGCAGCTTATCACAAGTTTACAAATGCGGATTGGATGTTTATAAGCACAGTTTCTTATAAAGAAATAAATGAAATAAGCGAAAAAATGGCGCTGGACACTATAATCATAGGTGTTGTTTCGATAGTGATTGCAAGTTTGATAGGGCTGTTAGTGACAGGATTTATAGTTAAAGAACTTAAAAATTTGGAGAAGAGGATGAAACTTGTAGCTGCAGGAGATTTTACTGTAGTTATGGATGTCAAATCACATGATGAGATAGGAAGTTTGGGCAAAAGCTTTAATACGATGATAGCTCAGGTAAAAGAGCTGATTGAGAGAACTATAGTGGTAAGTGACAAGCTTTTGACGTCTTCAGAAAATATTGCAGCACTTTCACAGCAGGCCAGTGTAGCGTCTTTAGAGGTGTCAAATGCCGTTGACGAAATAGCAAGAGGGGCAGTGGCACAAGCACAGGAAACCGAAGAAGGAGCACAAATAGCAAATGCACTTTCTGAAAAATTTGATGGATTGGCTCAGAGTAATAAAGAAATGAATAAAAATGCTCAAAATACTCTGGAAACAAATAAAGAGGGAATCAAGACCTTAGAAGAGTTAAGACAGGCAAGCAGAGTCAGTCTGGAGTCAAATGACAGGGTGGAAAAAGCTATAGTTGATCTTGATAAGAGTGCTACCTCTATCAATGCTATCCTTGAAACTATAACGTCTATAGCAAGCCAGACGAATCTTCTTGCACTTAATGCGTCTATAGAGGCGGCAAGAGCGGGAGAAGCCGGCAGAGGATTTGCAGTTGTAGCGGAAGAAATAAGAAAACTGGCTGAGGGCTCTGACAGCGCGGCACAGGAAATCAAGATAATCTTGGACAAAATCCAAAGCGAAAGTAAGCATACTGTAGACATTATGAAAGAAGTAAAAGGCGTTTATTCAGAACAGGAAATTTCTGTGGAAAAGGTAAATGCGGCTTTCGGAGAGATATCCAGTTCTATAGGAAAAGTAGCAGAGAAAATAGACGAAATGACAAGTCAGGTATCAAACTTAACGGGAGAAAAAGATAAGATAGTGGAAACTATGGAAAGGATTTCTTCCATATCCGAAGAAACTGCTGCCTCATCGGAGGAAGTAACAGCCTCTATGCATCAAAAGACAGATGCTATAGAGGAAGTTGCAAAGAACGCATCAGGACTTACAGAACTTGCAGGAGACCTTATGAGAAATCTTTCCAACTTTAAAATTAAGTAAGCTAAAAGCAATGCACTCTATTACAAAATAGGGTGCATTGTTGCTTTTTTTATTAAAATAAGGGCGATTTTTGAAATCGAAGGAAATTATAGTTCTTTACGTATTTTTTTTAAAGGAGTAGAATAGATATGAGTTAAAAATCTAAATGTTAAAGGTGATAGTTTGAAAAAATTTTTAAAATATTTAGGAATAATTTTGGCGGTTTTGATGTTAGTAGCGACAATAGGGTTTTTAGCATTTCGCTATTATTATAATAAGACTGCGTATGAAGAATTTGAAGGAACGGATATACCTGAGCCTGCCTTAGATGAAATAAAGCAGAGAGAGGTAGATGAAAAGTACTCAAAATTGAGTAGGGTGAATATCTTGCTTGCAGGAATAGAGGGAGAAAGAACGGATACTTTGATGGTGTTCAGCTATGATAAGGAAGATAATGTGATAGATATAATTTCTGTACCCAGAGATACTTATGTAGATTACGGATACAAAGATGCCGGAAGAAAAAAGATAAATTCGATATACGGATATCCTGATGGCAAGGGTGGAATTAAAGCGACTTCAAATGCTGTTGCAAAGGTGCTTACTGTGCCTATTCACGAATATATAGCTGTAGACTATGCTGCAGTGAAAGAAGTGGTAGATGCAATAGGTGGGGTAGAGGTAGATATTTTATTTGATATGAAGTATGACGACCCTTATGCCGACCCTCCTCTTCATATCAATCTTAAAAAGGGAGAGCGAATACTTAACGGAGAAGAAGCAGTTCAGTTTTTAAGATGGAGAAAAAATAACAATGGAACACTTGGAGCAGAGGGAGATATAGGCAGGATAAAGAGGCAACAGGAATTTGTGATATCGGCTATAAAGAAAGCCGTTCAACCTGCAAATCTTACAGGTGCAATTACTATAGGTCTTAAGAATACTAAGACAAGTATGGATTTGACTGAAGCTATGTATTTTGCATCAAAACTTGCCGGCTTGAAATCCGAGAATATAAATGCTTACAGCATAGTAGGAGAAGATGAACTGATAGATGGGGTATGGTATTTTAAACACGACCCTGTAGCTACAAAAGAGTTAATTAGAAATTTGTATATGGGAATAAAACCGACATCAGAGGAAGAAACTCAATAAAATCAATTATGAAAAAGAACATATACAAATAGTTTTAATGTACAGAGATTAAAATTACAAAACAGATTTTAGCAGATTAGTTTTATCTAAATATATTTTAGAAAAAACGAGGACTTGATTATGAAAGAGAAGTTAAGCGGGAATATAAAAAGCTATTTGACGGCGAATTTCCTACTTTCGTTTTCGGCCGGAATTTTCAATATGTACGTAGGGATTTTCCTAAAAGAAAGCGGGTATGCTGAGGATTTTGTAGGAAATATGTTATCTGTACATACCCTATCTATAGCGTTATTTTCTTTAGTAGGGGCCTTTCTCATAGGTCAAATCGGAAGTAAAAAGAGTTTTATGATAGGTTCGGCGGCTGTAGTTTTAGGTTTTGGAATTATGGTAAATACAGGAAATCCACACTTGTTGATATTTGCGGGGATATTAACAGGTCTGGGGTTTTCTATGAAGAGTACGGGAGAGGCTATGTTTTTAAGTGAAAATTCTCCTGTATCTCAGAGGGTGCTGGTGTTTAGCCTTAACTTTGCTATGATGAACGCCGGATTTAGCGGTGCGAACTTCATAGGGGGCTTACTTGCAAACCATCTTTCTGAAAAAGTACAGTATATAGAGGCGATTTTGGCTGTGATAGCATTAGGGGGAGCACTTGCCTTAGCATCATTTATGCCGATTTTTACTATAAATCAAAGCAGGATAACAAGGCGAAGAAGTATAGCCGAGTACGTTATAGGGTATAAGAATATTTTGAAAAATAAAAAAGCTGTTGATTTTCTGATATTTAATTCAGCGGTGGGGATGGGTGCAGGAATGATAGTGCCTTTTTTCAGCATTTATCTTAAGTATGCCTTGGATATTCAAGACGCCGTAGTAGGAGGAATACTGTCGTTTGCACAGTTTGGCTGTGTGTTAGGCGGACTTTTTATACCTTTTATGGTAGGGAAATTAGGAGAACATAAATCTGTTGTGGTCTGTCAGGTACTTTCAATACCGTTTTTGATATCTATAGCTTTTCCTCAAGGGTTAGTTATAGTTGCGATTTCTTTTTTTATACGTTCGTCGCTTATGAATATGGGAAATCCTTTAATCCAGAATCTGGGAATGAATTTAGTCCATCCTTTGGACAGGGCACATCTGTCGAGCCTTATGTCGCTTTCTAACAATTTTACCAGAGCAATAGGCATATCCATAGGCGGATATATAATGTATAAATATGATTATAGCACTCCGTATTATTTTACGGTTACTATATATATTATTGCTACTGTATTGTTTGTAAGGCTGTATCAAAGAGAATTTTTTAAAAATCGTTTTGACTAGTATTGCCGTTTTAAGGGCATAGAAAGGCAGGCAACTAACCAAATGGAAGTAAAATGCCCATATTGGCTTAAAACAGTTCTTTGTATTATGTTTATTATGTATGTCGTGACGCTGATACCGTATTTAGTCTCTTACAAGTCCGTGTTATATTATTTAGGAATTTACGGGGCAGGATTTTTTATTTGCTATGTTTTGATTTTGGTGTCGATAGTCTTACTTTTGAGAGGATTGCGTGTAGGCTATTATTTGTTTTTAACTGTCTCTTTTTGTATTTTTGTGTTATTTTTGCTGGAGGGGAATAATTTTTCTTTAGAACAGGCAGTTTTAAGGCCGGTTGTTTTTAGCCGTCTAATAATATTAGGAATGAAGACGGAAGGTAAGGTATAAATTTTAACCGAAATCATTACTTTTAAAGCCAATTGATTTTTGATGAAAATTAAAATTTTTGGATTTTTATATTAAGCCTAACTGTAGGCTTAATTTTTTTGTAAAGATATTTAGTAAAAATATCTTTATAGTGTATAATTGATAGAAGAATTCAGTAATACCACGGAGGAAGGATTGTGAAAAATATAAAAATTTTATTTATAATAACATTATTTTCGATGATATTTGCAGGCTGTACACATATAGCTACACCGGAAGAACTGATTGAGCCGCCCGAGCTAAATGTAGAAAAGAAGTCTATGAAAGAGGCACTGGAAAAATTTTTGCCTGAAAACAGCATGACTACTGCTCTTCCTACTCTTGAAGGTGTGGATAATGAGATGGCTTTTTCTCCTATAGATTTAAACGACGATAAAAAGTCCGAGATGATAGCATTTTACAAAGACAAGGACAGCAAGACCATAGGAATGTTGATTTTGTCTAAGAATGGTGAAAATTGGGAAAAAGTATCGGATATTAAACTTAATGCTTTTGACATAATTCAGTTTAAGGTGCAGGATTTAAATGCTGATAAGAATAAAGAGATAGTTTTAGGTATGTATTCGGACGAATCGCTTAGTTACGGAACAAAGCTGATGATACTTGGTTTTAATGATAATCAGGTGTTTACTTATTTAGATATGCTCTCTTATTTCGATATGGCACTGGGGGATTTGGACAAGGACGGTATATACGAAATAGTTATTTTATACCAAAGTGATGATGCTACGGAAAACAGACTTAGGATTGTGAGATTGTCGGAAAATCAGGCACATAAAGTGGCTGAGAGGGTATTCGAACAGGGAATTATCCCATACGCTGTAGTGATAGGAACTATTTACGGGGATGAAGATGCGATTTTTGTGGATTCATTTTCCGGGATTTACGAGGGACAAACGGATATTTTCTTTTTTAAGGATAAAAAAATAAAAGACATAGAAGAATATAAGGGATTCAAACTCAGTACACAGGCTTTTCCTATCCAGACTAAGGATATAGATTCTGACGGAATAATCGAGGTAGGGATACCTTTTTTGCCGCCTGATAACACCCAGCCATATGACCCGCTCAAGCCATGGGTAAAGAGTTATTACAAGATAACAGAGGATTCTAAAATGCTTCTAGTAAAGCAGATATATGAGGATTATAATATGGGTTTCTTGCTTGAAGTACCGGAGAGTTTCAAAAATAGATATAGTATTACCTCAAATGAAACTATGGACAAGATCGAAATCAATTTTATCGCAAGAGATAAAACGGCGTATAAACTGGCTGAAATCAAGATGATAAACAAGGATAAATGGAAAGAAACTGAAGAGGTGCTTCAGATTATTTCTGAGACGAGCGAGTATATCGTAGGCGGCAGGGTAGAGGACTTGTCAGGACAGCTTGATGGAGAAGATAAAGAACAGTATATTAAGATGAGATCTGATATTTTAAACCTTACCAATATTACTAAACCAACGGAAATATAGGAGGAAGATGTTATGAAACTGATGGTGTTAGAGGATGAATATTCAATAAGGAGTTTTGTTACCCTTAACCTGACAAGAGAGGGATACGAGGTAATAGAGGCGGAAACAGGAGAGCAGGCTATAGAACTGTATAAGGCAAATCCGGATATAAAGGTGGCTATTTTGGATGTTATGCTGCCGGGAATGGACGGATTTGAGGTGCTAAAGTATCTTAGGGGGAAGAATTCCAAGCTGGGAGTGATTATGCTTACAGCCAGAACCCACGAGCAGGATAAGGTAATGGGACTGGAGTATGGAGCGGACGACTATATCAGCAAGCCTTTTAGCCCTACTGAACTGGTAGCTAGGATAAGGTCGCTTATCAGAAGGCTTTCAAGCAATCAACTGGCAGAAAAACAAGATGTAATAGTAAGTGGAATTTTTTCTCTTAATCTGTCTGACAGGAAGTTTTATAAATCAGAAGAGGAAATCGAACTCACGCCTAAGGAACTTGAGATATTGGAATTGTTTTTAAAAAATGCAAGAAAATCTCTGAGTAGAGACCAGATATTGAACGAAATTTGGGGGAAAAATTATTTTGGAGATTTAAAAGTAGTAGATGTAAATATGCGAAGAATACGTAAAAAAATAGAGGATGATCCTGCTGAACCGAAGTTTTTAAAGACGGTATGGGGATACGGATACAGGTGGGAATCTGATGAGGTTTAAGTCCAGTATCAGAAGTAGAATAATCATAAATTTCGGGGCGATAGTGATAGCTACAGTGGTGGTTTTGGAAATGCTCTTCGTAGCTTTCGTTCAAAATTACTACTATGGTGGAGCAAATCAAATATTAAAAGACAGGGTGGATATATCTGCGGAGTTTTTAAACAGGTACTTCACATACTCTACCTCAGAGGAAAAAGCGAGATTTTTATTTGAAAATAACATATCCTCTTATGACAACAAATTTTTAGTTCAGATTTTGGATAAAGAGAAAGTAATAATAATGGACTCAAATGGACTCTCGGAATTTTCGGTATTAGACACTGAAGACGTAAACAATGCTCTTAACAACAAGACCACGATATACGAAAGCTACAATGAAGCTACAGGCGAGAGAATGCTCTCAACCTCAAGGCCGTTGCTTAAGTACAATCAAATAGATGGAGTAATACGCTATACGGTTTCCATGGAAAAGGTGGACAGGGAAGTAAAAAACTATATATTCGGGGGACTTATGCTCGGAATAACTGTAATAATAGTTTTTATGCTCCTGACTATGATTATTTTAAAATCTATAGTGAATCCCATAATGAAACTCAATGTCGTGGCAAAGAGTATGGCTGAAGGGAATTTTGATCAAAAAGCGGAAAAGATCCACGACGACGAAATCGGTCAGCTTACAGATACTATGAACTATATGGCTGAGGAGATTACTAAAACCGATAGGATTAAAAAGGATTTTATTTCTTCCATCTCTCATGAACTTAGAACCCCTCTTACCTCTATAAAAGGTTGGAGCGAAACTTTGATGATGGAAGAGGGGGTGTCCGAAAATGAGGCACTGGTAATGGGGCTTGGCATTATATCCGGCGAGGCTGACAGGCTAAGGGATATGGTGGAAGAATTATTAGATTTTTCCAGACTGGAGTCAAATAAGATGAAAGCAGTGAAAAAACGAATAAATCCCAAGCATGTACTGGAGCAAGTCTATAGACAACTTCAGCCCAGAGCGGTAAATATAACTTTGAGTTTTCACAGAACAGGCAAGGAAACTATGATTATGGGAGATGAAAATAGGTTAAGACAGGTGTTTATAAATCTTCTTGCAAATGCGATTAAGTTCACTCCGGCAGGTGGGAGTATACGTATAGAGGCAGAGGGTCAAGAAGAGCAAATCGTCATCAGGTTCATAGATACAGGGATAGGTATCTCGCAAGAAGACCTGCCAAATATAACTCAGAAATTTTATAAAGGGAATCAAAATATAGCAGGAAGCGGAATAGGTCTTTCAATAGTAGACGAGATACTTAAACTGCATGATTCGGTGTTTTATATAGACAGCAAGCTTGGAGAAGGAACTACGGTTACGGTTATCATTCCTGCGGCAGTGGAGTGAGGGTAAGTATGAAAATATAAAAATAAAAATATTTTATTTAACTTCTTATGGAAAATGAAAGAATAAAAGCGGTCAAAACATAATGTTTTGACCGCTTTTATTCTTTGTAGCAATCTCTTTTCACGAGAAGAGTTCCTATATCGCTTTTACCTGATGATAGGTTTTCTTGCCTTTTTTAATCATCAGCACACCGTCTGTAAGCATATCTGCAGTAACATTAAAGTCGATAGAGTCGACCTTGATATCGCTGACAGTAATACCACCTTGTGCTATAAGTCTTCTCGCCTCGCTTGAAGACGGAGCAAGTCCTGTTTCTTTAAGCACGTCAAGTATAGGTATTCCGATTTTCAGTCTTGCTAATGTAAATTCAGTGGTAGGAGCATTTTCAGAGGCATTGTTGTTAGAAAATAATGCTCTGGCAGCCTCCAGAGCAGAGTCTGCGTCTTCTTTGCTGTGTACCAGCTTTGTAACTTCATAAGCAAGGATTTCTTTTGCGTGATTTATCTCAGCACCCTCAAGAGCACCCAATCTTCTTACCTCGTCCATAGGAAGGAAGGTAAGAAGTGCAAGACATTTTTCAACTGAGGCATCCTCGATATTTCTCCAGTATTGGAAAAATTCATAAGGACTGGTCTTTTCTCTATCCAGCCATACTGCACCCGCCATAGTCTTACCCATTTTTGTGCCGTCTGATGTGGTTAGAAGATTAAAAGTCATTCCGTATGCCTGCTTACCTTCTTTTCTTCTTATAAGGTCTGCACCGGCTATTATGTTGGACCACTGGTCATCGCCACCCAGTTGCATTACACAGCCATATCTCTTGTTAAGTTCCAAAAAGTCGTAAGCTTGCATTATCATATAGTTAAACTCCAAGAAAGACAGACCCTTTTCCATTCTGGATTTAAAACATTCTGCTGCAAGCATTCTATTTACTGAAAAATGCATACCTACTTCTCTCAAAAAAGGAATATATTCCAAATTCATCAGCCAATCGGCATTGTTTGCCATAATGGAGTTATCCGCTGTAAAATCTATAAATCTACTAAGCTGAGTTTTAAACTTTTCTCCGTTTTGTTGTATGATTTCAGGGGTGATCATTTGACGCATATCCGTTCTGCCGGACGGATCGCCTACCATAGTAGTTCCTCCTCCGATTAGAACTATAGGCGTATGACCGGCAAGTTGCAGATGGCGCATTGCTACAGCCTGTAGAAAGTGTCCTACGTGAAGACTGTCGGCGGTAGGATCGTAGCCTGTATAGAACACTACTTTTTCCTTCCCCAGCAACTCTTTGATTTCATCTTCATGTGTCGTCTGAGCGATAAAGCCACGCTCCTTTAGAACATCAAATACATTCTCCATTTTATCACCTCTTTGTTTTAATTTTTTATTTTAGCGATAGAAATATTATAATACTATAAGCTGAGGGATTTCAACTAAAACCTATATTTTGCAAGAAATTTTAGTTTTGTGTTTGTAATGTTAATTTCAAATATCATATTTTATACAAACTTATTAAAGATTTCTGTATATTTTTGTAAAAAAGGTTATAAATTTTTTTATACTATGTTTTTATAGGGATTAAAATGGTATAATAGATACTAATTATTACATAGAATGAATTTGGAGGGAAAGACTGATGGAAGACGGCGTCGGGCGAAACTTGAGTAATTTATTCAATTTGCCGCTAGGCATTATTTCAGGAGGAAGGGGTTTTAGAGGGCTTTTTTCGAAAAATGATAAATCCGAAGAAACTGAAGAGGTACTAAAAGACGAACTTATCACTATACTGGATGAAGAAGAGGAAAAGGGAGTAGTTAATCTTTTTGAAAAAGAGATGATTAAGCGTGTTTTAAAACTCTATGAAACAAAGGCAAAGGAAATTATGATACCCAGAACTTCGGTGTTTGCTGTAAATATCGAAGATGAGGTATGCGACATAATAGATGAAATCATAGAGGAACGGTATTCGAGAGTTCCTATATATGAAAAAGACATAGATAACATAATAGGGGTAGTGCATATAAAAGACCTTTTTGCTCAGATTAGAAAAGGAAACATAGACTATATCAACCTTAGGGGAATAATGAAAAAGCCTTATTTTGTGCATGAGTATAAGAGCATAGATGAGATTTTTCTTGAGATGCAAAAAAATAGAACTCATATGGCTTTAGTCATCGACGAATACGGAGGGTTTTCCGGGATTATAACTATAGAAGATCTGGTAGAAGAAATAGTTGGAGATATCTCCGACGAGGATGACGAAGAAGAAGTAGAGCAACTTATATTCAAAATCAGCGATAATACCTATAAAGTAGACGGATTAACCACTATATCGGAAATAAATGAATTGCTCGAAATCGAACTGCCTACAGATGTAAACGAAACTATAGGTGGACTTCTCCTTGGAACTTTAGGCAAGATACCTAATCTCGAAGACGAAGACGAAGAAACGAATGCTTTCTTTGAGGACGTGGAACTTAAAGCAATCAAAGTAAGCGATAAAAGAATAGAAACTTTGCTTATAAAATTAAAACCGAAGACGATTTTTGATATTTAAGTGATAGATTAAAACAGATTGCTAAATATTTTGGGAAATCTATTAGCTTGGATATATAAATCGGATTAAAGAAATGTTAAACTCTCTTGTTATATCGATTGATACGGCAAGGGAGTTTTTGTTCGCTTATAGATTAAAAACAATGTTTTTTTGAAATCTGGAAATAATATTAAGGATAACAGTGACAGTTTATTATTGCAATTATTTTGCAATAAAATTCTAGGATAATATCGCATTAGCTGATATAATGTAAAGAGAAATTTAAGTTTAGTTTAACAAGGAGAGGATATTTAGTGAAAAAAGGAATTTTAGTTGCGAGCTTTGGAACTACATATATATCGACAAGAGAAAAAACTATATGCGAAATAGAAAATAGGATTGCCGAGGCTTTTCCTGATTTTGAAATAAGAAGAGCATTCACATCTTCTATGGTCAGAGCACGTATATTAAAAAACGAGGGGATATATGTCGACGATGTTGATGAGGCACTTTCCAAGATGAAAGAGGATGGCTTCGAGGAAGTTTATGTAGCTTCACTTCATATAATAGCAGGACATGAATATAAAAAGGTAGGTCACAGCATAAATAGATTTAAAGATGATTTCAAGGTGATAAAAGGAGCAAAGCCGCTTCTTTATGTAAAAGAGCATTACGATGAAACAGTGGACGCTATTTCTAAGTTTATGCCGAAACTGAAAGAAAACGAGGCTCTGGTTATGATGGGGCACGGAAGTGACCATGCGGCAAATTCAGCCTATGTAATGATGTACCATATGTTAGAGAGAAATCCGCTTACTTCTCATGTTTATTTGGGAACGGTAGAGGGGTATCCTGAAGTAGAGGACATACTCGAGGAAATAGAGGGGCAGGGATATGAAAAACTGTACTTACTTCCTTTTATGATAGTTGCGGGAGATCATGCAATTAACGATATGGCTTCTGACGAAGAGGATTCTTGGAAGACGTTTTTTGAAGAAAAAGGATACAGCGTAGAACCTATATTACAAGGGTTAGGAGAATTTAAAGAAATTTCCGAGATGTTCATCAAAAGGCTTGAAGATATTATGTAGTTTTAAGTCTAAAGTATGACGAAATTTAACAAGAAGGAATAAAGATGTTAATAATAGATAAATTTGCTTATACAAATAACCTTAAAGATTTAAGTCCGAAAAAGAAATTCGGATATTCTATGGGGCTTTTGTTTGCCGGTTTGATTAACAAAGAACCTATTATTTTTATTGTCATTATAGCTATGGTTTTTTCTGCGACAGTGTTTTGGGCGAAGATTCCTTTTGGAAAATATTTAAAAATGCTTACTGTGCCTTTTACGTTTTTATTTACGAGTATTCTTGCGATAGTGTTTTCTTTTTCCAAGGACAGCAGCATATTTATATGGAGTGTAAATTTAAAAGTTGTTTATCTTGGAATTACAAGTGTAGGAATAAGTAATGCTCTGGTTATTTTTCTAAGGGCTATGTCATCGCTTTGCTGTCTTTATTTTCTTACACTTACTACTCCTATGGATCAACAACTTTATATAATGAGAAAACTTCGTCTGCCGGCGTATTTTTTAGATTTATATGCACTTACTTATAGATTTATTTTTATTTTACTGGACGAGTCTATAGAGATATACAGGGCACAGGAACTCAGATTCGGGTATAATAATTTAAAAAATTCTTATGCCTCTCTTTCTATGCTTATAAAGGTGTTGTTTGAGAGGGTAATGAGCAGGTATCGGGACATGGAGGTCGCTTTGGAAAGTAAACTGTATAATGGAGATTTTCATATGGAAAAACAAGATGTATAAGCATAAGTGATATGTATAAAAAGTTTTCCTATTTGACATAAAAAACCAAATAAGTGTATAATTATCAATAACTTGGCTTTATAATTGTTGCCAACGAATAGTGTCTAAAAAGGAGGAATTTTATGGGGGTATTTAACAATATCTTTTACAGTTATATAGTGTTTAACCTATTAAAAAGACAGTTTCAAAATAAAACTGAAAAGCCTGACAGCTTCGGGCTTAGTTTTGGCGGAAATATAGAGGTAAAGCAAAATATAAAAGGCAGATTGAGAATTTATTCGGATTTTTTTAAGATTGAATCACAGGTAAACAATCTGGTCGTGCAGTTGTCAAAGATAGACTCTATACAGAATATCAGCTTTAATATTAAGACAGGCTCGTTGCTGGTAATTTACGACGCAGATGTGTTAGAACCGAATTTGCTTATAACTGCAATAGTGAGACTGGCGGGCTTTGAAGATAATGATAACCTTTCGGCTTGTGGTGCAATAAAAAAAGAAATTCAGTTGGCACATAGGTCTGTAAACTATGCTGTTTTTGATAAGTCTAAGGGTTTAGTTGAGATAAATACTGTACTTGCCCTTATTTTAATAGCACTTGCAATTGGTGAGTATTCTAAAACGAAAACCTTAGGCATTCCTCAGCCTATGACGCTTTTGTATTGGGCATATGATATGCTCGGTTTGAAGGGGTAGTCGGTTTATGATAGAAAATTTTATGATAAATACCTTATATAAATTTCAAGTGCTACATTCTATTCCAGGCAGACTAAGACTTCATATCCCTCATATCAAGAAGATTCCTGCGAATTGGCATCTGGAGGAAAGTTATTTTGAACTTGCAAAGAGGATAAAAGGGATAGATAAATTAGAGTTGTCTTTTGTGACGGGAAATGTTTTGGTTTTGTACGACACTAAACTAACGAGTGAGCAGGATATTATCAAAAATCTCAAAGATTTGGGAAAGCTGGCAGTACAAAACAAGGCATTTTTTGAAAAATTCAGCCCTGAGCAAAAGGACGATATGATAGAAGAGTTTATTAAGTTGAGTAAATCTATGTATGATTTTATCGAATAGGAGAAGTATCAAGATGCTTAATATGAAAACTAAAGAGATTCCTTTGATGAAAGTGGAAGTTGCCCACAGTTTAGCAGGAAGACTTCGTTTGAAATCCAGGGCGTTGCTCTTTTTAGGAGAGTTTAAAGAAGCTTTGGTAGAGGCGCTGAATAAGTGCAGCTCATTTACCTCTGTAGAGTATACTCCTGAAACAGGTACGATGCTGATATATTTTGACGATGATGCACTTACATTGGAAGATGTTGTTGAAATAGTGGAAAGTCAGATAGGAATGTATTCACTTTATGCATATTCTGCCGAGAGGACAAAAAATAACTCTCTGACTGTGAACGAGAGAAGATTACAGGACGTAAGTGTCGAAGATATGCTTAAAAGAGTTGTTTTATCTGCCGGAGCTTTACTGGTGTTAGGTCTTAGAAATCCGGGTGCTTTGCCACAGCCTAAAAAAGAGCAGATGGCATCTATGCTTAGTATGCTGCTTTCAAGAGATATATTTAAAAGCGGACTGGATTCTTTGATTAGGTCTAAAAGGCCAAATGCCGATACACTGACAGCTACAGCAATAATAACTGCTATCTTGACAGGAAGAGGACTTTCTGCACTTATGACGATTTTGCTTTCCGATATTGCCGAGTTTATGACGGCATATACGATTTCTAATACCAGAAACGCTATTAAAGACATGCTGGACACGGGAGATAACAGTCATTTTGTCGTAGCGGAAGATGGAAAACTGGTACTTACCAGGGTAGAAAATATTTTACCTGAGCAAATCGTAAGCGTGCAAACAGGAGATAAACTAAGCGTAGACGGAATAGTTTTAGAGGGAGAAGGCTATATAGATCAAGCGGCTATAACAGGTGAGTTTTATCCTGCCCACGCAACAAAAAATCAACAGGTCTATGCCGGAACCATATTAAAATCCGGTCAGCTAAGGATACTTGTAAACAGAGTGGGAGACGACACTACGGTTTCCAGAATAGTAAGTATGGTTGAAGATGCTGTGAGCAAAAAGGCTCAAATTCAGACCTATATGGATAAGTTCTCTGCAAAGCTCATTCCTCTTAACTTCATACTTGCCGCAACTATGTATTTCTTCACTAAGGATATCAATAGGGCACTGAGTATGATGATAATAGATTATTCTTGTGGTGTGAGACTTTCTACGGCGACGGCATTGTCTGCCTCTATTTATAATGCTGCCAGAAACGGTGTTTTGATAAAAGGTGGAAACTATATAGAGGCTCTGGCTCAGGCTGATTCCTTAGTTCTTGACAAAACAGGAACTATTACCGAGGGACGACCGAAGGTTACAAGTATTATCTGCGCTGAAAATATAAATGAAAAGCAAATTATAGAACTGGCTTCTGCCGCTGAGGAAGATTCCTCTCATCCTATTGCTTATGCGATATTGGAAAAAAACAGGAAAGCCGGTTATTCTATACCTATTCATGATTTAATTACGACCGATGTGGGTCAGGGGGTAAGCACTTTTGTCCACGAGTATGGAACAGTAAGAGTAGGGAATAAACGCTATATGAGGCAAAATTCAATAAAAATAGAAGAACTGTACAGTGATATACAAGGATTGGAGCAACTTGGAGAAGCTGTGGTTTATGTAGCACTCGAAGACAGGCTAATAGGTGCAATAGGCATTCACGATGCACTGAAAGAAAATATGAAAAAGGCTCTTAACAGACTTAGAAATATGGGATTTGACGATATCAGACTGCTTACGGGAGATTTGAACTTCCAAGCCGAGATAGTAGCGTCCAGAATGCATATGGACGACTATAAAGCAGAACTTATGCCTGAGGACAAAGCTAAGACGATATTAAGTATGCAGTCTTCAGGGTCAAAGGTTATGATGATAGGAGATGGAGTGAATGACGCTCCTGCACTGGCTTATGCAGATGTCGGAATAGCTATGGGAAATACGAGAACCGATGTTGCGATAGAGTCATCAAGCGTGACTATAACAAATGACGACCCTCTTTTAATACCGTCTACGGTAAGACTGGCGAGGGAAACGATGAGGATCATAAAAGAGAATTTTGCTATGGTGCTGGGGATAAATTCCGTAGGTATAGGACTGTCTGCATTTGGTATAATTCCTGTATTTTGGAGTTCTGTACTTCATAACTCTTCAACTATTTTTGTAGTCTTAAATTCAGGCAGACTTTTGATCAAGGATTTTGAAAGGAGACGTTTAAGTTGAATGAGTTAGGCATAATTATATCGCACAGAATTCCCGGAAGATTAAGGTTAAAACTGCTTAGAGGCCCTAGAGATGCAAATAAACTCATACATAAGGTGAGAAGGCACGAGGGCGTAAATGAAATAAGCTATACCCCTATTACGAAATCCCTTTTGATTTTTTACAGTCCATCTGTGATATCAAGCACTGAAATTATAGTAAGGGTAGGTATTGCGTTATCGCTGGAGTACTCTAACAGTCCCGTAAATATATTGAAAATGGATAAAAAACATAAACTATATCCTTTAGATTATTATGCTGCTACATCTCTTTTAGTAGCTATTCTTTCCAAGGTGTTTAATTTATATTCAAAAAATCAGACAGCTACAGGTAGCGTAACTGCTAATGATAACACAAGTACCTTGTTTTCGTACAATGCAGGGCTGAGTACCTTGCTTGCAGTTCTGGGTCACGCATACAGAGAGGTAAAAAGAGATGGAATTTATGACCCTGAGGTAATCTCGGTAGTGTATCTGGTAAACTCTATGCTAAAAGGAAACTTCCTATCAGCCGGTTTAATCACGTGGGGAGCGACATTTGGCAGGCATATAGCACAGCCGATAGAGGAGCACTGTGTACTTGAAGCCAGCGAGATTATAGACGACAAAGGAAAACCTTATGTAGACGTTAGAGTGAAAGCTGTAGTAGATGAAGAAGTGGTTAGAAATCCTGTAAAGTTTTTTGTTGCAGGATTGAGCAGATTAGTTGGGAATACTTACAACAAAGAACATCAAACCATGTTTGAGCAGGTACAGCAAATGTCAAGAAAACACGGCAATGTTTTGGAGGGGATATCTCGAAAACCTATGCCTGTTTATATGAGATTGGAAGATTAAAAATAATTATTTAATATGAGGAGTGATAGTATGAATTTATTAGGAATTAATTTGAGAGGAACAGGTATTACAAAAGCACATCTTACAGGTTTTGTAGTAGGAGTAGGCGTTGCAGCTGCAGGGTATTATGTGTATATGAAAAACAAAGACAGCGTAGATGGATTTTTAGCTTCTCACGGAGTTAGCGTTCCAAAAGTAAAAGAAAAAGATCTTACTCAGCTTACGCTGGAAGAATTGCTTCTAAAAAAAGAACATTTAGAGGATTTGATAGCTGAAAGAGAAATGGAAGTAAAAGAACAAACTATAGTTACGGAATAAGCATACTATATTTAAGTAAACTAAATAGAAATGCTTTTTTGTAAAGAAACATTTGAAAAACCGGATTGTTTTGTATGCTTAGTGGTCCGGTTTTTTTGCATTTACTAAAAAACAGGAGGAGGGGAAATCTGTTAAGAACTATATTTTTAGCAGAATAAAATTATGCTGGAGATGAAAAACGTAACCTATGTCTATGAAGATAAAACTATAGCCTTAAAAAACATATCTATGGATTTATCTAAAGGAAGATGTATAGGGATAATAGGCTCGAACGGTGCAGGAAAATCCACGCTATTTTTAAACTTCACGGGAGTTCTAAAACCTAAAGAAGGGTGGATTCTTTACAATGAAGAGCCTTTAAAGTACGATAAAAACAGCCTAAGAGAACTTAGGAAAAATGTTTCTATAGTATTTCAAGATCCTGATAAGCAGATATTTTTTTCCAGGGTATACGATGATGTTGCCTTTGCACTTAGGAATCTCGGACTTGATGAAAGTGAAATCAAGCAGAAAGTAGAGAAAGCCTTAGAAAGTGTAGGTGCTGAGGAATTTGCCGACAAACCGGTTCATTTTTTAAGTCACGGTCAGAAAAAGAGAGTTGCGATAGCAGGAGTTATGGCTATGGACAGCGACATAATTTTTATGGATGAGCCAAGTGCAGGATTAGACCCTATAGCTACTAAGCAGGTGGAAGAAATAATAACATCTCTTTTAGAAAAAGAAAATAAAAAGGTTGTTATATCAAGCCATGATATGGATTTGATTTACAAGGTCTGTGACTATGTTTATGTGATAAATCATGGACAGATATTGGCACAAGGAGAGGTTTCTGAGGTATTTATGATGGAAGATGTGCTAAGTAAGGCAGGTCTGGTTCAGCCATGGCTGATAAAACTTCATTCAAAAATGGGATATCCTCTTTTTGAAACGGAAGAGGAGTTATATAAATATAAAAGATGTGCTAACTAGCACATCTTTTATATTTATTACTGATTTATGAAATAACAGCATTGTTATATTAAAATTTTAGATCTAAATAAGACAAACCGGACTCTATTGTAATTACATCATCTTCCCGCTGTATTTACTGTAGTGCATTTGAATTATCCCCTAAGCCGGAATTATCAAGACTGTCGTCAGGTTTTTCATTAGGAATTTCTGAATTATTAGAATTAAAATTATCTAAATTACCGGAATTGATATCTTCAACAGCAGATTTTTGGCTTTGAAGTTCGTGATTTTCCGTTTCCAGCTTAGCAACAGATGACTCTAATTCTCGGATTTTTTTCTCTTTTTCTTTGATGATTTTGTTCATGCCGAACTGTTTTACAAGAGCGAGAGAAAACGCAACTATAGCTCCGATAACTGCGGATATGAGTATTATAAGAGCCTGAGAAATTTCCAGACGGTACACGATAAAGTTTACAGGAACTGCCGATGAGTTTTGAATTGCAAAAATAGCAACAATTATAGCTAAGATTAAAGAAACAATAAATTTTGCCTGCATAAGACTCTCTCCTTTAAGGTTATTTGTAATTTTTTTAAGCCTAAATAGAATATTTTCATAAAAACAAAGTTTCTAAAGATAATGACAGAATTTACAAAATCGGCATAAATTATTTGGTAACAATTTATTTATTACTAAAAAAATTCTATTTTTCTATATTATATCTTTAAATGTGTAGTTTCAAACATATTTTTGAAATTTCTTCTTACATCTTTCGTTTTTACGATTCTATTTTTTATATGTGCTATTTCATGAAAACAGGGTACATATATAATAGCAGTAAAATAATTCCAAATAAAAATCAAGGAGGGTCTTAGTTATGAAAGTAGAAACTATATTAGTACCTGTAGACGGTTCAGAGGGTAGCAAGGCGGCTATAGAAACTGCAAAGACTATAGGGGAAAAATTTGATTCCACAATCATACTGATTCATGTCATAGATGTGGGAAGCAGGGGAAGCGTTCACGAGTTTTATGCCTACGATCCTGTGATTGAAGAGGCACTCATCAAAAGAGGAGAAAAACTGCTTGAGCAAGAAGCTCTCAAATTCGAAGGGCTTAAAGTAGAAAAAGTATTTTTAAAAGGTCAAATTGGAGACGGTATAGTTACTTATGCCGAAGAAAACCCTGTAGACTTAATAGTAATGGCTACAAGAGGTATGACTAAAGTTAGAAGGTTCTTTGTAGGCTCTGTTACAAATTATGTAGTACATCATTCAAAAGTGCCGGTACTTGCGATACCGGTTGATTAAAATGTTGGGGCTGAGAAATCAGCCTCTTTTAACAGAAAAATGAAGAACAAAAAATTTTATTTATGTCAGTAATGGCAGAGTTAACAGTTTTATAAAACGGTGGGGAAATTAGGTGTATGTTTTATCGGCAAAAAATAATTGACAATGATATATAGCGGGTGTATGATTAAGTAGGAAAATCAAATATGAACTGTTTAATCAGCTCTTTTAATTTAGTCCGAGAGACTAACAAGGAGGAAGATATTATGAGACATTTTATCGAAATAAGTGACTTTTCTAAGGAAGAACTAATCTCATTAGTCGAAGTAGGTCAAGACATCATGCAAAACCCTGCAAAATACGCAGATGCCATGAAGGGAAGACTGCTCGCTACTCTATTTTATGAACCGTCAACAAGAACACGCTTTAGTTTTGAAGCGGCTATGCTAAGACTTGGAGGACAGGTTATCGGCTTTTCAGAAGCACAGAATTCATCCGTTGCCAAAGGCGAATCCATAAAAGATACAATCAGAACCGTAGCTTGCTATGCGGATATAGCGGTAATGCGCCATTATTTGGAGGGAGCACCTAAGCTTGCGTCAGTTTATTCAGATATTCCCGTGGTAAATGCGGGAGACGGCGGACATCAGCACCCTACTCAAACCTTAACGGATCTCCTTACTATCCAAATGGAAAAAGGAAGACTTACAAACCTTAATGTAGTGCTTTGTGGAGACTTGAAAAACGGAAGAACAGTACATTCACTTGTAAAAGCCTTATCAAAGTTTGAAAATAACTCTTTCTACTTTGTATCCCCTAAAGAATTAAAAATCCCTGATTATATAAAAAATCAAATAAAAGACTGTGAGTTTTTTGAAATGGAAAGTTTGGAAGAAGGACTTCCTATGGCTGATGTGCTTTACATGACCAGAATCCAAAGAGAAAGATTTGCTGACCCTGAGCAGTACGAAAGATTAAAGGATTCTTGTATACTTAACAAACACAAGATGGTACTTGCAAAGAGCGATATGATAGTAATGCATCCGCTTCCAAGAGTAAATGAAATCTCTGAAGATGTGGATTCAGATCCAAGAGCGGTGTACTTCCCGCAAGCTAAATACGGAATGTATGTGCGTATGGCTCTTATCCTGAAAATGGTAACTGAAAAAGAAAATTCGGCTGAAAACCATGAAGAACATAGACACGAACTATACTCAAGTTGCAGTAATCCTAAATGCGTATCAAACCACGAAAAACTTGAAAAAGTAGGATTCGGGCTACTCGATAAAGAAAATCACGTTTACGCTTGTGAGTATTGTGATACTTACTATGCAGTATAATAAAGGAGGCTGTTATGCTCTATCTTAGAAACTGCCGCATAATAGACGAGGTATCTGACTATGTAGATGATATCCTTATAGACTTAGACGAGATAAAGCTGATAGGAAAAGCCGAAATAATTAACTATTTAACTAAAAAAAATCAGGAAGCTCAGCTTCCTGATTTGTATGTCCGAGAAAAATCGGATATCATCGAGTTGGATTTATCCGGAAAAATAGTTATGCCGGCTTTTGTAGATTTACACTTTCATATGAGAAATCCGGGGCAAGAACATAAAGAGACATTTGAGTCTGCTAACAAAGCACTTATAAAAGGCGGGTATACGGACTTTCTTGCTATGGCAAACACAAACCCTGCAATAGACAATAAAGACCTGATAACAGAGGTAATAGAAAAAAACAATTCACTCGGTATGACAAATATGCTACAGGTAAGCGCAGTAACTAAGGGTTTAAAAGGCAAAGAACCGGTAGACTTTGAAGAAAACAGAAAAGTAACAAGATTTTTCTCTGATGACGGGAAAAATATAGATGATGAAAATCTTATGAAAAATGCTCTTATTGCATCAAAACGGCACGACTTTGTCATACTGGATCACAGCGAAGAAGAAACTCAAATGGTAATAAGAAATCTGGAGTTAGTAAGGCAAACAGGCGGGAATATGCATTTTTGCCATATAAGTAAAAAAGCTTCTATGCAGGCGATTATAAAGGCAAAAGAGGAGGGACTGCCTATAACTGTCGAGGCAGCTCCGCATCATATATATGCGAGCAATGTAAACTACAGGGTCAATCCTCCGTTTGCTACAGAAGAAGATAGAAGGTTTCTTATAGAGAGCATAAAAAACGGTTATGTAGATGCTATAGCGACAGACCACGCACCTCATACAGCTTCTGACAAAGCAAATAACGCACCCGGAATTTCAGGTATAGAAACTTCATTTTCACTATGTCACAAGGTATTTGCAGACAATGAAATATCTCTGAAAATCTTGAGCAAATTGCTTTCGTCAAATCCTGCAAAATTTTTAGGACTTACTCCCAGATTGATAAAAGCAGGAATACAGGCAAATTTGACGGTAATAGAAGAAAAAAAATCTGTGATAGACAGCAATTTATTTGAATCAAAGGGGAAAAATACACCATTTGACAATGAAACAGTGTATGCGGTAATTGATAAAACGATAAGAAAAGGAGATATCCTATATGATAATGGACAAAATTAAAGAAAGGGCAATCAGCAGAAGCCCTTTTTGTGTAGGAATAGATTTAAGAATGGATCATGTGCCTACAGAACTGCAAAATTCATTGACCAAAACTTCAGATAAGCTGGTAGCATATGCAAAAGAGGCGATAGATGCCTCAAAGGAGTACGCAGCCTGTTACAAAGTTCAGATAGCCTGCTACGAGGCTGAGGGCTTAGAAGGTATGATAGCGTATCAGAGGATAGTGTCGTATATACGTTCACTGGGAGAAATCGTGATAGCTGATGTAAAAAGAGGGGATATAGGCTCTACAGCAGGACTTTACGCAAAAGCACATCTTAGTGGAGATTTTGAAGCAGATGTAGTAACACTCAGTCCATATATGGGAAAAGATGCAATATCTCCGTATTTTGAATTTTTCTCAAAAGAAAAAGGAGCTTTTGTGCTTGCGAAAACCTCAAATGAAGGTTCGAAAGATTTTCAGGATTTAATCATAGACGGACAGCCGCTGTATATGAGTGTGCTTCAAAAGTTAAAATATTGGAGCAGGGAAATCAGCGGAGATTACAAATTTTCTCCATTAGGGGCAGTAGTTGGAGTAAATGAATTGAAAGACATAGAGAGTTTAAAAGAAAACAGCAAGGACACATACCTGCTCATTCCGGGCTATGGAGCACAAGGTGCCGATCTCCAAGACATAAGAGCCTTAATTCACGAAAATAAAAACGGTGTAATAAACGTATCAAGAGGGTATACGGCAGGAATAAAAGAAAGCGATTTTAGAAAAGTTTTAAGCCAAAGAGCGCAGCAGTTAGCAAAGGAGCTGTCTGAATGTATAAAATAATCTCCAATGAGCAAATAGGAAAAGATTTTTATATTATGACGATAGAAGGAAGTTTTCAGGCAAATGCCGGACAGTTTTATATGTTAAGGGGAGTAGGTTCATTTATGACACTTTCCAGACCTATAAGCGTGTTTGATATAGAGTCTGACAAAATTGCTTTTATGTACAGAATTGTAGGCGAAGGCACGAAGTATTTTTCAAAACTCAGACAAGGCGATGAGATAATTCTTTACGGACCATACGGAAACGGATACCCTTTCGATGAATATAAAGATAAAAAAGTCGCTTTGATAGGGGGTGGAATGGGAATCGCTCCTCTTTTTTACTTGGCGAAGCAACTGAAAAATGCAGAAATTCACTTGGGGCTAAACAGCAGAGATTTGACACAGGAGCAAAAACAGAATTTAGAAAAATTATACTCAGCCTGTGCACCTACGACCATTCATATAGATACCGATATGAGTGAAAAACTGGATTTTTCTATCTATGATGCTGTGATGACCTGTGGACCCGAAATAATGATGTACAAACTAACTCAAAAACACAGCAACGTATATGTATCACTCGAAAAACATATGGGATGTGCTGTAGGGGCGTGTCTTTCGTGCACCTGTGATGTAGGGAAAAAGAGGGTAAAGGTATGTAAAGACGGACCTGTGTTTAAAGGAAATGAGGTAAGCTACGATGATGCGATCAAATTACTTTAATCTGGATTTTAAAAACCCCGTAATAGCTGCATCCGGAACTTTCGGATTCGGGCAGGAGTATAAAACCTATTACGACCCGTCTATTTTAGGTGGGATTTCGGCAAAGGGAATAACCCTAGAAGCAAGAAGAGGAAATACAGGAATTAGAATAACAGAAACTGCAGGAGGGATAATGAACTCCATAGGACTTGAAAATCCTGGAGTTGAGTCTTTTTTAGCAGATGAATTACAACAGATGAGAAGTATAGATACAGTAAAAATAGCAAATCTGGGAGGTTCGACACTTGAAACCTATATTGAGGGAGCAAGGCTGATAGAAGAGCACAACAAAAAAGTAAAAGAAAAATCATCTTCATTACTTCATACAAAAGTGGATTTAGTCGAGCTGAACATCTCTTGCCCAAATGTAAAAGAGGGTGGAATAGCTTTTGGAATTACCTGTGAGGGAGCAGAAAAAGTAGTAAAGGAAGTAAGAAAAGTTCTTACCGTTCCTATGGTCGTAAAGCTTTCTCCAAATGCAGAAAACATAGTAAATGTAGCAAAGACCTGTGAATATGAAGGAGCAGACGGAATTTCGCTTATAAACACCTTTTCTGCTCTTAAAATAGATATCAAAAAGAGAAAAGCAGTATTTGACAATGTATATGCCGGACTTTCAGGCCCTGCTATAAAACCTGTAGCCTTAAAAATGGTAAGAGAGGTATCAAAGGCGGTGAAAGTACCTGTCATAGGTATGGGAGGGGTAACCACCTCCGATGATGCTATAGAATTTATAATGGCAGGAGCACATCTGGTGCAGTTTGGAACAGCCTCATTTATCAACCCGTATGCAGGAAAAGAAATTGTGGAAGGTATAGAGGTATTTATGAAAGATGAAAATATCAAATCACTGGACGAAATAAGGGGGATAATATAAATGATAGAACTATTAAAACAGACAGATGCACTTCTTGAGGGACATTTTTTACTATCTTCAGGAAAACATTCAAACAGATATGTGCAATGTGCAAGAATACTTCGCTATCCTGATAAAGCGGAGGCGATATTAAAACCTGTAGCCGAAAAACTGAAAGATATGAAGATAGATTTATTAGTAGGACCTGCAATGGGAGGGATACTCGTAGCTTATGAACTTGGCAGACAGCTGGGGATAGAGGCTATATTTACCGAAAGAGTAGATAATATAATGGCTCTTAGAAGAGGATTTGAAGTAAAAGAGGATATGAAGGTAGTAATATGTGAGGATGTAGTAACAACAGGGAAATCCTCAATGGAAGTAAAGGAACTTCTTGAATCTATGGGAGCAAAGGTAATAGCTATAGCGTCTATCATAGATAGAACGAATGAAAAATTAAAACTTCCTCTTATCAGTTCATTAAGAGTGGAGATAGACACATTTGACGCAGAAAAGTGTCCGCTTTGCAAAGAAGGAACTCCTGTAGTAAAGCCCGGAAGCAGAAAAATGGACTAGACAAAAATATATTTTACAAATATTCCTCTTGTGATATAATGAAAACAACTTACCCCATAAGGGTATAAAATAGGAGGATATTATGAAAAAAACACTTTCGGTATTCGGGATGACTTGTCATAAATGCGTTGCCCATGTGAAGATGGCTTTAGAAGAATTAAAACAGGTAAAAAGTGCACAGGTATCGCTTCAAGACCAAAATGCGGTAGTCGAGTTAAATGAAGATGTAGCTGACGAGGTGCTTAAGAAAGCGGTAGAAGAGTTCGGGTACGAAGTAAGAGAGATAAGCTAGATTTTATGTGAAATTGATGAATTCGGCAAGTGTTTGTAAAACTTAAATTGACTTTGTGAAAACAAAGTGGCATAATATATGTGGATAGTCTAAAGACCGCCATGAAGACGGTAAAAAAGCTCTGAAGAGTTGATATTTAATGTTTTTATATAAGGTGTAAATGTATGCTGGCGAAGGTATACGATCTTCTTGAAAGAATGTTCAAAGAGGATTCGTATACCTTTTTTTGTAATTAACCAAATGATAAATTTAACGTCACAATATATATTTGATTTTAAATAATTGAATTAACTCGCTATATCGTTGATACCGTTAAGACTTTTCGGCAGATATGATTGCGGTTAATAATAAATATTAAGGAGGAGAAAGAAATGAAAAGCTTTAAAAGAATTGTCGCACTCTTCTTTGTATTGACGATGACATTTGTTCTTGTTGCATGTACAAATTCAGGAGGAGATTCGACAAAAGCGGGAACATCGAATGAAACTGCTCAGGAGGAAGCATCTACACGTATTATAGTGGATTCTATGGGACGGGAAGTTGAGATTCCGAAAAAGGTTGAAAGTATAGTTTGTACGGGTGTAGGAGCACTCAGATACAGTTGTTATATGGAAGCACAGGATTTGGTCATAGGAGTAGAGGATTATGAAACGAAACCGGGTATGTCCAGACTGTATAATTATGTGAACTTTGACAAGTTTAAAGATCTTCCTATAATCGGAACTAATGGAGAGCCTAATGTGGAAGAAATCATAAACGTAAATCCTCAGGTCATCGTGATGTCTTCCTATGCGTCTGTGGATGCTGACGAGCTTCAAAATAAATGTGGCATTCCTGTAGTAGTGGTTCCCGGAAGTGATACCACTCTTGATGATAAAGCTTACGAAACAATCAGAATAATGGGAGAACTTTACGGTAAAGAAAATCGGGCACAAGAATTGACAGCCTATCTTAAAGACTTGGCAAATGATCTTCATACCCGTACTGCCGATATCCCTGATGAAGAAAAACCAAGTGTGTATGTGTGCGGTGTTTCTTTCAAAGGAGCTCACGGTTTTGAGGGGACAGAAGCGTATTACGGGCCTTTTGAGCTTATTCATGCAAAAAACCTTGCCAATGAAACGGATCAAAAAGGAGCTTTTGATATAGATCTTGAACAGGTTTTAAGCTGGGATCCGGAGATTATTTTTATAGATTTTAACGGAATGCAGCTTATAAAGGAAGATTATGCGAACAATCCGGATTATTACAACAGTTTGACGGCAGTCAAGGAAGGAAAGGTCTATTCACAGATTTCTTTTCGTTCTTCGGCATCGAATTTGGAAACGGCATTGGTTGACGCTTATTATGCCGCTTGCATAATGTATCCGCAACAGTTTGCCGATGTGGATTTGGAAAGCAAAGTAGGAGAAATCTTTAATATGTTGCTTTCATCTAATCCATATGATGATTTGAGGGAGGCAGGTTATGAGTTGCGCCCGATTACTATTGGAGAATAAGAGGACAAATACTAAATATTTACGTAATCAAAGAAAAAGCAGAGCGTTTTTGCTTATTATGAGTGTTATTTTGTTTTTTTCAATTATTTTAGCTATGAAGGCAGGTTCTTATGAAACTTCTGTGTTTGAATTGATAAAAGGGATATTCGGACTTTCTGCAGATGATAAAATCAATTTAGTTGTACAAAATAACCGTCTTCCAAGAATCTGTACAGCTATAATTTCCGGTGCGGGGCTTGGACTGACAGGATGTATTTTGCAGGCGATTTTACAAAACCCTTTAGCTTCGTCGTCAACTCTGGGTGTTTCTCAGGGAGCAAGTTTCGGAGCTGCTGTAGCAATTGTCGTATTCGGTTTCGGTGCACAAAGAGAACTTGGTATAGGAGTTTCACTATGTGCTTTTTCGGGTTCTATTGCAGTAGCTGTGGTAATTCTCGCTTTATCCAGATTTTGCAATATTTCTGCAGGTGGCTTAGTGTTGGCAGGTGTTGCAATCAGTTCTATGTTTACAGGAGCTACTACACTTATTCAATACTTTGCGGACGAGGTTAAACTTGCGACATTGGTGTACTGGACGTTCGGAAATTTGGGAAGTGCCGGTTGGGAAGATATAAAACTGATGTTTGCAGTTGTTGTTTTTTTGTCGATATATTGTTATTTTTATCGTTGGGATTACAATGCCTTACTAAGCGGAACTGAAACTGCAATGAGTCTTGGAATAAATGTTCAGCGCATGACATTGATAAATATGATGCTTTGCTGTCTGACTTCTTCAGTTATAGTTTCCAATGTAGGTCTTATTAACTTTATAGGATTGGTAGCCGCACATATTGTTCGTATGGTAGTTGGAAATAATTATGTTTATCTGATACCCGGTTCTATTCTTACAGGAGCTGCTATTTTGCTTTTAAGCGATTTGTTTGCAAGAGTTGCAATCAGTCCGGTTATTCTTCCTATCGGTGCGATTACTTCGTTTTTAGGCGGTCCGATGTTTTTGTATTTGCTTTTGAGAAACGGAGGTCAAAAATGATTTGTGTAGAAAATATCAGTCACCATTATAAAGGCTATCCGTGCACGCTTAAGGACATATCTTTTAAGTTAAAAGAGGGAGAATTTTTGGCGATTTTAGGTAATAACGGTGTAGGAAAAAGTACTTTGCTTAAATGTCTGAACCATATTCTTCGTGCCGACTCGGGACGTGTGATGTTAAATGAAAAAAATCTTTTAGCTATGCCTATAAGGGAAGTTTCCAAACATGTGGCTTTTGTTTCTCAAAGTGTTCCGAATACTCATATGACTGTTCATGATGTTGTTATGATGGGACGAAGGCCATATATGAAATGGGGGTTTAATGAGAATGATCATAAGATAGTTCATAAAGTGATGCAACGTCTAAACCTTGTAGGAGATATACAAGGACGTTTTCTAAGCCAGTTAAGTGGTGGAGAGAGGCAGAAAGTTATGTTGGCAAGGGCATTGGCTCAAGAACCGAAAGTGTTATTGCTGGACGAACCGACAAGTAGTTTGGATATCAAAAATCAGCATCAGGTATTAAATATTGTGCATAGTATATGTCGTGAAGATAAAATTTCAGCAATTATTGTTATTCATGATTTGAACTTGGCTTTACGTTATTGTGACAGGTTTTTACTTATGAGTAAGGGTAGAGTTTATCGCTACGGAGACCACTCTGTTTTAGATTCTCAGGCTTTGGAAACTGTATATGGGATAAAAGGCTGTGTAGAGGAAATCTCCGGACAGCATATGGTTTTGGTTGATGGTGAAACAGGAGGTATATAATATGGAAAATAAAGAATTATGGGAAAAATGTGTTGAGTTTCACGGGCATGAGTGTGGCGGTTTGACAATAGGCTATAAAGCGTCTTTATATGCTATGGAACTTTTGCAAGTGAAATCTCCTGCTGTTTATGATGAAGACAAAAAGATATTTTTTGATGAGGATATTGTGTGTATCTCTGAAAATGATGCCTGCGGTGTAGATGCCGTTCAGGTGCTTCTCGGTTGCAGTGTAGGAAAAGGCAATTTGCTTTTTCATATACGTGGTAAGCAGGCATTTTCTTTTTATGATCGTAAGACCGGAAAATCCGTAAGGCTTGTTTTGAAACCCAAACCTGACGGTATGACAAGAGAAGAGTCTTTTGAATACTATAAAAGTTGCAGTTCAAAAGAGATGTTTGATGTAAAAGAAGCTACAATAAAGCTTCCTGAAAAAGCCAGAATTTTTGATTCTTATGTTTGCGACGCTTGCGACGAAAGTACGGGTTCAAATTGGATTCGTTTATCTGAAGAAAAAAAGTTGTGTTTAGACTGCTACTCAACTTACGATAGATTTAACATTTAGTATTTAAAAAAAGAAGCAACGGTAATCAAAATGCCGCTGCTTCTTTTTTATATTGCAGTTAAGGCTCATTAGAAGAGTATGTTATATTTTGTTTTAATGCGAGAAAAAGTGTAACTTCATATTTTGAAGTTACACTTTTTAATAGATGTTTTATTTGGGAAGTTTGATAACTTGCCCTGCTTTTAGTGGCAACATTGGATTAGAAATCTCAGGATTTAATATTAAAATGTGCTGCCAAACATATCCTTTATCCATAGCAATTTCGAACATACTCATTTCACTTTCAACTTCATATATCATAGTTTCTGAAGGTTCAGGAACTATTACTTTGTTATCTTGTGGAACCTGAGAAGGTTCAGGAGCAGGAGCCGTTGACGCTTCTTTTGCAGGCTGTTCAGCAGCTTCTGTGGCTGTTTCGTTTACAGTCATTCTAGGAACGAGTGTAGTAGAAACTGTACCTATATTCTTGATATAGTTTACCAGGATTTCGTCAAATGCACCATATTCATTTACTGTAGCATAAGGTTTAAGCATAGTGTAGTCGTCTCCGCCTGCCGCCATAAAGTCATTTGTTACAAATAGATAAGATTTTTCCATATCTACAGGAGAATTTCCTATCATTAAATCGCTTACTCTTGAGCCAACAGGATTAGCAGTGTTAAAAGTAAATGTAATCCCGGCAGTGTGAGGGAAGCCTCCATTTTGCTCAGGATATTTAGAAAGTCCATGCTCCAGTGCGGCTTTTATGTCCTTTCCTTTTACTTCTTTAGTTACTAAATAGTTTCCGAACGGGAATGAAGTAACTATGTGATTTTTTGTTATATCTCCGGCTTCTATGGAAGCACGGATACCTCCACCGTTAGTAAGAGCAACTTCTGCGTTTGTAGCATCAAGCATAGCGTCAGCGACCAATTGACCGAAGTTGGTTTCTTTAGTACGGACATTTTCTCTTGCTCCGTCAAGTAAAACTGTTGAAGTACCTATTTTTTCAGACAGGATCTCATCAAGATCTTTATCTATGCCTGCAAGAAGAGATACAATTTCAGGGTTTTGAGCGATGTTTTTAGTGTCTGCTGCCGGCATAAGTCTTGCTGATTTTTCTGAAACCTTGCCATCTGCGATTTTTAGTGTTACTATACCGAATGCCTTGTTATATTCTCCGACGCTTGCGATAAGAGTATTTTTAACCATACGCCCTTCTTCCAGTGTGGTATGGCTGTGTCCGTCTATTATTAAATCTATGCCGTCTACAGCATTTGCTACCTTGTCTGAAGTATCATTGCCTTGATCTAAACCTAAGTGGGTAAGTGCTATGATAACATTCACGTTTTCTTTTTTCAGTGCCTCTACAGATTTTTTGGCTGCTTCTACAGTATCTGTGAAATCCAATGTTTCAACGTTTTTAGGATTTGTTTTGTATGCAGTTTCCGGAGTGGAAAGTCCGAAGATACCTACTTTAAATCCGTCCATTTCTTTTACTATATAAGGCTTGAAAACTTCTTTGCCTGATTTGTCTGTAGCATTTGCAGATATAACAGGGAAGTTCATAGTTTTTTCTAATTCTTGTAATCTTGCAAAGCCGTAGTTAAAATCGTGGTTACCCGGAGTGAAAGCGTCTATACCCATAAGGTTTAGAATTTTAACTATATTTTCTCCTCTGCTTAAAGTTGCTATAGGCTGTCCGTGAAGAGTATCTCCGGCGTCCAGCATAAGTACGTTTTTATTTGTTTTTAGCAGATCTTGCTTGTACTGAGCGATGCGATCAAAGCCTACAGCTGTTATTACTCCTTCTTTTTCAACTGATTTAACTCTTGCATGAGTATCGTTGAAGTGAAGAATAACAAGTTCTTTTGCATCATCGGCAAAAATAGAACTAGGATTAAAAAGTGCAAGCGAAAGTACCATAGTGATACTTAAAGCGAATGACGTAAATCTTTTGTTTTTCATAAAATCCCTCCTTAATTATGATAGAATATTTTATTTAGAGAAGAATTTTCTCTCTAATATAGATTATAGCTTAAATTTTCACAAAATAAATGTATAAATTTTGAAATGGAGCTTAATTTTTTAAACTGAAAATCCTGCTTCATCAAAAGTATACATATTTTTATAAGTGAAGTTTGCAGCCTCTATTATGTTAAAACAAAGTGCAGCGCCGGAACCCTCACCCAGTCTCATATCCATTTGGAGCATAGGAGACAGTTCCAGTAGGTCAAAAGCTTTCTTTGAGGCAGGTTCAGCAGAAAAATGAGATGGAATCATATATAGCTTCGACAAAGGGTTCAGCTTTATAGCAAGTATAGCTGAGGCGTAAGAAATGACACCGTCGAGAACTACAGGAATTTTTCCGGAAGCGCATGCCAGTATCGCTCCTGCCATAGCACCTATTTCAAATCCTCCTACCTTAGCGAGGACATCTACAGGGTCATCTCTATCAGGTTTATTAAGTTCGATAGCTTTTTTTATCACATTTGCTTTATGAATTACGCCTTCGCTGTTAAGTCCTGCTCCTATGCCTGTCACTTCTATAGGTTCGTAGTTTCCGTATACTGATATGATAGCACTTGTAGGGGTGGTATTTCCTATTCCCATCTCACCTATGCCTATTACTTTGTAGCCTGCATCTATCAGTTTTACAGTTTCCTCTATACCGATTTCGATAGAAGTAACAGCTTCATCATAACTCATTGCAGGACCTTTAGCCATATTAGACGTAGACTTTCTTATCTTTCTGTCTATTACTCCGACGAGTTCTTCGTCGCAGTTTACTCCTACATCCACCCCGTAGACATCTGCATTTGCAAATTTGGCTAAAGCACCTACACCTGTTATTTTTTTTACGTAATTCGGGATTTGGATTTTAGTTATTTCCTGGGCATTCGGTGCGACTCCCTCTTCATATACTCCGTGGTCTGCTGCAAAGGCTATGACTGCTTTTTTACCGGTGTCATAAAATTCCTGACCGTAAATTCCTGCAAGCTGAATAGATATTTCTTCTAGCTTTCCAAGACTACCCTGTGGCTTTATAAGTAAATCTTGTCTTTCTTGTGCTTTTTTCATCATTTCTTTGTTTAAATTTGTTATACTGTTTATAGTGTTTTTAAAAAGTTCCATTAGGTTATTCTCCTTATAGTTAATACAAATCACATTTATTATACTACTATGGAGCAAAGCTGAAAATGGGCAAAAATAATCGTGAGGTGTGAAAAATGAAACTGTATCAGGAAAAGAATAGAGTAATAATAGATGAGATAAAGGATTTTGAGCCAAAGCATATATTTGAATGTGGGCAGTGTTTCAGATGGGATAAAGAAGAAGACGGCTCATATACGGGAGTTGCAAATCAAAGAGTAATCAACGTAAAACTGGAGGAAGACACCTTAATACTTGACAATACAAACATGGATGATTACCATAGCATATGGCATAACTACTTTGATATGGAAAGGGATTATTCAAAAATAAAAGACGAGCTTGCAAAGATGGACGAGCATTTAAAAAGTGCAACTGAGTTCGGATATGGAATTAGACTTTTGAAACAAGATACTTTTGAAATGGTAATCTCCTTTATAATATCAGCCAGAAATGCTATACCGATGATAAAAAGAAGTGTGGAGTTCTTATCAAAATCTTTAGGAGAAGAGATAGGAGAGTATAGAGGGAAAAAATATTATGCTTTTCCTACTGCAAAGGCTCTTTCTGCTTGTGATGAACAGGTGCTTATAGACTCCAAGGTGGCTTTTAGAAAAGACTATATCAGAGAGGCAAGCCGTATACAAAGCTTAGGGCAAATGGATATTTATGGACTTGTAAATCTGCCTACAGATGAGGCACGTAAAGAACTGATGAGGATAAATGGAGTAGGACCAAAGGTTTCGGACTGTATTTTGCTGTTTGGACTTTCAAAGTACGATGTATTTCCTGTAGATGTGTGGGTGCAAAGAGTAATGCATGAGTTTTATATTGAAAAAGAAATAAAGGACTTAAAAAAAATCAGAGAATTTGGCATAGAAAAATTTGGAGATAAAGCCGGAATAGCTCAGCAATATCTGTTTTATTATGCAAGAGAAAAAGGAATAGGAAGAAAGTAACAAATAGGTAAGAGTATAATTTAAAGAGAATTTTTATACCGGATAGATTTAATCGGAATTATTATAAAAAAATGAAAAAAAGACTTGAAAAAAATTTAAATATGATATAACATATATTGTGTTAGCACTCGGCATATAAGAGTGCTAATATTTAAGAACTAATTAAAAATAAATTAGGTCTTGGTAACAGAAGATCGTTATTAAAAAGATATTAAATAACACAGTATTTACAGGAGGAATGTTTATTATGAAAATCAGACCGTTAGCAGACAGAGTGGTAATCAAGATGGTAGAGGCAGAAGAAAAAACTAAAAGCGGCATCGTACTTCCGGGAAGCGCAAAAGAACAACCACAGATGGCTGAGGTAGTAGAAGTGGGACCGGGCGGAGTAGTTGACGGAAAAGAAGTCAAAATGGAACTGAAAGTAGGAGATAAGGTACTTTTCTCTAAATATGCAGGAACTGAAGTTAAACTTGACGGACAAGAGTACACCATACTAAGACAAAGCGATGTTTTAGCTGTGGTAGAGTAGATTTGTATTAACATTGATTATAATATTGTAGGAGGAATAATATAAAATGGCAAAAGAAATCAGATTTTCAGAAGAAGCTAGAAGAGCGTTGGAACTTGGGGTAAATAAACTTGCAGATACAGTAAAAGTAACTATCGGACCTAAAGGAAGAAATGTAATTTTGGACAAAAAATTCGGTTCTCCGCTTATTACTAATGACGGTGTGACTATAGCAAAAGAAATCGAATTGGAAGACGCATATGAAAATATGGGAGCACAGTTGGTAAAAGAAGTTGCTACTAAAACTAATGATGTGGCAGGAGACGGAACCACTACAGCAACACTTTTGGCTCAGGCAATAATCAGAGAAGGGCTTAAAAACGTAGCTGCAGGTTCAAATCCTATTTTGCTTAGAAAAGGTATCCAAAAAGCCGTAGATAAAGCGGTGGAAACACTAAAAGCAAACTCCAGACCTATCGAAAACAAAGAGTCTATTGCACAAGTTGCAGCGATTTCTGCCGGAGATGAAGAAATCGGTAAACTAATCGCTGAGGCTATGGAAAAGGTAGGAAATGATGGAGTTATCACCGTAGAAGAATCAAAATCTATGGGAACTACTCTTGAAGTAGTTGAAGGTATGCAGTTTGACAGAGGATATGTATCCGCTTATATGGTAACTGATGTAGAAAAAATGGAAGCTACGCTTAGCGAACCTTATATCCTGATTACTGACAAGAAAATTTCTAATATCCAAGAAATTCTTCCTATATTGGAGCAAATCGTGCAACAAGGAAGAAGACTTCTTATCATAGCCGAAGATGTGGAGGGAGAGGCACTTTCTACATTAGTTGTAAATAAACTAAGAGGAACGTTTGAAGTAGTTGCCGTTAAAGCACCGGGCTTTGGAGATAGAAGAAAAGCTATGTTAGAAGATATCGCTATTCTTACAGGAGGAAGAGTTATTTCTGAAGAAGTCGGCTTAGATTTAAAAGAAACTACGCTTGATATGCTTGGAAAAGCCGCTACAGTTAAGATCACTAAAGAAAACACAACTATAGTAAACGGAGCGGGAGAAGAAAAAGCTATAAAGGACAGAATAGCTCAAATCAAAAGACAAATCGAAGAAACAAGCTCAGAGTTTGACAAAGAAAAACTTCAAGAAAGACTTGCCAAGCTTTCAGGCGGAGTAGCGGTTATCGAAGTAGGAGCGGCTACTGAAACAGAACTAAAAGAAAGAAAATTAAGAATGGAAGATGCCTTAAATGCTACAAGAGCAGCAGTAGAAGAGGGAATAGTTCCCGGAGGAGGAACAGCTTTAGTTGCAGTAATGAACGAAGTAGAGGCTCTTATTAAAGACGAACATACTGCTGAAAGCAAAACCGGTATCCAAATCATTCTAAAAGCTCTTCAAGAACCTTTAAAACAAATCGCTATAAATGCAGGGCTTGAAGGTGCTGTAATAGTTGAAAATGTAAGAAAATCAGATAAAGACCACGGATTTGACGCTCTAAACGAAGAGTATGTAAATATGATAGAAGCAGGTATCATAGACCCTACAAAGGTAACTCGTTCAGCTCTTCAAAATGCAGCCTCAGTTGCTGCTACACTTCTTACTACAGAAGCGGCAGTAGTAGAAATCAAGAGTGACGAACCTGCTATGCCTATGGGCGGCGGAATGCCCGGAATGATGTAATAAGAATAATTTATGATGTAAAAATTAAAAAGTTATGCTCTATCTATGATTTCATCTCATATGATAGAGCATTTTTTTACTATTGAAAAATTTTAATATGAAGTAATTGCATAAAAAACTCCGGTTCAATGATTTAACCGGAGAAAAATATTTAAAATTTGTTTTTTACTGATTTACTGATATCTTTGATTGTGATATTTTAAAAAATTGACCGTTTGACAAACTCACAGAAACAGGAGATGAAAAATAATTGCTAAGCACGGTATTTGATGGAGAACTTATAGGGCTGTTTGAGACTTCGATATATCCATGAATTTTATCAGGATAAACAGTATAAGTTCCGGCACTTATGTCTTTGCCTACCAAATACTTTGCATTTTTATGTGTAGACACATTTTCAAAAGAGGTAACAGGAGCCTCTTCCAATGGGATGGCCTTAGCATCTACTAAGGTTAAATACTCTCCATTTTCGATTTTGACATAGGTAAAGTTTGAAAACACGTCATTATCCTTTATTTCTATAAAGTCAGGTTGGGAAGACGCAGATATCCTATAAAATGCTGTCGGAGCATCTGCAATCAACTTATAAATTCCGGAAGGTATATCCTCGCCTACCAACAAAATTTCATCAGGAGTAACTGAACGACTGGGTTCAGCAGTTTCTGAAATAGAACTTTCAACTTCTTTTACATCGGAAACTTCTTCATATGGAGTTTCGATATCGGTTTCGTCTGATTCTTCTTCCTGAATTTTTTCCGGAGAGACTTCTTCCACTTCCTTTAGTGTTTGTGCTTCGGCTTCTCTTGTATCTAAAATTACAGTAATGAGCAATCCTATAGCTATGCCTATCATAACTAAAAGGACAAATCCTATGAACAAGTATTTAAGTTTTGAAAAAAATGATATTTTTTCGCTCATAAAAACTCCTAAAATAACAAAAATTAAAAAGTACAGTACAATAATATCCATATAAATATATTTTAATAATAGGGTAAATATATTTTATATAATATCACAGTAAATATATTTTAACAATATATTTAAATGCAAATTTAATCCATAGCAATCTTTTTTAGTCTTGTAAGAATAATTTTTGTTTCAGCTGTAGTTTCTCCTAAAAGACTTGCTATTTCCTGAGCAACTCTCATTTGTTTGTCTATTACCTCTTGGGCTGCATCCAGAGTTCTTTCTTTCATAGCATTTAATGCCTTTATATTCTTTTCTTCCTGAGTGATATCGGACATTATTACCATATATACGTTTTCTTCCTTGATATATGACATCTCAAAAATGATACATATATCTCTGGAGTCTATATATAATTTTTTATGTATGACAGCAGATTTGTCCAATCTGATATCGAACAAAACATCTCTTCCAACTATAGTTTCTATATTTTGCCCTTTTATACTTTCAAAATTCACTTCCAAAATTTTTTCGGCTCTGGGATTTAATTCTATGATATTCATATCAGAGTCTAAAAATAATATTGCATTTGGTGTATATTCAAATATCATATTTCTTATACTTTCGGCTTTTTTTCTAACAAACGGCAGGCACATAGTTATCTCAGACATATTGGCATAGACTGCCTTTGCCTTATCTCTACAAGTTCTGTATCCGCAAGTGTTGCAATTTAACTGGTCACTGTCGCTGAATTTGCCCATAGAATGAAGGATTTCGAGGATTTCTTCTTCAGTAGGTTCTGGCATATAAATAGGTTTTTCAAGAAAATTTCTGGTTAATTCATGGCTTTCTACAGTGACTTTTCTTTCAGATTTTGTAGATAGAGGTTTGTTTTTTGCAAAATCCCTTACCCGTTTTTCTATCACGTAACAATTAGGATGATTTTCAGGCATAGCAGGTCCACCTATACAAGAACCTTCGCACATATTCAGTTCCACGCAGACGCCTTCAAGCTCTCTATTAGATAAAGCCTCCAGTATATTTATACAGGACTCGACACCGTCGGCTTGCAAATACTGATAGCCGTAAACATCAGATACGGATCGCAGACTTGAAAATATACCTCCTTTTACCGGAAACGAAGCTCCATGAATATCGGTAGAGTTTTCAAACTCATCTACAGGCAAGGAATTTAAATCTATATTGGTTTCCTTTAGCCACATTTCTATTTCATCAAATGTAAGAACCTCATTTATGATTTGTTTGTCGTCATTATATTCAAAAGCCTCTTGTTTCTTTGCTATGCAAGGTCCGATAAATACCGTAAAAGCATTTGGAAAACTTTTTTTAATCAGCTTTCCATGTGCGAGCATAGGCGAAACGGTAGGAGCCAGGTACTCTATACATTTAGGAAAATATTTTTGTACCAGATAGTTTGCCGATGGACAAGAAGTCGTTATGAAATTTTTATATTTTTGGGTTTTTAGTGTCTTTATGTATTCTTGCTTTACATACTCGGCACCGATTCCTGTTTCGAAGACATTTGAAATTCCGAGTCTTTTAAGTGCAGATATGAATTGACCGGAATGTTTCATATCAAATGCGCCCACAAATGACGGAGCAACACTTGCGACAACTTGAAAATCATCATCTATAGCTGCTTGCACATTTCTGAGTCTGGATTTTATTTTTACTATATTCTGGGGACAGACTGTCTGACAATGCCCACAAACTATACACATTTCTTTTACTACCTCTGCACGACCGTTTATTATTTTGATAGCCTTAGATGGGCAGGAACGAAGACATTTATAGCAATCACTACAGTTCCCTTTATCTATTTCAATCCACTGCATAATAGCCTCCTAATTTTAATAAAAATATAATATATGAACTTACTT
>JBHASY010000050.1:0-17819 GCA_041831635.1 Acetoanaerobium sp. | reverse complement strand
GGTTACGGCGTCTACATTTACAGGTTTTTTAGTTTTATTATTTTGAACGGGTATATTTTTGTCAGAGTCTTTGCCGTGTATTATTTGAGTATGAGTATTTTTTAATGTAGGACTTTGCATAGTTGAAGTTCCGTTTTGATTAGTTACAGTTTTTTCAGTACTGTTTACAGCGCTTTTATTAGGGTTTGATTCCGAGTTTTTTGTGCCTTTTGCAGAAGTTTGAACTGAATGATTTAAGGTTTCTCTTTCTTCTTTTCGACTGTTTTTAGGCACGGCAGTAGTAACGGTTTTATGCGTAGCGGCTTTCGGGGTATGAGCATTAGGTAATTTAGCTGACGGAGATACTTTAGACTTGGGATTACTGTACTGAGTATAGCTGATGTTTCTGCCTCGAGAATCTCTTTGCGTGCGTCTGTCTGAATATCTGTCTGATGAGTTTCTTGAATTTGAGTAGTTGTTATCCGATTTTTCTCTGCCTGAGTTTCTTGAAGAAGCTCTTTCAGCACTGCGTGATAGTTCTCTTCCTACTTCTCTTATTGCTCTCGATATTATTCTCATAATAGATGAACCCCCTCTCGATTTTTATTTTTAATAAGCTTATGATTTGCTTATTAATATATGTATTTTTTAAAATATTTCAAAATATACGGGTTTTTGTTTTGTCTAAATTTTATCATTTACTTGTTTATGCTTCAAGATATTTTGACCTTGAAAGTCATTATAAACTGGAACACGAAGTATCAATATCATACAGATAATGCTTGAAAAATCTTTTAGTTGTCTAAAGATTTAGTTTTATTCATTTTGATATAATTTTCTTCCGGTTTTCCCCATAATAGTTCATATCCCATTTTGAATTTAAATATTATCTTGAATTTTAAACATCTATATATTGCATTAAATAAGGATACTGTTCTTCCAAGATTTTAAGGTATTCGTATTCCTCTTCAAATTTATATACTATTCTAAGCAGGGAAACAAACGACGCTACCATTTTGTCTATGTCATTTTTTATTGCAAGGCAATACTCGTCGATTTTTACGTTGTTTTGACATTCTAAGTAAATATACAGGTTTTCCATCGAAAAAAATGCATTTTTAATTATGTTTTTTATCACTATATGCATTCCTTGAAATATATCGGGAGATGCGGTTTCTTTTATTTTATTTGAATGATATATGTATTTGCTCTTTTCTCCGTCTAATAGGCTCTCGATACATATACTTAGACTTTCAGCTAAATCACTGAGGTAGTTATCTATTTCAGTTTTGTCAAGCAAGTATTCGGTTGATTGTGTTTGGTTTTCAGGCATAGTTTTCTCCTTTATTATGAACAAGTAAAATTTTTATAAATACTATCTGCTACGGCTTATTAAGAGATTGATTTTCTAATTCTATTTTACTTTCTTCTAACAAATTAAGAGATTTCTCTTTTGTTTTAATATTATTTTCTTCTAACAGAGCAAGAGATTTTTCTTCTGATATATCGTTTTCTTCGGACTGATTCAGTTTTTCGTTTTTCTCCATCTCAGCAGCCTTAAGGCCGGCTTTGGATAAAAAAATTGCAAGAGAAAATAGAGATATTATCAATGCACTACTCGTTTCATAACTTATAGGGAAAATTTTAAGTGCCGAAGCAAGCACTACAATACTTCTTATACCCTCAAATCTTTCTTCGTCGATCTTTTTAAGCTTATAAGCATAATGTAGTGTAAGTATAGCCAATATAATCATTATGATAATAGGCATAGAATCAATCAAAACAATAATAAATGTAGAATAAATCATAAACTATCCCTCCTTGTCAAACATACGAGACTATATACTTATTTTTTAGTCTACTGACTGTTATTCGGGCGAGATTTGTTATCTTTGTCTTACTGCTCTTGATATTACTATCATAACAGATGAAGCCCTCTCGATTTGTATTTTTTAAAATATTTCAGAGTACACGGATTTTTATTTTGTTTAAATTTTATCAGTCAATGATTTATGTTACAATATGTTGTAGTGTAAAAGTGATTATTTTTTTAATAAGTAAATTGATACAATAGAAATTTATTATCACTATCAATGCAGATGTTGCTTTTTTAATTTTGTTATGTTAATATGTGATTGGAAAAGTTTATAGGTAGACTGATATGTCAAATGAAGATGAGTTCGAAGTTTTGTTCGATTAAAAGGGAACTCGGTGCAAATCCGAGACGATCCCGTCACTGTGATAGCCAGTTTTAAACATTTTGCCACTGAGTTTAAAAACTTGGGAAGGCGTTTAAAGCGTTTATGCTTAAGTCAGGAGACCTGCTCGTTTTCTTACATAGGTTCTTGCGGAAGACGAGAAATCCTTTATCTTAGATGAACGACATTTTTCATTGCTACAGAGTACCATATCTGTTTAAGTGCAAATGTAGAGTTTTTTTGATTGAGTTTTCAAAGGTTGGATGCAGGCGTCCGACCTTTTTTTCGTGGGAAAACGGTCTAAATGGGTTTGGGGAAGAAAATGGTTTGGGGAAGAAAATTTTGAGAAAAGGAAGGAGAAAAAAATGAAAAAAATTTTATCGTTCGCTATGGTTTTAGTTATGACAGCAGTTATTTTTACAGGATGCACAGGAAGCAGCTCAGATCAAGGCACACAAGGAGAAACTTCAGCTGAAGAAAAGGTCCTTAATTTCGGTTGTCAAATGTACACAGACGGCATCGTAAACGCTGCTTTAGACGAAAATGCAGGTTGGAATGCTATGCGCTACGGAGTAACCGAAGCTCTGTTTAAGTTTAATGATTCTATGGAAGTTGAGCCATGGCTGGCAGAGAGTTACACTGTAAATGATGAACACACTAATTGGGTAATTACTTTAAAGGAGGGGATTAAGTTTTCAAACGGAACTCCTCTTACGCCTTCTAAAGTCAAGGCGACATTCGATTATTTAAAAGAAAATGGACCGTCAGGCTCTGCAAAGCCGGAGAAGTATTTGGAGTTTGAAGCCGAGGTTACGGCAGATGACGAGGCAAATACTATTACGATAGTGACTTCAAAGCCTTATTCGAATCTTCCGGGACAGCTTGCTCATCCTACTATGGGAATAATAGATGTAGAGGGAACGAAAGATTTTGATAACGGTGTCATAGGAACAGGTCCATATATGATAGGAAGTTTTAACGGTGTAGGAGTAGGTTATACCATGATTAAAAACCCTAATTACAGAGAAGAAGTTCCTTACGACAAAATAAATATACTGTATATGGGCGATGCATCTGCAAAGACTATGGCGCTTCAAAGCGGTCAAGTTGATTTGGTAGAAAACATAACAAATGTTTCAGATATTAAAAATTTCCAAGAAAACCCTGATTTTACAGTAGACATAGCCTCAGGTGTTCGTTGCGGTTTTTCTTGGATGAATTTTAACGGAATACTTGCAAATAAAACTTTAAGACAGGCCATGGTAATGGGGATAGATTATGATACCATCTGTGCGTCAAAGACGATAGGAGGACTGTATACTCCGGGATTTTCGGTACTTCCATCGACTCTTAACTATGGATACGATAAATTGAAAAACCCTTATCCTTATGATGCTGAAAAAGCGAAGAAACTCTTGGATGATGCAGGTATTGTAGATACTGATAACGACGGAATAAGAGAACTGGATGGGAAAAATATAGACCTTAGATATGTTTCATATGAAAACAGGCTTTTAAATGATTTTTCTAATGCTCATATTCAGTATCTTGCTGAGATAGGAATAGGTTGCACGGCGGATTACGGTTCATCGGATGATCAGTGGAGCAAATTGGCTGCGGGAGATTATGATTTAAACAACAATAACTGGACCACTGTAGGAACAGGAGATCCTTTTGCATATATGGCAAATTGGGCTACTGAAAGCACATATTGCGGCTATTCAAATCCTGAGTATGACGCACTTTATAATCAATTAAAGGGAGAAATGGATACAGCAAAGCGTGCAGAGCTTATTTTTGATATGCAACAGATACTTATAGATGATGCGGTAGTAATTGTTGACGGATACTATAACTCATCTATGATTTATTCAAAAAATGTTGCAAATGCAAAAATTCATACAGCAGATTATTACTGGATAACTACAGAAATAACACCTGCAAACTAGGAATTATTCTCCCTTTGTTCAAATTCAGTTTTGATAAAGGGAGAAGTTTTATTTTTAATCTGTTTTAAAGTGTCAGATTTTAGTAATGAACGGATTTGTATTGAAAGGCTGTGGAAAGATTTGAACAAAAAACAAATTACTATTCGTCTTTTACAGATTATCATAGTGTTGATGGGGATAAGTTTTGTGACATTTTTTCTTACATATTTATCTCCGGGAGATCCTGTAAGAAATATGTTTTCAGCGACCGGAGTAATGCCTACAGAGGAGATGGTACAACAAACCAGACAGGAGATGGGACTTAACGACCCGTTGTTGGTACAGTACACTCGCTGGCTTTCAAACTGCATGAAGGGAGATTTCGGAACATCGTATTCTTTGAAAAAACCCGTTACGCAGTTATTACTGGGAAGAATTATGCCTACAGTTAAACTTGCGACTATGTCGCTTGTGATGATGCTCATTATTTCAGTTCCTCTTGGGGTTATATCAGCACTAAAAAAAGATACGTGGATGGATTATTTAATTCGAGGAGTGACTTTTTTAGGATTTTCTATGCCGAATTTTTGGGTAGGACTTCTTCTTATGCTGCTTTTTTCAGTCAAATACAGAATATTTCCTGTAATAAGTGCAGGCGGAGATTTTATGAGTTTGTTTCTTCCATCTTTGACTTTGGCAATAGCAATGGCATCGAAATATACCAGACAGGTAAGAACCGCAGTATTGGAAGAAATCAGTCAAGACTATGTGATAGGAGCACAAGCCAGAGGAATAAAAAAATCAAAAATCATTTGGGGTAATGTTTTTCCAAACGCTTTGTTACCTTTGATTACCATGCTTGGCTTGTCGATGGGGAGCTTGCTGGGAGGAACGGCAGTCGTGGAAGTTATTTTTTCATATCCGGGACTTGGAAATCTGGCGGTAACCGCTATTACTTCCAGCGACTATAATCTTATTCAAGGATATGTGTTATGGATGTGTTTGATTTATATGTCCATAAATTTGATTGTAGATGCATCTTATGTGTATATAGATCCTAGAATGAGATTAAAGGAGTGATGTAGATGAAAGAGATGCGTTTTTGGAATGCACGTATGCAGTTTCGAATTTTTCTGTTTTTAGCAACTTTAATAATTCTGACAGCTATATTTGCTCCGGTTGTTTCAGGAGGAATAGATCCTTTAAAAGGCAATATTGCAGATGCTCTTTTAGAGCCTTCTAAGGAACACATATTCGGTACTGACAAAATGGGAAGAGATATTTTTGCCAGAGTAATATATGGTTCGAGGATTTCCTTAGCCTCGACGTTCGGTGTTGTAGCGTTGACTTTTTTTATCGGTTCAACATTAGGCATTATTGCGGGATACTTTAGAGGGGTTGTAGATGCTGTAATTATGCGTATAGCAGATATGATGCTTGCTTTTCCGGGTTTAGTTTTGGCTTTGGCAGTTGCTGGGATTATGGGAGCAAGTGTAAGAAATGCAATAATAGCTATAGTTGTAGTAAGCTGGACAAAGTACGCCAGGCTTGCAAGATCATTAGTGCTTAAGATAAGGGATAGAGATTATGTGTCGGCAGCCGTCGTAACAGGCTCGAAAACGCCGTATATACTTATGAAGTATATGTTGCCTAATGCCCTACCTACGCTTATTATTACCGCTGCGACAGACATAGGAACTATGATGCTTGAACTGTCGGCACTGTCATTTCTGGGATTTGGAGCTAAACCGCCTACGCCGGAATGGGGATATATGCTAAATGAAGGAAGAGCTTCTATACAGACGGCACCATGGTTGATGATTTATCCAGGACTTGCAATTTTTATAGTGGTGGTAGTTTTCAATATGCTCGGAGACTCTATACGAGATATTTTAGATCCTAAGTCGGAATAAGGAGTTACAGGAATGCTTAAAATAGAAAATATAACAATATCATATAAAAACAATCCTGTGGTAAGAGATTTCAGTATGTCTATGAAAAAAGGGCAGATTATAAGTCTGGTAGGAGAGTCCGGAAGTGGGAAAACTTCAGTTATAAGAGCTATATTAGGCTTACTTCCTATAGGGGGAGAAGTAACCAAAGGAGATATACTTTTATATGGGGAGTCCTTGCTTGCTTATTCAGATGAGAAATGGAACGAGATGAGGGGAACAAAAATCTCTATGATATTTCAAGACAGCGGGGCTATGATGAATCCCACAAAAAGGATTGATAAAGTGTTTATGGAGTATATGATGACACACGAAAAGATTTCCAAAAAAAATGCTTGGGAAAAGGGAATTAAGATGTTAGAACGAATGCATTTACCAAATCCTGACAATGTAATGAAATCATATGCTTTTCAGCTTTCCGGAGGAATGCGTCAAAGAGTGGGAATAGCTATGAGTATGATATATAATCCCGAAATTTTACTGGCAGATGAGCCTACTTCAGCTTTAGATGTAACTACTCAAGCACAAATAGTAAGACAGATGATGAAACTCAAAGATGAATATGAAACAGGTATAATTATAGTTACTCATAATATAGGAGTGGCGGCATATATGTCGGATTACATTATAGTTATGAGAAATGGAAATATAGAAGATCAAGGAGAAAGAGATTACATTCTTAACCACTCTGAAAACAAATATACGAAGACATTGCTTGAAGCTGTTCCGTCGTTAGGAGGGGAAAGATATGTGTAGTTTTGGAGAAGTTATTCTTGAGGCAAAAAACGTAAGCCGCCATTTTCCTGCTTCACGTGGCAGAACTTTGATAGCAAATAACAATATAAGTCTAAAAATGTATAAAGGAAAAACTTTGAGTTTGGTAGGAGAATCCGGGTGTGGAAAAAGCACATTTATGAGATTATTAGTATCTTTGGATAGACCTACAAGCGGTGAAATCATATATAGGGGAGAAGATATTACAAAACTGAAAGGAGAAAAACAAAGACTTAATCGTCAGCATATACAGATGGTATTTCAAGACCCTGCATCTTCATTTAATCCCAAGATGAAGGTAAGAGATATAATCTGCGAACCTTTGATGAATTTTGATCGCATTAAAAAATCGGATAAAGAAAGGGTTTGCACTGAACTTTTAAAAATGGTGGAACTGCCTGAGAGCTTTGCAAGCAGGTATACTCATAATATGAGCGGAGGACAAAGACAAAGAGTAGCAATAGCAAGAGCGCTTGCTTTAGAACCTGAGATTATAATTATGGATGAGGCTACCAGTGCTTTAGATGTTTCTGTGCAAAAAACTATCATTGAACTCATTGCTAAAATTCAAAGAGAAAAAAATATAACCATAGGGTTTATATGCCATGATATAGCATTAGTGCAGAGTTTTTCGCATCATGTGGCTGTTATGTATCTAGGCAATGTAGTAGAAATTTTGTTCGGAAAAGATGTTGCATCAGGGGCTTTGCATCCTTACACTAAAGCTCTGTTAGAGTCTGTTTTTGATATAAAGATGGATTTTTCAAAACCCATTGAGATTTTAGAAAATGATGCTTCAAGTTCGCTGGATGTGGTGCCGGGCTGTCCATTTCAAAGCCGTTGCAAGCATCGTATGGAAATCTGTTTGCAAAAACGTCCTGAACTTAAAGAAATAAAAACTGGACATAATATAGCTTGTCATTTATTTTAATTGACAAGTCGCTGCTATTTTTCAAGGTAAGACAAAGTAAGCAGACAAAAACCACTGTATCCAAATCACAGTGGTTTTAACATTGAATTAAAGTAACTACAGGGCAAACCGATATGGTTTACTGCCTCCTTACAATTATTGCATGTCACAATTCAATATTTTTTAATTGGATTTTGTGTAACTGCTCGTAAGGGTAGTTTTTTATTTATAACTCAAATCATCTTGCAAAAAATCGTCTATCTTGCAATTGAGGAATGTTTTTTCATAGAAAGCGTAGCTGAAATTCAGACAAACAAAAACAAAATTTTATGTTCAAACTTATTATTTTAACCTAATAATGCTTGTAAAACTAATATTTAACGTATATAATCTATCTTATAACTTTTTTAGAAAGAATAAAGATACAATGTTTGCTAAAAACAATAATATGCAAGATTTGAAAAGGAGGCTGTCATGGAGGCAAAAAAATTTAAGAGAATTCTGGTTGCTAATCGTGGAGAAATAGCAATAAGAATTTTTCGTGCATGTAAGGAATTGGGAATAAGGTCGGTAGCGATATATTCAAATGAAGATAAAACCTCGTTATTCAGAACAAAGGCAGATGAATCCTATCTTGTGGGTAAAACTAAAGGCCCTGTGGAGGCTTATTTGGGAATAGATGAAATAATAGGTTTGGCACTTAAAAAAGGTGTAGACGCAATCCACCCCGGATATGGATTTTTGGCTGAAAATGCCGAGTTTGCACGCAAATGTTCTGATGCCGGAATAGTGTTTATCGGGCCAACCGGAGAGATGATAGACAGTCTGGGAGATAAAATTCAATCTAAAATAGTTGCAAAACAGGCGAATGTCCCGACTATACCGGGTGTAGAAAAGCCGATTAAATCAGATGAAGAGGCTAAGGAGTTTGCCAAGTTTTGCGGTTATCCGGTAATGATAAAAGCTGCTGCAGGCGGTGGTGGCAGAGGTATGCGTATAGTAACAAAAGAAGAAGATTTACTGGAAGCCTTTCACAGTGCCCAAAGTGAAGCTAAAAAAGCTTTCGGTATAGACGATATCTTCATAGAAAAGTACCTCGAAAAACCTAAACATATAGAAGTACAAATACTGGGAGATACTTATGGAAATATAGTTCACTTATATGAAAGAGATTGTTCTATTCAAAGAAGACATCAAAAACTTATAGAGTTCACTCCGGCAGTTTCTATTACGCCTGAAAAGCGTGAGCAAATATGCCAAGACGCCATAAAGATAGCTAAGGCTGTAAATTACTGCAATGCCGGTACAGTTGAGTTTTTGGTTGATAAAAACTCAAATCATTATTTTATCGAGATGAACCCTCGTATCCAAGTAGAGCATACAGTTACAGAGATGGTTACAGGGTATGACATAGTTCAAAGCCAGATACTTATAGCTCAAGGATACTCTCTTGACTCTTCTGAAATCGGAATTTCATCTCAGGCGGATATAAAACCTAGAGGATTTGCTATCCAGTGCAGGGTTACAACAGAAGATCCGTCAAATAATTTTGCTCCGGATACAGGAAAAATAGATGTATATCGTACAGGGTCAGGTTTCGGAATAAGACTTGACGGAGGAAACGGCTTTACAGGTTCTGTAATCAGCCCTTACTATGACAGCTTACTGGTTAAAGTAACGGCACAGTCCAGAACCTTTGAAGATGCCATAAGAAAAGCCATTCGTTCTATAAAAGAGCTTTCAGTTGCCGGAGTAAAGACAAATACGGGATTTTTGATCAATGTTTTGAACAGAGAAGAGTTTCATAAAGGAATCTGTGATACTCATTTCATAGCTGACAATCCGTCGTTATTTGACATAGCGCCTAAGACTGATAAAGAATTGAAAGTACTTAGATATATAGGTGAAAAGGTAGTAAATGAAACAAAGGGAAACAGAAAAGACTTTGATGTTCCTGTAGCGCCAAAACCGCCTATGCCGGAGGGTCTTACAGGAACAAAACAGATCTTGGACGAAAAAGGTTCTGACGGATTGGTGTCTTGGATTAAAGAACAGAAAAAACTTCTAATTACGGACACTACTATGAGAGATGCACATCAATCCCTTATGGCTACCAGGGTAAGAACCAGAGATATGACTCGTATAGCAAGGGCGACATCTGTCTATGGAAAAGACCTCTTTTCGTTAGAAATGTGGGGCGGAGCGACCTTTGACGTAGCATATAGATTTTTGAATGAATCTCCATGGGAAAGATTAGAAGACCTAAGACAAAGGATTCCAAACATTATGTTTCAAATGCTTTTAAGAGGAAGTAACGCTGTAGGATACAAAAATTATCCTGACAATGTGATCAAAGCCTTTATAAAGCAGGCATCGATTTCGGGAATAGACATATTTAGAATATTTGACTCGTTGAATTGGCTCGACGGAATGAGACTTGCAATAGAAGAAGTGAGAACGAACAACAAGGTTGCAGAGGCTTGTATTTGCTATACAGGGGATATTTTAAACGAGAGCAGAGATAAATATACCTTGAAATACTATGTAGATATGGCAAAAGAACTTGAAAAACTGGGTGCAAATATATTGGGAATTAAAGATATGGCTGCACTTCTTAAACCTTATGCGGCGGACAAGTTAATCAGAGCATTAAAACAAGAAATTTCTATTCCTATCCATCTTCATACACACGACACCTCAGGTAACGGAGTAGCGACTGTGCTTATGGCTACTGAGGCAGGGGTGGATATAGCAGACACTGCATTTAACAGTATTTCAGGACTTACCAGTCAGCCGGCGCTTAATTCGGTGGTAGCGGCACTTGAAAATACATCAAGGGCTACAGGCATAAATCAAGATGATATTGAGGAAATCTCAAGGTATTGGGAAGCGGTAAGACCTGTTTATGCAAAGTTTGAATCTGATTTAAAATCAGGAACTACCGAAGTTTACAAATACGAAATTCCTGGAGGACAATATTCCAATCTAAAACCTCAGGTAGAGAGTTTCGGACTGGGACATAAGTTTAAAGAAGTAAAGGAAATGTATAAGAAAGTAAATGAGATGGTAGGCGATATAGTAAAGGTTACACCGTCGTCAAAAATGGTAGGAGATTTTGCAATCTTTATGGTTCAAAACGACCTTACTCCCGAAAATATAGTCAAAAAAGGACAGGACTTGACATATCCCGACTCTGTAGTGACATATTTTAAAGGTATGATGGGGCAACCTATGGGAGGATTTCCGAAAGATATCCAAAAAATGGTACTAAAAGGAGAAGAGCCTGTAACTGTAAGACCGGGCAAGCTTCTTCCTGATGAAGATTTTGAAGAAATACTTCTATATCTTAAGAAAACTCACAAAATAGAGCCTACTATGAAAGATGCTTTAAGCTATGCACTATATCCGAAAGTGTTCGAGGACTACCTAAAATATATCAAGGAATATGGAGATTTAAGCCGTATGGGCAGCGACATCTTTTTTCACGGACTTGCAAAGGGAGAAACTTGTGAAGTGGAACTGGCAAAAGGAAAAATTCTCGTTATTAAATTGCTTGACATAGGTAAGGTAGATAATGAGGGAAGTCGTCTGCTTGCATTTGAAGTAAACGGAAACAGAAGAGAGATAAAAATTTACGACAAAAACAGCGGACAGGAAAACAAAGTTACATTTACTCAAATGGCTGACCCTGACAATAAAATGGAAATAGGGGCAAGCATACCGGGTACAGTGCTGAAAGTATTGGTAAAAGAGGGAGATATAGTAGAAGAAAAACAAAGTCTCATGGTAATAGAGGCTATGAAGATGGAAACAAATATCGTGGCTACTCAGTCAGGAAAAATAGAAGCCGTGCTGGTAAAAGAGCAACAGCAGGTAAAATCCGGAGAACTTCTTATAAAATTAGAAGAGATATAAAATTTCCACATTTAACAACTACCCAAACGGGTGGTTGTTATTCTTCTTATTTCATTGTACACCTTTTATACGCATTTATAGATTTCTTTGTATAACTTCATAAGAAATTTTTACAGTGCTTATGGTAGGACTTATGCTAACGAGCTTTTTATTTGCTCAAAATGATGCGACTGTTGAAATTAAAGGTTTAAAGCTTGTAATTGAAGAACCTTAGTTCTTCTTAGAGTTATATTTGAAGCTTTGGAGGTAACTTATATGATGTCAAGCCATTTTTGCTTTGCATGGAGTATTCTATGAATTAGTATAGTCTTACTTTTTTCGTGAACCTTATAAAAAATAATGTAATTTTTAACAAGACATTTCCTAAACTCTTTATTACGAAGATAAGCATCGTCAACTAAACCAAAGCGGTAAGGCATGGTGGACAGACCGGAAACTTTATCATCTATCTCATCAAGCAAATCAGAGGCAGTAAAGGGTGCATTAAGATTATGTAAAATATGATAAATGATAGACTTCAGGTCTTTGTGATAGGTTTCAGAAACAAGGATTTTATACTTTTCCATTTTTTAGTTCCTCTCTTAAACTTTTCATGGAATCATCAAAAGTTAAGGTATGACAACTTGTGAAATCGGCTTCGCTTTGTTCTAGGAGTTGATATAGTTCATATTTGCCCATGAGTTTGTTAAAAAAATCAATGCTCATAACAGCCAAATCGCCACGACCGTTTTTTGTAATAAATATTGGTTCGCCGGTTTCATGACAAAATGAAGATATTTCGTTGTAATTATTACGCAAATCTGTGCTTGATTTAATGTTTGGCATAATAGCACCTCCTATAATCTAAAGATATTTTACAATTATTTCTGTAGATTGTCAATTTTGAAGTTACGGAGTTGGTGATTATGAAAAAGACTATACCGATTTTAATATTGTTAAGCTTCATTTTTGGATTGGTCGGATGTGATAAAAAAAGAAGATACAGAAAACAAGCAGGTCGAAGTTAAAGCGAATTTTCTTAATCCGCAAGGTGTGAATTTGGAGAAACGTATAAATACACCTGAGGGATATAGCAGAATTTCAACTTCTGAGTTCGGTAAGTTTATTCGTGAATATCCTCTTAAAGAAGATGGTGGCGCCGTACTTTTGTATGATAAGAGAGAAAAAGCCAATCAGAAAGCACATACGGCTGTATTTGCTATGAATATAGGAGAACAAGACTTGCAGCAATGTGCGGATTCAATTATGCGTTTATATGCGGAGTATTTATACAGGAGTAATCAGGCAGAGAAAATCGGGTTTCATTTTGTAAGCGGTTTTTATGCCGATTATGCAAATTGGAGAAGTGGAAAGCGCATCAGGGTAAATGGCAATAATATAAGCTGGGTTTCTTCAAAAGGCTATGATGATTCCTATGAAACATTTGAGGATTATCTTACAGTAGTGTTTGCTTATGCGTCTACTCTTTCTATGGAAAAAGAATCAAAAACTATTTCAACAAAAGACAGTCAAATCGGAGATATATTTTTGAAAGGGGGAAGTCCGGGACATGTAGTGATGATTGTCGATATATGTGAAAATGAGAACGGAGAAAAAGCTTATTTACCGGCACAGGGATATATGCCTGCACAGGAGTTTCATCTTCTAAAAAATCCTGCTCATTTAGACGACCCTTGGTACTATCAGGATGAGATAGTGTATCCTCTGAAAACTCCGGAATACACTTTTTATGAAGATTCGCTCCGACATCCGATCTATTTGGATTAGAGGAAGGTTTTTTAAATTTATGGAGAAAATAAAGATTATGCCAGAGGATTGTTAAAGGAGTAATTATGGTAATTAAAGCATTAAAAGCAGCATTTCCACATACGATTCCGATTTTTGCGGGATTTTGGTTTCTTGCACTTGCTTACGGAATCCTTATGAGTGTGGACGGATTTTCATTTGTTTATCCGATGTTGATGAGTTTATTGATATTCGGCGGTTCGCTTGAATTTATAGTCGTCTCTATGCTGATATCGGATTTTGCACCTTTGTCAACACTTGCAGTGACTTTGCTTGTTCAGGCGAGGCATCTCTTTTATGGCATTACTATGTTGGATCGTTTTAAAGATATGGGATGGAAAAAGCCGTATCTTATTTTCGGTATGTGCGATGAGACCTTTTCTATCAACTATACGGCAAAGATACCTGAGGATGTCGATGATGGATGGTTTATGTTTTTTGTTACCTTGCTAAATCATTTTTATTGGGTTTCAGGTGCTACAGTGGGGGGATTGGTAGGTCAGGTGCTTGATTTTAACACGGAGGGACTGGATTTTGTTATGACTGCAATGTTTATTGCAATATTCATGGATCAGTTTATGAAAGAAAAGAAAAAATACACAGGCTTGATCGGAATAGGTGCAACCATGGTTTGCCTGATAATATTCGGGAAAGATTCGTTTATGATACCGTCAATGCTTTTGATACTTGTACTTCTTACTATTTTTAAACGGCCTATCGAAAAGTCATATACGAATGAAGTTGGAGGTACAAGTAAATGAGTAATTTAACACTAACTCAGCAGATTATTATTATAGCTATCTGTGTTTTTGGAACGATGCTGACACGATTTCTTCCGTTTCTTGTATTTTCGTCAAAGAAACCTACTCCGATATTTGTTCAATATTTGGGAAAAGCATTGCCATGTGCGATATTTGGGATGCTCGTAGTGTATTGCCTTAAAAATGTATCTGTGTTTTCAGGTTCGCACGCAATACCTGAAGTTATCGCTACTACAGTGACAATAGGACTGCAAATATGGAAAAAAGAAATGATTATTACTATTGCCGGAGGAACTATTGTTTATATGTTATTAGTTCAGATGGTATTTTAATTTAAAGCAAAGTGACTGTTGCAAAATTATGTTTTTTCATTCTGCAACAGTCACTTTCAGTTCATAATTTAGAGAAAAATCTATTTAAAAATTAGCAATTATCCTAATGTTTTTAGAGATAATGAGATTTGCACTAAAAAAACCGGAAAATGTTTGTGTTATTATTTTTGTTGTTGAAAAAGCCATTCCATTACAGCTATACAGTTGTAAGCATAATCAAAAGATGCCATATGATATCCCGCACCACCATTAAGAGGTATAACTGTTCCTGTTTTCCACGAAATGAAATTATGCGGATTTTCTTTTTCAAATAGTTGCTTAGCAGCTTGTGACAATTCATCAGGAGACCAGTTGCCGTCCCACTGTGCATATTCATAATATGTTGAGTTTGTATCGAACATTTGCATTACTTCTTGTGCACCCGTCCAAGCTTTTTCATCGTCTTCTGCTGCAAAGTAAACAAATTTTTGGCTTTCTAAACCTGATAATTTGCTTATATCCCATTGTCCATCAACTATCATTGTGGCAGCGTAAAGTTCCGGATAGGTAGCTGCTAAAAGCATAGTGGTCATTGCTCCCATTGATTGACCTGTTCCATAAACACGAGATTCATCTACTGCATATTCACTTATTAAATTATCAATAAATCTTTTTGTGAGTTCGACATAACCTGTAGTAGTGTAAGAATCATGGTCATCTAAGATTACTTCCGGATAGCTTGGAACTGCAACTATTGTGGGATTGACAGATTGCCATTCTTCACTTGCCCAAACAACGGCTCCTCTTCCTTGAGTGATTGAAACTGAGGCGTCATCACCCACTGTACTTGCATCAGCGATAAATACAACCATCGGATAAGAAGATGAAGCATCATAGTTTTCAGGAAGATATAAGCTGTAAGTTATTGATAGTCCACTACTTGTATCTGTATAAGTTTTTTGTTCAAATTTCGAAGAATTAGCTGATATCAATGAATTTTCATCAACAGCAATGGTGTTTGAAACTGTTCCTATGGTATTTTCTGTAGTGTCTGTTGATTGATTTTCGTCTGTAGAAACCTCTGCGTTAGTGTCATTTGAAGTTTGACTTGTTTCATTTGAAGAGTTGTTTTGGCAACCAACAAACAAAACTGCCATAAAAATAACAGTTAGAGTTAATAAAAACAAATTTTTCATAGAAGATAACCTCCCGGTTTTAAATTTTTTATTGAATAAAAGCATTTTATTTTTTAAGCCAATAGAACCGTTATTTAGAAATTTCGTTAACCCAATCTACAAAGGTTCCTCTGGTAGTTCCTTCATTTGCACCATGGCCCATATTCCAAACAAGTGCATAGTCGACATTAACATCAGGTACATATTTTAGCAAGGTTAAGGCGATATTGTAGTTTACAGAAAATGATGTATGCTGGTCTGCAGTTCCGTTACGCATACGCCAGAATTTCGCCACATCGGAACTTTGCTCTTCATCGGCGAGGATTTGCATAGTAGAGTATAGATAGACCTTATCCATTATAGCTTCATCAGTTGCTTCTTTGTATGCAGGCAGATACTTTGCGTCATAACCGTCTAATTTTGAAAGTTCTTTATCATTTTCTAATAAAGTTTTATATACGGATGTTGAAAAATGAACTACATCATTTGCTCCTGTACCAAAGGCATTTCCTTCTTTGCTTTGATTTAAATCGTCAAATCCGGGTATGTCTTTGTTACGTTTAAGAGAAGTCCCTTCCAAGAAAGCTGCCATGTCAGTGATCTTATAGCCGCCGTCCTCAGTTTTTTCCAGCCATTTACTTGTATCTCCATACATTTTTTCCAACCATTCATCTATACTAAGGTTTGCATATGGGGTAGTTGACGGTTGTCCCATTCCTTGCGAAACTTTTATAGTTTTCCAGCCTTCATCAGCTATAAATGCTAAAAAAGCTTTGCTAATTTCATTTAGTACGGCATCATAATATGTTCCTTCACGAACAGAAGTCAAGGTTAAATCGTTGCCGTCTTTATCTTTTAGTTCTAAAGAGTTCAGATAAGATACGAAGTCCTCTGCCAATTCTTTTTCTAAGGTTTTTTGGTAAGCAGTGAAGTTATATACATTATTTCCTGTGCCATTTACACTGCTGTCAAATCTCGTCCAAGCATATGCCAGGTCGGCATTTTCTATGTCCGATATAGGGCAGTAAAGTTGTGCGGCATAGACATCGTCTTTGATAGTAGAGGTATAATTTTCTCCTTGTTTTGTGATACCTGCTGCGCCTATTTCATAGAGATAGGAATAGTATTCGTCCATATTTCCTGTCGCTCCGATAAGTGAACTTATTGCTCCGCCACCTGAGGTGCCGACAGAGATAATTTTATTTAGACTTCCGGGTAAAACACTGTCATTTGCACGCAAATATCGAATAGCAGCCTTTAGGTCGACTACCGAAGCCGGAGACGGTGCGATATCTCTTCCTCTGGAGCCTGCATTTACATAGATAAAGCCGTTTGACATATAAACAGTGTTATCGCTAAAACCGCCGGATATATCTGAACTTAACCCTGTCAGATATCCTGCGTTATTATTTTCAAATATTATCGGTGCCGTTTCTACTGTATAGCCGTTGATAGCCGTTGAATTAAATACCAGCTTTCCATTATCATCTATTTTTTCTACATATCCTGCAGGCACAAAGATATTCATACTTTGAACTGTGGCTTTATTTTCTTTTGAACCTCGAGCATCACTTGTCGTCCATTCATAAAAGTTTGCATTTTTAACATATACTACATTTGAAAGTTTATAGTAATCATTGTTTTCATTTTCAACGAATTCCCACTTATATTCCCCCTTAGAAAGGCTTTGGGCTAAATCCAGCGAATACAGCGTGGTAGGAGCAGTTACCTTAAGCTCTCCTTTATTTCCTGTGTCTCCTGTCGGAAGTTCACCGGAAGCGGTGGCGTTTACTACAGGTGTAGATGGTGTAGTTGTGGTAACGGCATAGACATTTGAAGTGGTAGATGCCGTTATCAATGCCAGTGCAACAGCAAGGCCGGACGCAGATTTTTTCTGTTTTTTCATAAAAATTCCTCCTTTAAATTTAGAAAAATATATTTTTTAATTCACTTAGTCGGCTTGAAAAAAGTAATGAGTTAGGTATGTAAATTAAGATTTTATATTTTAAGAATATATTACCCGGTTAAAATGAAACTAAAATCCCAAAAACATAAAAATAAAGTTATAAATTGAGATATAAAAGTTTTTTAACAGGGTCTATCGCTTTTCAGTGTATGTTAATAAGTGTAT
>JBHASY010000049.1:0-7902 GCA_041831635.1 Acetoanaerobium sp. | reverse complement strand
TTTTAACTTTTTTTTGTGATAATCCCTTATATTTTTCCAATATCATAAAAAACTTTTTTTATAAAAATTTTTGATTACTAGATTGACTAATGCTTATAGATGATGATAGAATTCAAGTTGTAGTAATTGTTGAAAATTTCAGAAAACGACATTTTTTTAGAGCAATATTTTGACTTACTACAAATTTGAAATCATAAGGAGGTATGTTTATGCAAGCAATCGTAGACTCGATGAACAGCGTCATCTGGAGTAACGCACTTATTTATTTATGTTTAGGTACGGGTGTGTTCTTTTCTGTAATCATGAAATTTCCACAGGTCAGACTGATTAAAGACATGGTTAATCAGATGATTCACGGGGAAGCTTCCGACACAGGAGTTTCTTCTTTTCAAGGTTTTGCTATGGCTCTTGGCGGAAGAGTAGGTACAGGTAATATAGCCGGAGTTGCTACGGCAATCGGAACAGGTGGTCCGGGAGCTGTATTTTGGATGTGGGCTATCGCTTTCTTAGGAGCGGGTTCGGCTTATGTAGAGTCGGCTCTTGCTCAGGTTTACAAAGAAGAGATCGACGGAGAGTATCGTGGAGGCCCTGCTCACTATATAGATAAGGGACTTGGAATTAAATGGTATGCTGTACTGTTTGCAGTTTGTGCTATTCTTGGTGTTGGGGTTTTTCTACCGGGAGTACAGGCTAACAGTATAACAAGTGCAGTTAACACTGCATTTGGTGTTTCTCCTGTAATTACCGGTGCTTTTGTAGTAGCACTTTTAGGTTTCATCATCTTCGGCGGAACTAAACGTATAGCTAAGGCTGCCGAACTTATAGTTCCGTTTATGGCTATAGGTTATATCATAGTTGCACTTATCATCATAGTTTTAAATATAGGAATGCTTCCTGATGTAATTAAACTTATCTTCGCTTCAGCTTTTGGTGCTGATGCTGCGTTTGGCGGTATACTGGGAACTGCTATACAATGGGGAGTAAAAAGAGGTATCTATTCAAACGAGGCAGGTCAAGGTACAGGTCCTATAGCTGCTGCTGCTGCTGAAGTTTCACACCCTGCAAAACAAGGTCTTGTACAGGCTTTCTCAGTATATGTTGATACATTGTTCGTTTGTTCGGCAACTGCTTTTATGATCCTTATTACAGGTATGTACAATGTTAAACATCCGGCTGGCGGATTTATAGTTGAAAATATTCCTGGCGTTGAAGTTGGTCCTGCTTTTACTCAAATGGCTGTTAATACTTTAATCCCCGGATTCGGTCAGGGCTTTGTAGCTATAGCATTGTTCTTCTTTGCCTTTACTACACTGCTTGCTTACTACTACTATGCAGAAACTAACGTAGCTTACCTGTTTAGAGGTTCTAAAAACCATAAAACTTACTTTGTCATAGTAAAACTTGCTATGCTGGTTATGACATTCTATGGTGCTATTAAAACAGCTGACTTGGCTTGGGCATTAGGTGACGTAGGGGTTGGTACGATGGCTTGGCTTAACATCATAGCTATCTTGCTTTTAACTAAGGTCGGTGTAGCTACACTTAAAGACTACGAACAACAGAAAAAAGAAGGAAAAGACCCTGTCTTTGATCCTGAAGCTCTTGGAATTAAAAATGCAGAAGCTTGGCGTAGTATCACTGCTAAGTACAATAAAAAAAGAAACGCTTAGTTATAAAATACAGATAAAAAAGACATATCGCTTGATATGTCTTTTTTATCTGTATTTTATAACTTTTTTTATTAAAACCTCCATAGGGTCTATAACTGGCACATCAAAATGCGATGAATTTAAAACCAGCCCTATTTCAGTGCAACCTGATATGAGCATCTGTGCTCCTCTTTTTATAAGAGTTTCTCCTGCCTGCACCAACATATCTACAGGTTTTCCCTCAGTCACTCCGCTTTTTATACCATACTCTGAAGAATAAATAGCGTCCATTACTTTATTTTTTTGATTGTCTTCATCCGGATAAATCAGGTTAAAACTACCTAAATATTTGTCAAACAATCCTGTTTTTAAAGTCCCGCTTGTCGCCATTATGCCAATGTTTTTTATATCAGGATACTCGGTTTTTATATAAAGATCTAATTCTTTCAAAGCATTTAGTATTTTAAAATTTACGCTTGACTGTATTTCATCTATAAAGTAATGTGATGTGATACACGGTATACAAGCTACATCTACTCCGGCAGCTTCAAGAGTTTTAGCCGTCTGTATCAGTGCAGGAACAGGACTTTCTCCTTTTCCCAAAATAGCTGTCGTTCTGTCAGGTATCTTACTGTTGCTGTCCATTATCACTCTGAAATGGTCTTGGTCTATTTTTACGGGAGTTGCTTTTATAAGCTTGAAATAAAAGTATGCAGTCGCTTCCGGTCCCATTCCTCCAAGTATACCTATTATTTTGTCATTCATTACTGTAACCTCTTTCTGCTTTTTAATTTACTCCACACACTCTGTTTTCCAGTGGTTTAAACAATTCTTCATCGGATATTGCAGGATTTATCTCTCTTATCTTTTTAAGTGCCACACCTGCTCCAAAATCCATTCCCTGACAGCCTGCAAGAAGCACCACGTCGTCTTTTTCTACATTATTTAAGACCTCATCTACAGCGTCAGAAAGGTTTTCATATAACTTGAATTTTACATTTGAAGAACTTAATACCTCTTTTAAAACCTCTACTTCTTCATCTGTTACTAAATCTTTTTCTGTAGTATAGTCTGCGCTTTTGGTTGCTGTAATCTCAGTTAGATTTAGTTTTTTTGCCCATTTTACTATAGCCTGAGCATTTTCTCTATTTACTATCTTTCCTCTTGCACCTCTTATCGCATATACCAGATGGAATTTGTTATATTTCATAAATTCCAAAGTTCCCATAGTCACATCTATGTTTCCTGAATTTGCAAAATGGTCATCTATTATTTTAAATTCCTGTTCATATATGAACTCAAATCTTCTTTCCACACCTTTAAATTCAGCCATGCTTTCCTGTATTACAGGTACAGGTATCTTGCAAATAAGCGCAGTCGCTATTGCTGCCATTGCATTATATACACTGTGATATCCGGGCACAGAAAGCTCTATATCAAAACTCTGATTATTATATAAATATCCATTTATCGAAAATGGTTTTACGATTTCTACTGTAAACTTACCTCTTCCGGATGATAAATCCAGATTTTTGCACAATATCATTGCATTTTCATTGTTCACACCATAGCTTAAAACATTTGCCTTAGTTTTGTTCAAAAGAGAGACAGCCTGTTCACAATCCATATTTAGTATAGTCCAACTACCTTTTTTTGCATTTGTAACAAGACTTGATTTAAGTTCTACATAGTTTTCATAGGTTTTATGAAGATCGATATGCTCTCTGCTGATATTGTTAAATATCACTACATCGTAGTCTATTCCTGCTATTCTGTTTAGTTCGATAGCAGATGATGAAACCTCCATAGTCACATATCCCAAGCCGTTTTCTTTCATCCTATAGATATAATTTTGCAAGTCCAGGGACTCAGGTGTAGTTAAATCAGAGGCTAACTGCTCGTCTCCTAATTTTATAAGAACGGTTCCGACCAGTCCTGTTTTGAAGTTGTTTTTTTCCAATATATTATCAATCATAAAGCTTGTAGTGGTCTTTCCGTTAGTAGCAGTAACTCCTATCATCTTCATAAATTTTGAAGGATGCCCATAGAAATTGCAAGAACATATGGCAAGAGAATACCTAACATCAGAAACCAGATACTGTGCAATGTTTATATTTTCTTGGATACGCTCTACAATAGCCGCTACAGCTCCTTTGTTTTTTGCATCAAGCAAATAGTTATGTCCGTCAGTCTTATACCCTTTGATACAAAAAAACAAATCTCCATCTCTTACATTCCCTGAATGATAGGCTATCCCTCTTACATCATAATCACTGCTTAGGGGTCTGATTTCCTCTAAAATCTCAATTCCTTTTAATAAAGAAACAACCTTCATTATCCTAGTCCTCCTAATTTAAAATTAAACTTATCTAAAAATTTTTTTAGTTATTTTCTTTGAAATAGTTTTGCTAAAAGCAAAAAACGGTCTAGGATCTGAACTATCCCATATAGCGTATGCTTTAGGTTTAAAATAAGATTTTAAAACCTGAGATAATTTAAGCTGTTTTGTTTTCATATACCCTTTTACAGCAAAAAAATCCTCATATGCATACCAAAAAACTAATCCTGTATCTTTTTTTAGTTCAAAAGGCTGCTGAGGGTTTCCTGTAAGCTCTGCATAGGTCAGATATGGCATATTTATACCTGCTTTATACAGCAAGCTGTTTAGATTAGTTATCCTTACATTTACCTCTATTAAGTAAAATTCTCCTGTCACAGCATCTTTTTTGAACTCGATTTCTGCAAAACCTTTAAAACCTACATTTTCTAAAAACTTTGCTCCTATATCATAAAGTTCTTGCACATATTTCTGCCCTGTATATACGGAGGCTCCGAAATTTATCGGATACTGTCTGAACTTTTGGCAGGTCATCCAATTTTTAACCTTTGAATTTTGATCTAAGTAAGCGTCAAAGGTATACATATGGTCGTCAAATCCGGGAATTATCCTCTGAACTATTACTTCGAGATTCTTCTCGTGTACTTTTTCTACTGTTTCAATCAATTCTTCTTTGCTGCCTACTTTAAACATTTTCCTTCTAAAAGTAGAAACAAAGCTGGGAGAGTCAGTAGGTTTAACGACACAGGGATATCCTATCTCCTTTTCTACTTTCTCCAAATAATTCTCATCACTTACATATACTGTTTCAGGAACTTTGACTGAGTTTTTCACTGCAAGAGCATGGAGTTTTTCTTTATCCATAAGATTGGTATATATTCCCTGCTTATCTTGAGGGATTAAATAATGTTCTCTCAATTCATAAAGGTGTTCGTCTACGAACTCAACATACGGATCTGCACAAGGAATAAGTACGGGTTTTAAGCTTTGTTTAGATGCATAATCTATCAAATACTGTAAAAATTCTTTCGGTTGTTTTTTATAATGCGGTCCTATAAGCTTTTCTTTGCAATACTTAGACTCAAAAGCATAAGAACCTTCATAACTGTAATCTACAGCAGCAACTTCTACGCCCATAACTCCAAGACATCTTATCGTACTTAAACCTATATAATAATTAGCACCTAAAATAACTGCTTTATTCGCCACGAAAATCCTCCTCGATTTTTCATTTTTTCACATTCAATAAATCTTTTCAATCTAATATTCTATCACGAAAAACTGATATGTAAAAGCTTAAAACTATTTGAGAAATTCTTTAACGGACATAACGACATCATCATACACTGTATCGTTCTCAACTATAAAATCAGCATACTTTCTATACAATTCTATTCGTTCGTTGTATATCTTATAAAGTGCTGACGGGTCAGTCTTTAAGAGAGGTCTGTTCTTCACGTCTATATCCTTTAATATATCTTCAGGGTTTCTGTCGATAAAAATTACACTGTATCCGTTATCTTTTAGTATATCTATATTTCTTGAGTTTAAAACTACTCCCCCTCCACAATCTATGATACAGTTCTCATTTAAAACAACCTTACTTAAAACCTCTGTTTCAGCCTTTCTGAAATACCGTTCCCCGAATTTTTCAAATATATCGGATATACTCAAATTCATTTCTTTTTCTATAATCTCGTCAACGGATATAAGCTTCATATTTAAATCCTTTGAAACATCTTTTGCTATACTGCTTTTTCCACAACCCATAATACCTATAAAAGCTATCTTCTTCATTTTATATACCTCAAAATATTGTTTTATCAAAATTAAAATGTTAAAATAGTGAAAATCTGAATAAAGCAGGAGAACACTATGAAAATCCAAGCCAAAGAAAGAATAACTATAAAAAATATAGAAATCGGCGGAAATAAAACCTTAATATGCACTCCCATTACATCTTTATATGCTGAAGAATTTATCAAAGACATCGACGATGCCTTATTACAAAATCCTGACGCACTGGAGTGGAGATTAGATTACTTTGATAACCTTAGCCCGGACTATGTATATCATACCTTAAACTCTATTAAAGATAAACTGTCAAATACAATATTTATTTTGACTTTAAGAGATAATAAGGAGGGCGGTAGATGCCATCTTTCTCAAGATGATAAAATTTCAATAATTGAGTGTTCTATAAAAACAGGTGTGGTAGATATTATTGATATAGAGCAAATTCAAGGGAAAGATTATATAGATAAGATTAAGAAAATGATTGTAGATACGGATATTAAGCTTATACTTTCATACCACGACTTTAATCTCACTCCTGATAAGGAAGATATAATTCAAAAAATAAAAACAGCACTTAAGCTGGGTGCCGACATCCCTAAGGTAGCATATATGCCGAAATCCTCTGAAGATGTGCTCAGATTACTGGAAACAGGACTTTACTGCAAAAAAACTCTCAAAACTCTTCTTATAACCATATCTATGGGTAACCTTGGCAAAATTTCAAGAGTATGTGCAGGTCAATTCGGCTGTGATATAACCTTTGCATCTTTTAAAAACACTACTGCACCCGGACAAATCGAAATTGGTAATTTAAAGAAAATCCGGAGATATCTTAGCCTTTAAGTTTTACGCTTGTTTCTTTATCTTCACTTTCGTCTTTTCCTCTATCTGCCTATTTTTTTGGATTAACTCCTTGAAAAGACGGTCTTTTCCTAATAAAAATATCAATTTACATAATCGTAATATGCACCGTATCCGCTTTTTTTAACCCGGCAAATGCGGTGCATAAGCCTTATTATAAGAGAAAACAAATCCTAAAGTTCTTTATCCTTTATCAAAGACCTGCTCAAAGCTATTTCGAGATTTGCATTGCGACATCTCAATTCGTCGATAAAAGCCTTGGACTGTACATTTTCTTTGAAACAAACTTGATAAGAAAGCTTAAAAAGACTCCCCATATCTGTGGTTTTTATCTGTATGAGTTCCCAGCTGCTCAAATACTTACTCAAAATATCATCAAATAAAGTTTCATAATCCAAATCTTCAGGTATTGTTATTTTCAACAGTCTTTCGTTTTCTTTGCTTTTTCCTATATCAAATTTTTCATAAACAATATTAACTGCACCTATAAGCACTACAAACACAAATGCCAACAGATAATATCCTGTCCCTACAGCCAGTCCTACAGCCATAGCCATAAAAATAGCCGCTATCTCCTTCGCTCCTCCCGGTGCCGACCTGAACCTTATCAGGCTGAATGCGCCCATTACGGCTACTCCTGTTCCCAAATTCCCGTTTACCAGAGTTATTACCGTCTGAACTATCATCGGAAGAAGTGCCAAAGTTATGACGAAACTCTTATTATAAGAATTTTTATACTTATAAATAAGACTTATAAAATAACCCAAAACACACGAAACAGCCATTCCCAAAACAAAACCTCTAATCACGTTGAAATTTTCAATCAGTGTACTATACAATAATTCTATGCTCATAACTATTCTCCTTTACCGCCATTTTATAAGCATTTGCGTACTTTGAAAACGAATGCTTGTATATTTCCAAATCAGTAAAAATTTTATTAAGCCAAATCGGTATCGCCCCTGATATTTTTATTTCCATAAGCATAGAATCCGCATCGATAAGATCAGATCCGTAGCAGCCGCTTTGCAAACTTAAATCATAATTTCTACACTTTAAATTATAATCAAAAGTAATCCTAAGACTTTCATCGCCTATGCCCTTATATGAATACCTGTCATAATAAATATACATGACAGGATGTAAATCATTATAATATCTGAAAAAATATTCAATCTCTCTACCTACTTGACCTTTAGTATCAAGATGAGAAACATCACTTAAATAGATCTCGCTCTCTTTTAGAGTAGACTTAAT
>JBHASY010000048.1:0-20352 GCA_041831635.1 Acetoanaerobium sp. | reverse complement strand
TGAACTTGAGAAAAAACTTATGGAACTTCTTGAGGCTAGGCAAAAGAAAGATAGTAAAGAAGGGACAAGACCATATAATTTTATTACGCTTGCAATTCCGGATATACGAAAAGAAAAAAGAAAAAATTAACGGAATAGTAAATTTATCTGCATGAAAATTGAAACCTAAAATTTAGAAATGATGCGACATAATAAAAGAGTTAGACTTTATATTTAGACAACTTTACTTGTCTTGATATGAGGTCTAACTTTTTAGTAAGCCCGGTTTTTTGTTATATCTAATGAAAACTTTATTATTGTTTTGTTTATTAAAGGGCGATGAAAATGATTGATATATTAAGTCAAGAAAATGTGGATCAATATACTGTTATTAACATAAATTCTATAAAAGAAAGCCTAGAGGAATTTAGAATTTATCTTAGAAAGAGAAAATCGTTAGGATTTGAACTGGACCTTGAAGAACAAGATATAGATTTAAGGCTGAATTTTGAACCTGCAAACAGCATCATATGTATATTTTTTCCTTATCTTACTGAAAACCACAATTTTAATTCTAACATCTCAGTATATGCACAGGGTTTAGATTATCATATCTGGGCAAAAGAAAAGTTAAAGAAAATAGCTAAGAAACTTAAAGAAAAATACAATGAAGCCTATTTTTCCATCCAAGTAGATAACGGGGCTTTAAATGAAAGATTTTTAGCTTTAGAGTCGGGACTTGGGTATAAAGGGCTTAACAATATGGTAATAAATGAGGTCTATGGCAGTTACGGTTTTTTGGGGCTTATCATAACTGACCTGATGTTAGAAGAGAAAAAGTTTCCTAAAAAGACTTGTATGAATTGCAGAAGATGTATAGAAAATTGTCCGGCAAAGGCTTTAAGTGAAGATGGATTTAGTGGACATAGATGCGTTTCGTATCTCACTCAAAAGAAAGGTAATCTAAATGAAAAGGAATTAGAAATTTTAAAAAGAGGAAATAAGGTATATGGCTGTGACGTTTGCCAGATGGTATGTCCTCATAATGAAGGTATAAAAAGAGTTCATACTAAAGATGATGTTATCAAACAGCTTAATCTGGACGATATTATAGAAATAAGCAATAAAGAGTTTAAAAAAATTTTTGGCAATAAATCTTTTGCGTGGAGAGGGAAAAATATATTGATAAGAAATTTTATTATTATTGGAGATTAACCCTGTATCTGTGTTAAAATGATTTTAGGATGATAAAGGGGTATGTATCAAATGAGTAAGTATAATGACATAGTAAAAATTTTATTTAAGACTTATCCAAACGCAAAGTGCGAACTCGAATATAAAACACCATATGAGTTATTAGTAGCCACCGTACTAAGTGCTCAATCAACAGATGTAAGAGTTAACCTAGTAACAAGAGAACTTTTTAAAAACTATAATACTCCCGAAAAAATTCTCGAATTAGGAGAAGAAAGATTGATGGAGTATATTAAAAGCATAGGTTTTTATAATGTGAAATCTAAAAATATAATAGCTTTGTCTCATACACTGATACAAGATTATGATGGCGAAGTTCCCGGAGAGATGGACGAACTTATAAAACTTGCAGGAGTGGGGAGAAAAACTGCAAATGTAGTTCTTAGCAACTGCTTTGGAGTTGCGGCTATAGCTGTGGACACCCACGTTTTTAGGGTGTCTACAAGGTTGGGGTTTTCTGTTAAAAAAGACCTTCTTTTAGTAGAGCAGGATTTGATGAAGAAGATATCTAAAAAATATTGGACAGATGCTCATCATACATTTATTTTTCATGGACGAAGAACTTGTAAAGCGAGAAATCCTATATGTGATTTATGCTCAGTGCAAACTTATTGTAAATTTTATAAAAATGAAAGGAAGGGGAGTTTTCAGTGAAAAAAGTTGGAATTATATTGGCAGTGAGTTTCATGCTTATTGCTATATCAGCTACTTTATACCTTAATAGTTTGACACAAGACAACTTCATTTATCCTGGAATTTCAGTTGATGGTGTAGATATCAGTGGATTTACTGTAGAGCAGGCAAGAGCAGTTTTGCAAGAAAGAGTTAAGTTAAGCAATGTCAGTTTTATCTGTAATGAAAAAAAATGGGAGTATAATTTAGGTGATTTGGGCTTCGAGTATGATTATGACAAGTCTATACAGGAAGCTTTTGCAATAGGGCGTAGTGGTAATGTACTTGAAGATTGGATAACTATTTTTAGATTAAACCATAACAATAATATTGACTTGAAATTATCCAGAAATGATAATTATGAGAGTTTTGGAGAAATATTTAGTACTATAAGATCGGAAGTAGATAGCCAAGCCATGGATGCCTCAGTGTCTATAGTTGACTCTGAACATGGCGGTGGCATCTTTATTACCCCTGAGAAAGATGGGTATGAGGTGGATATAGAGAGTTTAAAGAATATATTACTGAAAGAATTGGCAGATAAAAAAGAGGACGTAATAATCAAAGTACCTGTGAAAGTAACCCATGCTAATGTGAAAAAAGAACAATTAAGTTCTATCAATGGAATTATAGGGGAATTTACCACCACTTTTAACGCTAATGTTGCAGGAAGAAGCAGCAATATAAAATTAGCTTCCAGCAAGGTGGATTCAGTGCTTGTAATGCCGGGACAAGAATTCAGTTTTAACAACGCAACAGGAGCAATAAGTATTGCAGCAGGGTATAAAAATGCACCTGTAATAGTAAAAGGAGAATTACAAGAAGGTATAGGTGGAGGAGTATGTCAAGTTTCTACCACTTTATATAACTCTGTTTTGTATGCAGGACTTGATGTACTTCAAAGAAGATCACATTCGATTCCTTCGACTTATGTAGCTATAGGAAGAGATGCGGCTGTTTCTTATGGGGCACTTGATTTAGTATTTAAAAATCCTCACGATTATCCTGTTTACATCAAGGCTTTTGTCACAGGCAACAAGGTAACGGCGAGAGTTTATGGAGACACTACAAAACATATAAATAAAACTTTATCATCTGAGGTAGTAGAAAGAATTCCAAGACAGGTGAAATATGTTAATGATCCGAGTTTGCCACTTGGAAAAGAAGTGGTAGATGATCCGGGTAGAGATGGAGTAAAGTCCGTTACTTATGAAAGTATCAACGGACAGACTAATGTCGTATCCAGAGATCACTACCCTGCAAGAGCAAAGGTAGTAAGAGTCGGAACAGGACCGGCTGAAGTAGAACCTTCTACTACAGATTTAACTGCTGATGATGTAAATAATTCTGTAGTAACACAAACCCAAGAAGATATATCGATAGAGTCTATCATTGGAGGAAGACAATGAGTAAGATCATTTTAGTTACAGGTGGAGCGAGATCCGGAAAAAGCTATTTTGCAGAGCAGATGTGTAGGGAGATAGGAGATGAAGTTTCTTATATTGCTACTTGCGAGGCCTTTGATGATGAGATGAAAGCAAGGATAGAAAAACATAAACAGCAGAGACCGGAATCTTGGAAAACCTATGAGGCTTTTAAAAATCTTAAAGACTTGGTTCCTAATATTTCCGGCAATTCAGATACGGTGATTTTGGATTGTCTTACTGTTATGGTAAATAATCTTATGTTTTACTCCGGTGTAGATGTTGAAAAAGCAACTCAAACGGAAATAGATACTTTAGAGAAAAAAATTCGGGAAGAGCTTTTATCCTTTATTTTGGCATTAAAAGATCATAAAATAAATTTAGTTATGGTCACAAACGAACTTGGAATGGGGATAGTTCCAGAAAACAAGCTATCCAGAATATATCGTGATATAGTAGGAAGAATAAATCAGGTTGCGGCGAGATATAGTGATGAAGTGTATTTTGTAGTATCGGGAATAAGTCAAAAAATAAAGGGGTAATAATAGGTGGAGAGATTTATTACACTACTGTCTTTCCTAACCAGGATTCCTGTTAAAACTTCAGGAAAGTTAGATGAAGAATTTCATAAATCAGCCAGATATTTTTCGTTAGTTGGAATGATTTTAGGAGTTTTATATCTGATATTTGCAATAGCTTTTTCCAGACTTTTTGGAACTTTCATAGGGGCACTTGCCTTTGTTTCTTCTAATATTATTCTTACAGGAGGCTTGCATTTAGATGGATTAGGAGACACCTTTGACGGTCTATACAGCTATAGAGACAAAGATAGAATTTTGGAGATTATGAAAGACTCCAGACTGGGAACAAACGCTCTTTTAGCTATTCTTATGCTGTTACTTTTTAAAATAGCCCTGACAGATAAGTTTTTATCACAGGGTTATTACTATGGATTGTTTTTTATGCCCGTAATGGGGAAAATAGCTTCAGTATTGGCTTGTTATAAAGGAAGAGTTGCCAAAAAAAGTGGAATGGGAAATACTTTCATAGGAAAAGTTTCTTCTGAAGATTTTTATCTGTCACTTGGAGTAGGAATATTTGCGACTATTTTAATATCTTTATTTGTTCAAGATTATAGCTTTGCTATTATAAATATCGCTGTAGTTGTGATTGTGATTTTTCTTACACTTATATATATGGATCATGTTTATAAAATAATAGATGGACTTACAGGAGATATTCTGGGAGCTATTTGCGAATTGACTGAGGCAGTGTATCTGATTATGTATTATTTAGGGGAGGTTTTATGGCAGTTATTTATTTGATAAGACACGCTCAAACGGTAGATAATCTGGGTCAAAAATTTTCAGGGCATACTGATTGTAAGATTAGTGATTTTGGATTTAAGCAATTAAATAATCTATCAAAAAAGATGAAAGATATACAGTTGGATGGTGTTTATTCATCTCCTCTTGAGAGGGCAATACTGACGGGAAGGTCATTTTCAGAAAACCTTATAGTTCACAGGGGCTTGATTGAGATGAATTTTGGAGATTTTGAGACTTTGACCTTTGAGGAAATTAAAAGAAACAATCCTGAAGAAGTGTCAAAACTGATTAACGATGGATTTGAATATAGATTTCCAAATGGAGAGAGTTTAATAGATTTTCATAACAGAGTAAAAAGCTGTTTTTACGAAATTTTATTTCAAAATGAAAAGAAAACCATCGCTATAGTAGCCCATTGCGGAACCGTAAGATGTATTTTATCTGAAATTATAGGTGAAACCCATAAATACCATTGGAATTTTCAAATAGATAACTGTAGCATTTCAAAAATAACCTATGATGAAAATTTTGGAATAATCAATTATACCAACGATACAAACCACTTGAGGTATTTATATGATTAAATTGATAGTAAGTGATATGGACGGAACTTTGCTGAATTCGTCAAAAACTATATCTCAAAAAAACATTCAAGCTATAAAGTATGCAAAGACTATGGGAGTAGACTTTACGCTGGCTACAGGGAGAATTTATTCATCAGCGATGATATTTGCCAGACAGCTTAAAGTAGAAAAGCCTGTAATTGCTTGTAACGGTGCTTTTATAAAAGACCATATAAATAATGAGATTATTTATGAAAAGAGCATAAAACCTAAAACAGCAGATTTGATATGTAAAGTCTTGGAAGAGTGCGGACTTTATTATCATATATATACTCAGGAACAGTTTTTTACAAAAGAACTCAGATATACTTCTCTTAAATATTGGGAAAACAATAAGACTGCGTTACCTGAAGATATAATAGATATGAAGATTATTGACGATTTTTCGCATATATGTACAGATGAATATAAAATATTAAAATTTGTAGCTATAGAAGATGATAAACCTGAAAAACTGTTAAAAGCCAAAGAAATGTTAGAGAAAATATCGGGATTGGAACTAAGCCAATCTTGGAATAATAATTTGGAAATAATGTCAGAAAATATTTCTAAAGGAAATGCACTCAAAATGCTTGCAGAAAAATGTAACATACAACTTAGCGAGATTATGGCAATAGGAGACCAAGATAACGACATCAGTATGATAGTTGAAGCAGGAATAGGCGTAGTTATGGAAAATGCTAAACAGAATGTAAAAGACTACGCAAATTATGTGACTGAGTCAAATGATGAAGATGGAGTTGCAAAGGCTATTATGAATTTGTTTGAATAACGAGGGATGGAAATTGGCTTTAAATATAGTGTTGGTAGAACCTGAAATACCACAAAACACAGGAAATATAATAAGAACCTGTGCCTGTATAAATGCACGATTACATTTGATAAGACCTATGGGATTTTCTATGAATGAGAAGCATTTAAAGCGAGCAGGACTTGATTATATAGATTTAGTTTCGATAAATTATTATGATTCTTTTGAAGACTTAATAAAAGATAAGGACATCGGCAAGTTTTATTTTTTCACTACAAAGGCTGAAAAAAATCATACTCAAGTAGTTTATAAAGATGAAAGTTATATTGTTTTTGGAAAAGAAACGAAGGGCTTAACTAAAGAAATACTATCTCTTAATCCAAGAAACAATGTGAGAATTCCAATGCTTAATATAGAAAGAGTAAGGTCTTTGAATTTATCTAATTCAGTAGCTGTAGCAGCATATGAGGCAATAAGGCAAATCGACTATAAAGAATTAAGATAGGAGAAGGGTTATGGTAAAAATAATTACAGACAGCGTTTCGGATATTCCAAAAGAATATATTGAAAACTATGATATAGCGGTACTTCCGTTAAAGGTTATTTTTGGAGACGAAGTTTACAGAGACGGAATAGATATAAATGCAAAAAAAATGTTTGAACGACTGAAGGCGACGAACGAATATCCGTCTACTTCTCAGATTACTCCGGCAGAGTTTCAGAAGGAATTTGGTAAAGCTATAAGCTCGGGAAAAGAGGTAGTCTGTATTACTATGTCATCTATTCTAAGTGGGACTTATAACAGTGCTGTGATTGCAAGCAGAGAGTTTGATGAAAGCAAGATAAGAGTTATAGACTCAAAAGGGGTAACACTGGGCTATGGAATGATAGTAATAGAGGCTGCAAAGATGGCAAAAAATGGTGCAACCATAGATGAGATAGAGGCAAGGGTGGTAGAGTTAGTAGAAAATATGGAGTATTTAATAGTGATAGATACTCTTGAATACATATATAAAGGTGGACGAATCAGCAAATCTCAATATATGATGGGAAATCTTTTAAACATAAAGGTAATATTGACGATGAAAGATGGGGAAATAGTATCTAAAGCAAAGGTAAGGGGAAGAAAAAAAGCTATAAAATATATCTTGGACTATATAGAAGAAAATGAAAAGTCTTTAGACAAAAGAGTAATAGGTATGAATCATGCTAACGATAAATCTTATTTAGATGAACTAAGTGAGGCTGTTTTATCAAAGCATAGTCCGTCAGAAGTAGTCTATTCAGATGTAGGGTGTACAGTAGCAGCATATTCAGGACTTAGTGCTGTGGCGTTTTATTATGAAAAAATTAAGAAATGATTAAACTTTTAAAGATAACCTTGAAACAAATAATAGAAAAGCAAATCATTTAGGATGAAATATGAAACAAAGATTATTTTTTAACAAAAAAAACAAAAAAAGATTGCTTAAAATACAAAATTGACATAGAATATATCTATAAGCAGTATTTAGTAAATGAATAATTCTGAGTGAAGAGCAAAAGAGAGAATCGTTAGGTCGCCGAAGGGACAAGTTTATGTTTGCCAAATATAAATGAAATTCTCAGGCAAAGGGATTTTGCTTGGACAGGACTCTGATAAAACAGGGAAACACGGCTTTAGTGTTTTTCTGTTTTTTTTTAATTTTAAAACACTACTTTCTGAGTATGATATTTTAATATTGGGTATATAACGTAGGAGCATATCATTATGTAGATGTTTTGAGGTGTCTGATGATTATTATTACAAACAATAAATTGGTAAAGGAATACTATACAGGAGAAAATGTACAACTCTTAGAAGGTAGCTACAAAGATGTACTTTACAACATAAGAGATTATGTTCACAAACATTATAAGTTGCTTACTCATCCGCTTTCCGGAAGTGTAAAGCCGAACGAAACGCCATTTAAGAGTGTTGCATTAGAATTAGGAGACAAACTGGACTTTAGTTCTGTAGAGTTGATTGAGAATGCCATTTATACTTATTCTAAATTGCAAAACGATTCGATTACGCCGAACTGGACAGAATCCGTGCTAGATGACTTCAGGGTCATAGACCTTGATTTAATAAAAAATGCTTTAAGGATTTAATTTTTAAAAAATTTAATTAAGGAGTGAAACTATGTCAAAGATTTACGATCTAGTGATTATTGGAGCTGGACCTGCCGGACTTTCAGCCGGACTTTATGGAGCCAGAGGCAAGATGAGCACACTTATAATAGAAAAGGATAAAACGGGAGGACAAATAGTAACAACTGAAGAAGTTGCAAACTATCCGGGTTCGATACACGATGCTTCGGGACCGTCTCTTATTGCAAGAATGGCTGAGCAGGCAGATGAGTTTGGGGCAGAGAGAATTAAAGACAATATAGTTGACTTTGACTTTACAGGAAAAATCAAAATTCTAAAAGGAGAAAAAGCTCAGTATCAAGCTAAAGCTGTGATAGTAGCTACAGGAGCAAGTCCAAAAAAATTAGATGTTCCCGGAGAAAAAGAATTGACGGGAAAAGGAGTGTCATACTGCGCTACTTGCGATGCCGACTTCTTCCAAGATATGGAAGTATTTGTAGTTGGTGGAGGGGATTCGGCGGTAGAAGAAGCTATGTACTTGACAAAGTTTGCTTCTAAAGTAACTATAGTTCACAGAAGAGACGCTTTAAGAGCGGCTAAATCAATTCAAGATAAAGCATTTGCAAATTCCAAGATTGAATTCAAATGGGATTCGGTTATAAAAGAAATCAAAGGCGATGGAATAGTTGAGTCTGTAGTGTTTGAAAACACTAAAACAGGAGAGGTTTCAGAATATTTTGCAGACGAAGAGTTTGGAACTTTTGGAATATTTGTATTTACCGGATATATACCACAAACCGATGTGTTCAAAGGTAAACTGGATATGAATCAGGCAGGGTATTTTGTAACAAATCAGAATATGGAAACCAATATCCCCGGTGTATTTGCTGCCGGAGACTGTAGAGAAAAAGTTTTAAGACAGGTAGTAACTGCCACTGCCGATGGAGCTATAGCTGCAATTATGGCTGAGAAATATATTGAGCATGAAGGTCTTTAAATCTTCTAAAATCTAAAATGATTGCAAGATAGAGATGTTATATTGTTATAAAGCGAGATTATTACAGTTTCTAATTAAAATTTAAATAGAATTTAAAATTAAGAGGAGGAAATGAAATGTTTGAACTGGATAAAGATACTTTTGAAACGGAGGTTATTAAAGGAGAAGGTTATGTATTGGTAGATTTCTGGAGTGAAGGTTGTGAGCCTTGTAAAGCTTTAATGCCTGATATTCAAGAAATGGAAAAAACTTACGGAGATAAAGTTAAGTTTACCAAACTTGACACTACTAAAGCAAGAAGGCTTGCAATAAAAGAGAAAGTTTTAGGTCTTCCTACTATAGCAATCTACAAAGACGGTCAGAAAGTTGACGAACTTACAAAGGAAGATGCAACAGCAGCAAACGTAGAGGCTATGGTAAAAAAATACATTTAATTTATTTTTAAATTAGGAGGTGACTCTATGCGTCTTGAAATTGGTAATATTTTCATAAAAGATATCCAATTTGGTGACAGCACTAAAGTTGAAAATGGTGTTCTTTATGTGAACAAGCAAGAGTTAATCGAAGAGTTATCAAACGATGAGCATATCAAGTCAATTGATTTGGACATCGTTAGACCGGGAGAAAGTGTAAGAATAGCTCCTGTTAAAGATGTTATAGAACCAAGAGTTAAAGTTGAAGGTAACGGAGGAATTTTCCCGGGTTTCCTTAGCAAGGTTGATACTGTCGGGGAAGGAAAAACTAATGTGCTTAAAGGTGCGGCTGTAGTTACTACAGGAAAAGTTGTTGGATTCCAAGAAGGAATAATAGATATGACAGGACCGGGCTCCGATTATACTCCATTCTCTAAAACTTGCAACGTAGTTGTAATAGCTGAGCCTGTTGACGGACTTAAGCAACATGACCACGAAGCTGCTCTTAGAATGGTAGGATTAAAAGCCGGAAAATATCTTGGAGAAGCAGGAAGAAATGTTACCCCTGATGAAGTAAAGGTATACGAAACTAAACCTTTATTTGAATCAGTAAAAGAGTATCCGAATCTTCCAAAAGTTGCATATGTATATATGCTTCAAACACAAGGTTTGCTACATGATACCTATGTATATGGTGTAGATGCTAAGAAAATCATTCCTACTCTTATCTATCCTACAGAGGTAATGGACGGAGCGATACTATCAGGAAATTGCGTGTCTGCTTGCGACAAAAACCCGACCTATGTTCATATGAACAACCCTGTTATTCACGATCTTTATGAACTTCACGGAAAAGAGTATAATTTCGTAGGAGTTATCATAACTAATGAAAACGTATATCTGGCTGATAAAGAAAGATCATCTAACTGGACAGCTAAGATTGCCGAGTATCTTGGATTAGACGGAGTTATAATATCAGAAGAAGGATTTGGAAATCCTGATACAGATCTTATTATGAACTGCAAGAAAATAACTAAAAAAGGTATTAAAACAGTTATTCTTACCGACGAGTATGCAGGTAGAGACGGAGCTTCTCAATCACTAGCCGATGCCGATGTTGCTGCTGATGCTTGCGTAACAGGCGGTAATGCCAATATGACAATTGTTCTGCCAAAACTTGACAGGATAATCGGACACGTAAATAAAGATGTAATAGATGTTATTGCAGGTGGATTTGACGGTTCTCTTCGTGAAGATGGAACTATAGAAGTAGAAATTCAAGCTATCACAGGAGCAACAAGTGAAGTTGGATTTAACAAGATGACTGCAAGAACTTACTAATATTGATCTTAAGTAATACCATAATGAAATTTTAAATTTTGAGGAGGAAAATATGAGCCGTTTTAATGGAAAAAAGATAATTATAATCGGCGATAGAGACGGAATTCCTGGCCCTGCTATAGAAGAATGTCTTAAACCGATTGATTGTGAAGTTATATTTTCATCGACAGAATGCTTTGTCTGAACTGCTGCTGGGGCTATGGATCTAGAAAACCAAAAGAGAATTAAGGAAGCCGAAGAAAAATTCGGAGCCGAAAATCTTGTGGTTGTAATAGGTGCAGCAGAAGCCGAAGCTGCTGGTCTAGCAGCTGAAACAGTTACAGCAGGAGACCCTACTTTTGCAGGACCTCTTGCAGGTGTTGAACTTGGACTGAGAGCTTATCACGCAGTTGAGCCTGAATTCAAGGATGAAGTGGATGCTCAAATCTTTGATGATCAAGTTGGAATGATGGAAATGGTTCTTAATGTTGATGAAATCATAGAAGAAATGCAAAGCATTAGAAGTCAGTTTTGTAAATTTAACGACTAATATGGAAGGAGGCGTTTGTTGATGGGAAAAGCTAGAATTGTGCATTATCTAAATCAGTTCTTTGCCGGAATAGGTGGAGAAGAAAAAGCAGATACTCTTCCGCATATTGCTGAAACTCAGCCGCCTATATCTCAACAACTTCAAAAATTAGTTTCAGAAGATGCTGAGATAGTAGGAGTAGTAGTTTGTGGAGATTCATATTTCAACGAAAATCTTGAAGAAGCCAAAGCTAAAGTTTTGGAAATGATTAAATCATTCAATCCTGATATACTAATAGCAGGACCGGCGTTTAATGCCGGCAGATATGGTATGGCTTGCGGAACTGTTGCCAAGATGGTTCAAGAAGAACTTGGAATTAAAGCTTTCAGCGCAATGTATGAAGAAAATCCGGGACTTGATGTGTTTAAGAAAGAGGTTTATATTATTCCTACGGCGGATTCAGCTGCCGGTATGAGAAAGGCACTTCCTGCTATAGCTAAATTTGCCACAAAATTAGCTAGAGGCGAAAAAATACTTTCTCCACAAGAGGACGGATACTTTGCAAGGGGAGTACGTGTTAACGCATTCGTAGATGAAAGAGGATCTATGCGTGCTGTTAAAATGTTAGTAAAAAAACTTAAAGGCGAAGAGTTTGAAACTGAATACCCTATGCCTGTGTTTGATAGGGTTGCGCCAAATCCGGCAGTTAAAGACATTACAAAAGCAAAAATTGCAATAGTAACTTCCGGAGGTATAGTGCCTAAACACAACCCTGATCATATTGAGTCGTCTTCGGCTTCTAAATACGGAAGATATGATATTTCAAGCTTTGATAAATTGTCAGAAGCAGATCATGAAACAGCACATGGTGGATATGACCCTACCTATGCTAATAATGAACCTGACAGAGTTATACCTGTTGATGTGCTTCGTGATTTAGAAAAAGAAGGAAAAATCGGAGAGTTATTTAAATATTTCTATACTACAGTAGGTAATGGTACTTCTGTTGCAAATTCTAAACAATTTGCTCAAGAATTCTCTAAAGAACTTCTTGAAAACAAAGTAGATGCCGTTATCCTGACTTCTACCTGAGGTACTTGCACTCGTTGCGGGGCAACGATGGTTAAAGAAATCGAGAGAGCCGGTATTCCTGTAGTTCATATGTGCACAGTAGTTCCTATATCTCTAACAGTTGGTGCAAATAGAATAATTCCTACTATTGCTATTCCTCACCCGCTTGGAAATCCTGCACTTGATGCAGCAGAAGAAAAACAACTTCGTAGAAGACTTGTTGAAAAAGCACTTAAAGCTTTAGAAACTGAAGTTGAAGATCAAACAGTTTTTGAAGATTAAAGTTATTAAGATTGTTGTTAATAAAATTAGATGGGGAAAAAACCCCCATCTAATTTTAATATTTAAAATAAAATTGGAGGCTTATTATGACAAAACCTGTTTTAAAAAATGCAAGCTATATCCTAGTTCATACTCCTGATATGATTACTCACAACGGAACTACCTATCAAATGGAGAAAATAGGCAACCCGGACTCTGCGTTTCTAAAAGACATTGGAAACTTTATCAGAAAGTATGACGATGTTGTTAACTATGCTCCTAACCAAGTTTACATCGGAAATAAAAAACCTGAAGAATTAAATGATGTAGCCGCTCCTTGGTATGCAAATCCTGTTTCCGGAACAAGAGAAGGTAAATTTGGAGAAATTATGCCTCAAGACGAATTTATCGGGATGATGAAAATAGCTGATTCTTTTGACCTTGTTAAGCTTACTGCTGATTTTTCTGCCGGCGTAGTTGAGAAACTAAAAGCACATGAGTTATTTAACGATGCCGAACTTGAAAAATTCAAGGACTTTGAAGAAATAGATGCTATTAAAACTTTTGTAAATGAGCATCATGCAGAAGGAATTTATCATAATGGTGAACTTGTAGGATGCGTAAAAAGAGCTCATGAAGTAGACAGTAGTTTAACAGCTCATATTATGTTTGAGAACCTCGTTGTTAAGGCATCAGGAGTTCTTGCAGTAAAACATTTGATGAAAAATTCTTCAGTAAAAGCTGATGAAGTTGAATATGTTTTAGAGTGCTCTGAAGAGGCTTGCGGAGATATGAACCAAAGAGGAGGAGGAAACTTTGCTAAATCTATAGCTGAAGCTTGCAATTTTACTAATGCGACAGGTTCAGATACCAGAGGATTCTGTGCAGGGCCTACTCATGCTCTTATAAATGCGGCTTCACTTGTTAAAGCAGGCGTATATAAGCACGTTGTAGTAGTAGGTGGTGGAGCAACTGCTAAACTTGGTATGAATGCTAAAGACCATATTAAGAAAAATATTCCTGTATTGGAAGATGTGCTTGGCGGATTTGCTGTTCTTGTTTCAGAAGACGATGGAGCTTCTCCTGTATTTAATACTGATTTAGTGGGAAGGCATACAGTAGGAACAGGTTCTTCTCCTCAAGCGGTAATTACATCTTTGATTACTATGCCTCTAGATAAAGGTGGTTTAAAAATCACAGATATCAGTAAATACTCAGTAGAAATGCAAAACCCTGACATCACTAAACCGGCAGGAGCAGGGGATGTTCCGGAGGCTAACTATAAAATGATAGCTGCACTTGGAGTAAAAAGAGGAGATTTAGAAAAATCATCACTTCCTACTTTTGCAAAAGATCACGGAATGCCGGGATTTGCTCCTACTCAAGGACATATCCCATCAGGAGTACCGTTTATAGGTTTTGCTATAGATGAAATAAAAGAAAATAAACTTGATAAAGTTATGATAGTTGGAAAAGGAAGTCTTTTCTTAGGAAGAATGACAAATCAGTTTGATGGAGTATCGTTCGTAATGGAGAAAAACGATGGAAAAGGTGAAGACAAAGCACCTCAAGTTGACGAGCAACAAATCAAATCTATGATAGCAGATGCGATGAGAAAACTTGCTGAAAGCTTGGGACAATAAAAAGGAGGCAACGATAATGAACTTGAACAAAGTAATAGCTGATGCCTTTCTTGAGATTGCAGACGGGATCCAAACCGGAAGCTTTGGAAAAACTAAAAAAGTGGCACTTACTACGCTTGGAAGTGAGCATGGAGAAGCTACTTTGGTAGAGGGTGCAAAGCTTGCAAAAAAACTTTATCCTCAACTTAATATAGTTTTAATAGGTTCTGCAAATGATTCGGGACTTGAAACTATAGTAGTAGGATCTGAAGATGAAATGTACAAAGTAATGGAAGAAAAACTTGACAGCAAGGAAATAGGTGCTTGCGTTACTATGCACTACAACTTCCCTATAGGAGTGTCTACAGTGGGAAGAGTGGTAACACCTGCAAGCGGCAAAGAAATGTTTATTGCAACCACTACAGGGACATCTTCTGCACAAAGAGTAGAAGCCATGGTTAAAAATGCTGTTTACGGTATAATTGCAGCAAAAGCATCAGGAGTTTCAAAACCTACAGTTGGTATACTAAATGTAGATGGAGCCAGAAGTGTAGAAAAAGTTTTAGTTGAACTTCAAGCCAAAGGCTACGATATAGCTTTTGGAGAATCTCAAAGAAGTGATGGCGGAAGAGTTTTAAGAGGAAATGATTTACTCCTTGGAACCGTTGATGTAGTGGTTACAGATACCCTTACAGGAAACATCTTAATGAAGATGTTCTCGTCTTTCACAAGTGGAGGACAGTATGAAGTTTCGGGTTATGGTTATGGCCCCGGAGTAGGCGAAGGTTATGAGCGTAATGTGCTTATATTATCAAGAGCATCAGGTGCTCCTGTAATTGCAAATGCATTAAAATATGCTCATGAAATTGCAAATAACGACATAACAGAAATAGCTAAATCAGAATTCAAAAAACTTAATGATATAAAATGGATGGACTTAATTCCTAAGCCTGTTGAGAAAAAAACAGCTCAAGAAGAAACTGTTACAGCACCTGAAAAAGTAGTAGTGACAGGTTCTATTTCGGGAATAGATATAATGGAACTGGAAGATGCCGTTCAACTTCTATGGAAAAACGGTATTTATGCTGAAAGCGGTATGGGCTGCACAGGTCCGATAGTTCTTGTTCCTGAAGATAGGGTAAGCGAATGTCAGCAAGTATTAGTTAAGGCAGGCTTTGCAGCAGGAGAAGGAGATATTTGCTAGGTAAATAACACTTGTAAAAAATAAAAATTTTGTTAGAATAAAGTAGAGTGTATAGTATTTTATTTTAAAAATTTTTATTTTTGATTTTAGGAGGGATAAGAAAATGAAGAAAAAAATTACAGCTTTATTCCTAGCTTCTGTTATGGGAATTATGACTCTTGCAGGGTGTACAAGCACAGCGCCTGAACAGACAACTACTGAAGAACCTGCGGCTGAGCAGCCTGCTGAAGAATCACTTAAAATCAGCATGGTTACAGACGTTGGTGGAGTTAAAGACCAATCATTTAACCAAAGTGCTTGGGAAGGTCTTGAAAGAGCAAAAGCAGAGCTTGGCATAGAAATCGGGTATATTGAGTCTAAACAGGATGCCGATTATGAGCCGAACTTGGAGACGCTTGTAGATGGAGAAAACGATCTTATTTGGGGTGTAGGATTTAAAATGGCTGATGCCATCTTAGCTGCGGCAGGAAATTATCCTGACCAGAAATATGCTATAATTGATAACGATTATGGCGATGCTACTCCTGACAATGTACTTGGAGTTTTATTCAGAGAAGAAGAACCGTCTTATCTGGTTGGATTAATAGCAGGGAAAATGACTACAACTAACAAAATAGGTTTTATCGGCGGTATGGATGTTCCTGTAATCAACAGATTCAGATTTGGTTTCTTAGCGGGAGTAAAAGCTGCTAATCCTGATGCCGTAGTTGATGTACAGTTCGTAAATGCATTTAACGACCCGGCAAAAGGAAAAGCTATTGCTAATCAAATGTATGCTTCAGGAATAGATATAATTTTCCACGCAGCAGGAGATAGCGGTAACGGTTCTATTGAAGCTGCAAAAGAGCAGAACAAATGGATAATAGGTGTTGACAGGGATCAAAACGACTTAGCTCCTGACAATGTTATCTCATCTGCTGTTAAGAGAGTAGACAACGCTATGTTCAATGTTGCCAAAGAGCTTAAGGACGGAAATTTTGCCGGCGGAACTACAATTGTATTCGGTTTATCTGAGGGTGGAGTTGATATAGCTCCTACAACAAGCAAAAACGTACCTGCGGATATATTGGAGTTTGTTGAAGCTGAAAAACAAAAAATTATAAACAAAGAGATTACAGTTCCGGGAACGGAAGAAGCTTTTAATGCTATGAACTAATTTAATACAACTAACTGATTATCCCGGTAGAGATGCCGGGATTTTTTATCTGGCAAACCTTAATATATTTCTGATATAATTAAATAAAATTTTATATATACAATTATTAGATTAAGTGTTATATACTTAAAGTTGGTATATTTGAAATGAAGTTTTGTATTATTCAGGGAGGTTAGGCAGTGACAACATCTAAGTCTAATATAGATTTTTCTCATAAGGTTATAGAAATGAAAAAGATCACTAAAAAATTTGGAGATTTTGTAGCAAACGATACTATAGATTTGACTGTTCATAAAGGAGAGGTTCACGCGCTACTGGGAGAAAACGGTGCAGGTAAGTCAACTCTTATGAATATTTTATATGGTCTTTATACTCCTACTGAGGGAAGTATATCTATAGATGGAAAAGAGGTTGTAATTGACAATCCCAATAAAGCCATAGCACTGGGAATAGGTATGGTACACCAGCATTTTATGCTTATACCTCCGTTTACTGTAGCAGAAAACATAATACTGGGTATGGAGCCTATGAAAACGTTTAGGCAAGTAGATATGGAAAAAGCTATAGCTGATGTCAAGGAAATTTCTGAAAAATATGGTCTTTATGTAGACCCAAAAGCCAGAATTATGGACATAACAGTAGGTATGCAACAAAGAGTAGAGATTTTGAAAGCTCTGTATAGAGGGGCTGAAATCTTGATTTTAGATGAGCCTACTGCTGTTCTTACACCTCAAGAAATAAAAGAACTCATCGAGATAATAAGGAACCTGACAAAAGAGGGCAAGACTATAATTTTGATAACTCATAAACTAAAAGAAATAAAAGAGGCGGCAGATTACTGCACTATCATAAGAAGAGGAAAGAAAATAGATACGGCAGATGTATCTCAGACGGATGAAAATCAATTGGCATCAATGATGGTAGGAAGAGAAGTTACCTTTAAAGTAGATAAAACTGAGGCAGGTTATGGAGAAACAGTTTTAAAGATAGAAGATTTGAAAGCTAAGGACAATAGAGGAGTAAGCGCATTAAATGGGCTTACTTTAGAAGTAAGATGCGGGGAAATTTTGGGGATTGCAGGGGTAGATGGAAATGGTCAGTCTGAGCTTGTAGAAGTGATAACGGGACTGAAAAAAGCCGATAGCGGATCGATTATGATAAACGGAAAAGAAATATTAAATACTACTCCAAGAAATATAATTGACTTAGGTATTTCTAATATACCGGAGGACAGACAAAAGCATGGACTTGTTTTAGATTTTACAGTTTCTGAAAATATGATATTACAAAATTATAAAAAAGAAAAATTTTCTAAAAATGGAAAACTTTTAGACTCAAATATTAAAAAATTTGCAAATGAACTAATAGAAAAATTTGATGTAAGACCACAGGATAACTCTTTAAAAGCTAGGGCGCTTTCTGGAGGAAACCAACAAAAAGTAATCATAGCAAGAGAGGTAACAAATAATCCGGATTTACTTATAGCAACTCAGCCTACCAGAGGACTTGATGTAGGAGCTATTGAATTCGTTCATAAATCTTTGATAGAGCAAAGAGATAAAGGAAAAGGAGTTTTGTTGGTTTCGTTTGAACTCGACGAAATTATGAGTGTTTCAGATAGAATAGCCGTAATTTACGAAGGAAAAATAGTAGGAATAGTGGACGCAAAAGATGCTGATGAAAATCAACTTGGACTTATGATGGCGGGAGGAGGAAAGTAATGAAAAAGTTTAAACTAAATGAACAACTTCTCTACACCCTGCTATCTATTATCTTAGGTTTTTTGGTGGGAGCGGTAATTCTTTCTATTACAGGATTTAACCCTATAGAGGCTTATAAAGTTATGATAGACGGGATAATAGGAAAACCAAGATTTATAGCTTGGACTATAGTATATGCTACGCCACTTATCCTTACAGGACTTTCTGTTGCCTTTGCTTTTAAGACAGGATTGTTTAATATTGGAGCAGAGGGGCAGTATATAATAGGCTCAATGGTAGCTGTACTGGTGGGATATTTCTTTGATGGACCGGCTATTATCCACGTTCCTCTTGCCATTATTGCAGGGGGATTGGCGGGAGCGCTTTGGGCAGCTATAGCCGGACTTTTAAAAGCTAAATTTGGCATAAACGAAGTAATCTCAACCATTATGCTGAATTGGACAGCACTTTATTTTTCGAATTTTGTGACTACTATAGATGGATTTAGGCTTCCAAACAGTGAAGCATCATATAATATAAAACAGACTGCATCTATCGGAATTTCATTTTTAAAACCTCTTGTTGGGACCGCAAAGGTAAATTGGGGCATAGTAATAGCAATTCTTGCAGCGACTTTGGTTTATTATATTATTTATAAAACTACACTGGGCTATGAACTTAGAGCAGTAGGTCATAACAAGCACGCAGCCGAGTATGGCGGAATTAACGTGAACAAGTCCATAATTATATCTATGGCTATTGCGGGAGGACTTGCAGGACTTGCAGGTGTAACTCAGGTACTGGGCGTTTCACATAAGATTACTATACTTGCAGCAGCAGAGGGGTACGGATTTGATGGTATGGCAGTATCTCTTATAGGCTCAAATTCTCCATTTGGAATAATTTTGGCGGGACTTTTATTTGGCGGATTGAAATATGGCGGTTCAAAACTTCAAACAATAGGAGCACCGCCGGAAGTGGTTTCTATAGTCATAGGCTCTATCATATACTTCATAGCGGCAAGTTCTTTAATTAAGATACTTATGAATAAATTTAATGTTAAAGGAGGCAGAAAAAATGGATAATATAACTACAAGTCTGGCGATATTGCTCAGTACGACACTTATGTATTCTACTCCTTTAATATTCACTTCACTTGGTGGGGTGTTTTCTGAAAACTCGGGGGTAGTAAACATAGGGCTTGAGGGTATGATGACTATAGGTGCGTTTACAGGAGCAACAGTAGCGGTGTTCACCGGAAATCCTTGGCTTGCCTTTATAGGAGCGGGAATAGCCGGAGGACTGTTTGCGTTGTTGCATGCCATTGCATCCATAAGCTTTAATGCAAATCAAGTAATCTCAGGGATAGCGATTAACTTTTTAGCTCCAGGAATTGCGATATTTATGTCAAAAATGCTTTTTGACGGCTCTACTATGACACCTAGCATTCCTTTAGATCAAAAAATACCCAGATATTTAAACGGATTACTTCCTAGCGGATTTTTAGATACGGTTTTTAACACCTATGCAACGACATATCTGGCATTTATTTTTGTTTTTATTTCATACTTTGTCCTTTATAAGACCAGATTTGGGCTTAGGATTCGTGCAGTAGGGGAACACCCTAGGGCAGCAGACACTTTGGGGATTAACGTTTATAAAGTAAGATATGTATGTGTAGTATTAGCAGGGGTACTGGCAGGGTTTGGTGGAGCCTCTATGAGTCTTGCTATAGTATCGACATTTAGACCTACTCTTGTATCGGGGCAAGGTTTTATAGCACTTGCTGCTGTAATATTTGGAAAATGGACGCCACATGGCGCTATGATGGCATCGCTGTTATTTGGATTTGCAAACGGACTTGTTGTATTTTTAGGAAGTCCTGCCATAGGAATTAAAGTATCTGAGCATCTGCTTTCTATGATACCGTATCTGA
>JBHASY010000047.1:0-9168 GCA_041831635.1 Acetoanaerobium sp. | reverse complement strand
TAATAGAAATGCATAAGGAGATGATAATGTGATAAAAATTGATTTTACAGAACTTGAAAAGGACATTTTAGATATATTGGCAAAGTATATAACTATTCCAAGTTATACGAACACAAAGTCCGAGCGTTTAGTTGAGCAGTTTTTGCTGAATTATTGCAAAACTCAACCATATTATGAGGCTAACCCGGACTACTACGGACTTTATAAGATAGAAAATGACCCTCATAACAGAAGAGTTTTTTGGAATATGGTAAGGGGAACAGGCAGTGAAACTATAGTTTTTATTCATCACTACGATGTAGTGGAAATAGACGATTATGGCAGGTTTAAACCTTATGCTTTCACTCCTGATGAACTGATAGAGAATTTAAGACAGATAAAAGAGAAGTTCGATGAAGAAATCCGAAATGATATAGATTCGGGGGATTATATTTTCGGAAGAGGAACTGCCGATATGAAGGGCGGAGGTGCTATTCAGCTCGCCCTTATGAAGCAGTATGCGAAGGCTGAGAATTTTAAGGGAAATATAGTTTTAATAGCTGTGCCTGATGAGGAAAATCTTTCGGCAGGGATGAGAGGTGCGACGAAGTTATTAAGTGCTTTAAAAGCAGTGTACGACTTTGATTATAAACTGATGATAAATTCAGAACCTCATAGAAGAGAGGATGACAAATCAAGAGGTGTGTTTTATGAAGGCTCTATAGGAAAGCTGATGAGTTTTGTCTATGTGAGAGGGGTGTTGGCTCATGTAGGAAATGTAATGGACGGATTTAACCCTGTGAGTATTATAAGTGAGATAGTAAGGCGAACCGAGGTTAATATGGATTTGGCTGACAGTCTTGATGAAGAAATTACTGTGCCTCCTACGTGGCTGTATTTAAAAGACAGCAAGACTTTTTATGATGTGTCTCTTCCTCTTAGTATGTACGGATGCCTGAGTGTGCTTACACTTAAAAATACACCAAAGGACATACTCAAAAAGATGGAACAAATATGCAAAGAGTCTTTTGAAAATGTGCTTGAAGATATGAAGAAAAATTATGAAGTTTACAATAAATATCATCATAAACCTTTAAATTATAAGGTAAATGTCAAAGATTTTTATGGCATATATACTGAGGCAAAGGAGCGTTATGGAGATATTTTTGAAACTGCGTATAAGGAAAAATTGTCAAAACTAAAATCAGGATTTGATTCAGGGCATATCACTATGCTGGATTCAAATTTTGAGCTGGTAGATTTTGTTATGGGATATCTTCCTGATGAACCTACAGTGGTGTATGGCTTAATGCCACCGTATTATCCTCATGTTTCAAATAAATTATTTGAGAATTTAGACCCTAAGATAGCAGGTTTAAATACTTTGATTAACGAGTTTACAGTAGAGCGTTTCGGCGAGAACTATGATAAGGTAAACTTCTTTCCGGGTATTTCTGACCTTAGCTATACGAATGTTGTGGATGCAGATGAAACCAAAAGGGCTCTACACGAGGCTATGCCGTTGTTTGAAACTTTATACGACGTTCCTATAGAGGATATAAAGAATATAGCCATGCCATCTGTAAACATAGGGCCATGGGGAAAAGACTTGCATAAGCTGACAGAAAGGGTATATAAGACGGATTTGTTAAATCGAACACCCGAACTTATAGATTACGTGCTTCAAACTATTTTAGAAGAATAATAAAGAACCGTCAGGAGGAAGTGAATGAGAAAAATTTTTTCGGCAGGGGTATTTGTGATTGTATATCTTGCCATTTACTATATGCTTCAGTTTGCTTATATGATAACGGCCGGTTTGTATATTTATGTTATAAATGATAATTTGCCGGATGCAGAGTTTACAGATATGATATCAAATGAAATTCCATCCGCTATAGTTTTTGCAGGCTTTGTGTCGTTTTTAATATATGCTGTTATAGTAAAGGTTTTGAAAGAAAAAGGTATATTTAACTACTGCAAGTTCAACCGCATATCTCTGAAAAAGACTATTATAACGGTTTTTGCAGGACTTTCACTCGCATCTTTAAATACCCTTATCATATTAGGGATAAGTCTTTTGCTACCTGATGTTTATCAGGCTCATGTAGAAAATATGGAGGAACTTACCTCTTCAGGGGGACTATGGATGGTGTTTAGCGTAGGCTTGGTCGCTCCCTTTATAGAGGAAGTTATCTTTAGAGGACTGATAACCAGTGAACTTGATAGGATTATGTCTTACAGGTGGGTGATTTTTATTCAGGCGATGTTGTTCGGGCTTTATCATATGAATATGGCTCAGGGGATATATACCTCCGTGCTTGCAGTATTTATGGGATTGACACTGTATTGGACTGATTCTATCTGGGCGCCTGTTATCATACATATAGTGAATAATCTTTCGAGCGTGGTTGTATCGGAATATCTGGATAAGGGTTCAGATATATTAAGTATAGTGTTTGGAATATGGACAGTTATGTCGGTTTTAATTATTCTGCCGTATACACTGAGTTATCTGTATAAAACAAGGACGGTGCGGATATCCGAAAGAGAAATTTAAAAAATATTTTTAAAATTTAGGTAAGTAAAATAAAGCAAAATGATTTATACTATAGACATATAATTTGCAAAAACATAATCGGGAGGATAGAAAATATGAGAGATGCAGTTTTGACGGGAAACAGTCTTACGCTTGAGGATTTGATAGATGTAGCAAGGCACAAAGCTAAAGTAAAGCTTAGTGAAGAGGCAAAGCAAAGCGTTGTTGCCTCAAGAGCCATAGTTGAAGACATAGTTGCAAAGGACAAGGTTGTATATGGGATAACTACAGGCTTTGGAGAGTTTTCTAAAGTTAAGATTTCTCAGGAGGATTGTGCTCAGCTACAGGAAAATCTCATCCGTTCACATGCCTGCGGATACGGAGCCTATTTTGCCACAGATATAGTAAGGGCAATTATGCTCACAAGAGCAAATGCACTTTCTAAGGGGTATTCCGGAGTAAGACTTGAAACTCTCGAAACTCTGATTGCTATGCTCAATAAAGGAGTTCATCCTCTGATTCCGGAAAAAGGTTCGCTGGGAGCGTCGGGGGATTTGGCACCGTTATCACATATGGTACTGCCTATGCTGGGACTGGGAGAGGCAGAATATCAAGGTGTTAATATGAGCGGGAAAGAGGCTATGGATAAAGCCGGAATTCCTATAATTAAACTGGACGCAAAAGAGGGTCTTGCACTTATAAACGGAACTCAAGTGCTTACATCTACAGGAGCTCTTGCACTTTACGATGCGATAGATTTAATCAAGCTTAGCGATATTGCAGCCGCTCTTACTGTAGAGGCTCTTAGAGGTATTACCGATGCCTATGATTCTCGTATTCACGAAATTAGAAACCAAAAAGGGCAGATACTTACAGCAAAGAATATGCTTGCTCTTTTAGAAGGAAGTACGTATACAACAAGGCAGGGAGAACTTAGAGTTCAGGATGCTTACTCATTAAGATGTGTACCGCAGGTTCACGGAGCATCGAAAGACACCATAGCTTATGTAAAAGAAAAAGTAGAACTGGAACTAAATGCAGTAACTGACAACCCTATAGTTACAAAAGAGGGAGATATAATCTCAGGTGGAAACTTTCACGGAGAGCCTATGGCAGTAGTGTTTGACTTTTTAGGTATAGGAGCGTCCGAGATTGCAAATATTTCGGAAAGAAGACTGGAAAGACTTATAAATCCTCAATTAAATGATCTTCCTGCATTCTTGACAAAAGACGGGGGTCTAAGTTCAGGATTTATGATTACTCAGTATGCGGCGGCAGCCTTGGTGTCGGAAAACAAAATCCTCTCTCATCCTGCGTCTGTGGACTCGATACCTTCATCGGCAAACCAGGAGGATATAGTAAGTATGGGAACAATTGCGGCTCGCACAGCCAGAGACATAATAGACAATGTAAAAAGGGTTCTTACTACAGAACTTATGGCAGCTTGCCAAGCTATAGATTTCAGAGCAAATAACGGATTTGTTCTGGGAAAAGGAACTCAGGTTGCCTACGATATAATAAGAAGAGATGTTAAATTTATGGAAAATGACAACAATATAGAAATGTACAAAGAACTCGACAAAATAACTGCACTGATAGATTCACGTGAAATAGTAAATGCAGTCGAAAAAGCGGTTGAATTAAAATATTAAAAGCGGTAAAAGGAGAGGTTGTATATTATGATGAACAACACTGAGATAGCGGCGGCTATGACCGTTAAGTTAGATGATTTTCTGCCTGAAATGCCAAGCTTTAGAGAAGGTATAAGAAGGGCACCTGACAGAGGATTCAGACTGACAAAAGAGCAAACTGAGATAGCACTTAAAAATGCACTTAGATATATCCCTGAAAAATATCATTCTCAGATGATTCCTGAATTTTTAGAGGAATTAACTACAAAAGGCAGGATTTACGGATATAGATTCAGACCGGAGGGTAGAATTTACGGAAAACCTATAGACGAATACAAAGGAAACTGCGTAGAGGGTAAGGCTTTTCAAGTTATGATAGATAATAATTTAGACTTTGAAATAGCCTTGTATCCATATGAACTTGTGACCTATGGAGAAACAGGAAGCGTATGCCAAAACTGGATGCAGTATCAACTGATAAAAAAATATTTAGAAGTTATAACTCAGGACCAAACCCTTGTAATAGAGTCGGGACATCCTCTGGGACTTTTTAAATCAAAGCCTGATTCACCCAGAGTTATAATCACAAATGCTCTTATGATAGGTATGTTTGACAATATGAAGGACTGGGAGATAGCTCAGCAGATGGGTGTTGCAAACTATGGTCAAATGACTGCCGGAGGGTGGATGTATATAGGACCTCAAGGCATAGTTCATGGAACTTATAATACGCTTTTAAATGCGGGAAGACTAAAACTTGGTCTTGGAAAAGATGCAAACCTTGAAGGAAAACTGTTCATAACTTCAGGTCTTGGAGGAATGAGCGGTGCACAGGGCAAGGCCTGCGAGATTGCAAGAGGTGTCGCTGTAATAGCCGAAGTAGATGAATCTCGTATAGAAACAAGATACTCTCAAGGCTGGGTAAGTAAAAAGTCGGATAACTTAAAAGAAGTATTTGACTGGGCTAAAGACGCTCAAAAAAGCAAGAAATCTATATCCATTGCTTATCACGGCAATATAGTGGATGTATTGAAATATGCTGTAGACAACGATATTCATATAGATTTGCTTTCAGACCAGACATCTTGCCATAATGTATATGACGGTGGATATTGTCCTGAGGGAATTACATTTGCAGAGCGTACCAGACTGCTTGCAGAAGAACCTGATAGGTTCAAAACTATGGTAGACTCTACATTGAAGCACCACTATGAACTTATCAGGACACTTACATCAAAAGGAGTTTACTTCTTTGACTACGGAAACTCATTTATGAAGTCAATATATGATGCCGGAGTTAAGGAAATAGCGAAAAACGGTGTAGATGAAAAAGACGGATTCATCTGGCCGTCTTATGTAGAGGATATTATGGGACCGCTTTTATTTGACTATGGATATGGACCTTTCAGATGGGTATGCCTTTCAGGAAACCACGATGATTTAGTAAAAACTGACAGAGCTGCTATGGACTGTATCGACCCGAACAGACGCTATCAAGATTTAGATAATTATAACTGGATAAGAGATGCCGAAGAAAACAAGATGGTAGTAGGAACACAGGCAAGGATACTTTACCAAGATGCAGAGGGTCGTGTGAACATAGCACTTAAATTCAACGATATGGTAAGAAAAGGAGAAGTAGGACCTATAATGCTGGGCAGAGACCACCACGATGTATCCGGAACGGACTCTCCGTTTAGAGAGACTTCAAACATAAAAGACGGAAGCAATGTAATGGCTGATATGGCTGTGCAGTGTTACGCAGGAAACGCAGCCAGAGGAATGAGCCTTATCGCTCTTCACAACGGCGGAGGAGTAGGTATCGGAAAGTCGATAAACGGAGGCTTCGGACTTGTACTTGATGGAAGTAACAGAGTAGACGAAATAATAAAATCCGCTATGCTTTGGGATGTTATGGGCGGAGTTGCCAGACGTTCATGGGCAAGAAACGAAAATTCAATAGAAACAAGTGCAAAGTTCAATGAAAACTACAAAGGCTCAGGGCATATTACACTTCCATATATAGCGAAGGAAGATGCAGTAAAATCTGCTGTGGCAAAGCTATTTGATAAGTAAAGAAAAACTGAGAAATCAGGTTAGAAGTGAGATATAGGTGAAACGATGACGAAAGTTGAAAAATTAGAAAATACAATAGATAAAAAACAAAACAAAGGCTTAAATGCGAACCGGATAAAACTCATTGCAATAATAGCGATGACGATAGACCATTTAGCCTGGGTATTCTTTCCGGGCACTCAGGCAGTTTGGTATGTTGTAGGACTGCATATTATAGGAAGATTAACTGCACCGATTATGTGGTTTTTTATCGCTGAAGGTGCTTACTATACCAAAGATATAAAAAAATATGCAAGCAGGCTGTTTTTGTTTGCTATATTATCTCACTTTGCGTATGATTTTGCCTTTGGAATTCCTTTTATTCCGCTATCTACAGGAATAATAAATCAGACCAGTGTGATGTGGTCTTTGGCATGGGCTGTCGTTCTCATAGCGATTTGTAATAACGACAAAATACCGAAATGGACTCAGGTTTTAGCAATAATACTAATTAACTTGATTTCTTTTCCGTCGGATTGGTCGAGCATAGCGGTAATGTGTCCGTTTTTTATATATATGCATCACAAAAAATTCAAAGAGCAAGCATTTGATATTGTCAAATGGACATTTTTGTATTCCATAATATACTTTTTGTTCATAGATAAACTGTATGGAGTCCTTCAAATGTTTACAGCTTTGTCAATCCCTGTTTTGGCTCAGTATAACGGACAGCGTGGAAAATTCAAAGGTATGAAATGGTTTTTCTATATATATTATCCCGCCCATATGGTTATAATAGGATTGCTTAGAATAGCTATGCATGGGGATGTTCCGATACTTTTTTAAAAGAAGAAAAGCACAGGTTGCTCACCTGTGCTTTTAAAATCTAAACTATTAAATTTTAGTAATCTCCTTGAGCGCACATAGCATCTGCTACTTTTACGAAGCCGGCTATATTAGCTCCTGCAACAAGATTGTATCCGAATCCGAACTCTTCGGCTGCTTTAGCTGCGTTATCATGGATGTTGATCATGATTTGGTGTAATTTAGTGTCAACTTCTTCTGCTGTCCAGTTATATCTCATAGAGTTTTGAGACATTTCTAAAGCTGAAGTAGCAACACCACCTGCATTAGCTGCTTTAGCAGGTCCAACAAGAACTCCTTTTTCTTGTAGGAAAGAAAGAGCTTCGTTAGTTGTAGGCATATTAGCACCTTCAACAAGGAATTTAACTCCGTTGTCAAAAATTAGTTTAGCGTGTTCTAAGTGAATATCATTTTGAGTTGCACAAGGCATAATAATGTCAACTTTTTGTCCCCAAGGTTTTTGTCCGGCAAAGAATTCAACGCCGAATTTGTCAGCGTAATCTTGAACTTTATCTCTTCCTGAATTTCTCATTTCTACCATAAAGTTGATTTTTTCATCAGTAGTAACACCATCCGGATCGTAGATATATCCGTCAGGACCTGAAAGAGTAACAACTTTTCCGCCTAAATCTCTAACTTTTATACAAGCTCCCCAAGCAACGTTTCCAAAGCCTGAAACTGCAACTGTTTTTCCTTCGAAAGTCATTCCTTCATGTTTTAACATTTCGTTAGCGAAGTATGTAACACCAAATCCTGTAGCCTCAGGTCTGATTAGAGAACCACCGTAAGAAAGTCCTTTTCCGGTAAGAACTCCGTTTTCGAAAGCTCCACGAATTCTTCTGTATTGTCCATACATAAATCCAACTTCTCTTCCTCCAACTCCGATGTCTCCGGCAGGAACGTCCACATCAGGTCCTATGTGTCTGTAAAGTTCAGTCATGAAGCTTTGGCAGAAACGCATAATTTCTCCGTCAGATTTTCCTCTAGGGTCAAAATCTGCTCCACCTTTTCCTCCGCCTATAGGAAGTCCTGTAAGTGAGTTTTTGAAAATTTGCTCAAAACCTAAGAACTTGATAATTCCAAGATAAACAGTATGATGGAAACGGATTCCGCCTTTATAAGGTCCGATAGCTCCGTTAAATTGTACTCTGAATCCTCTGTTCACCTGAATATTTCCGCTGTCATCAACCCAAGGCACTTTAAACATAATTTGTCTTTCAGGTTCAACTATTCTTTCAAGAATGTTAGCTTTAACCCACTCAGGTCTTTTTGCAAGAACAGGTTCAAGAGAAACAAAAACTTCTTCTACTGCTTGTAGAAATTCAGGTTCGCTTGCGTTTCTAGCTTTAACTTTTTCAAAAACACCATTGATATACTGCTTCATTGTAATCTCCTCCATTTACTATAGTATTGATACAGAGTGACACATATAGCCACAATAGGTTATTATATAACGTTTTCCCACTCTTGAGTTAAATTATATCACATAGAATATTTATTTGTAATAGGTTTTTAAATAAATTTATAACGATACAGGCTTTATGAAATTAAAAAATAAAATGTATTCAGTTAATTAAATATTCAAAATATAATGTTTAATTAAGCATAAGTACATTTTATAACAAACACCCTCTATAAAATTGCAAGTAAATCATATAAAAACATAAAAAGAGATAAAAACTGACTATTTTTGCAAGATCAAGAAACAAACATTGCATAAATTCTATAATTTTAATATAAAACTATCTGTTTTGCATATAAAAGAATAAAACAAATGACATTTTTCAAAGAAAAATGTCATTCAAATGAGAAAAGTTATCGCTGCAATTCAGTATTTACAGACGTTATAAGGTATGATACAATCAAGCTAAGTTAAATTATTTTTTATAGGATTCGAGGAGGAATTTAGTATGGCATATGTAATAAGTAATGATTGCATCAGCTGTGGAGCTTGTGAACCGGAATGTCCGGTAAATGCGATTAGCGCAGGAGATGATAAATTTGTTATTGATTCAGCTACATGTATAGACTGTGGAGCCTGTGCGGGTGTTTGTCCGGTAGACGCTCCTCAACCGGAATAATATTTTGTTGTAAAACGAG
>JBHASY010000046.1:0-37370 GCA_041831635.1 Acetoanaerobium sp. | reverse complement strand
TTTGAAATGATTACGATAGAAAAAACTTGAATTATAATTTATAATGTAAAAGATAGATTTGAAATAATTATTATCAATGATAATCGGCAATCTATGGAAGCTCTGATAGATAAGGCTTTATTAGGAGGAAGTATGGGAAAGTTATTTGTAGTTGAATCAGGTTCTGATGCAAGTGGCAAGGCTACGCAGACTGAACTTTTGTATCGCAAACTTAAATCAGACGGCTATAAGGTAAGAAAGGTGGAATTTCCTCATTACAAAAGCGATTCTTCCGCTTTAGTAAAAATGTATCTAAGAGGAGATTTCGGCTCGAGACCTGAAGATGTAAATCCATACATTACTTCCACTTTCTTTGCTGTTGACAGATATGCCTCCTTCAAAACCTCGTGGGAAAGGTTTTATAATAACGGCGGAATAATAATTGCGGACAGGTATACTACTTCAAATATGGTTCATCAGGCTGCAAAGTATGAGGATTATGAGGAGAAGGACAAGTTTTTGCAGTGGTTGGACGAATATGAGTTTGATTTTTACAGACTGCCAAGACCTACAAAGGTGTTTTTTTTGAATATGCCTATAGAATTTTCATTTAAGCTGATGAGTAATAGAAGAAATAAAATTACAGGAGATACAAAGAAAGACATTCACGAGGAAAACAAAGATTATTTAGAAAAGTCGTATGAAAATGCTCTTTATGTTGCGAAAAAATATAACTGGGAAAATATAGACTGCGAAAGAAACGGCAAGCTTCGCAAAATTAAAGACATTCACGAAGAAATATATAGCTTGCTGCTACAGAGTCTAGGTTAATGAGGACGTGGGATAATTTGGAAAAAGAACAGCTGTATCGAGAAGTAAAGGATAATCTTTTTAATGCGGTATCAAATAATACCTTATCTCATGCATTTATTTTCGAGGGTTTAAAAGGTTCTAAAAAAGAGCTGATGGCTAATGAACTTAGTAAAAAAATACTGGATACAGAGTATTTGGAAAATTGCAGTGATTATTTTTTAGTGACAAATGAAAAAATGAATATAGAGACTATCAGATTCATAAATAAGGATTGTTACATAAAGCCTTTTAAAGCAAGGAAAATCTATATTTTTGAAGATGCTGCCAAGATGACACCTGTAATGCAAAATGCATTTTTAAAAACACTGGAGGAACCGCCTGCCGATGTTGTGTTTATACTTTTATGTGAGAACGCAGGGGTACTGCTGGATACGATAAGATCCAGATGTGTGTCTTATTATTTTCCGTCAGATGAGACCGGTGAAGATGCAGATATCGAGGTAAAGAAACAAATAGAAAAATTTTTTGAAAATCTTGTTGATAAGAATGAAATTGCCGTAATTCAGTATATGGAAGAACTTAAAAATCAAAAAGATGAGATCGACTTAATAATAGATGTTTTTATTGAGTATACAAGAGATGTTTTAGTAAATAAAGAAAGCGAAAGAGATTTGTATTTTTCCAAAAATGAAGTAACGGATAAGCTGTCATCCTCTTTTACCTACTTTCAGCTTTTGGCAATTATTGATATAATAGAGGACACGAGAAAGAAGCTTTCCGGCAGGTGTAATTATAATTTGACCTGTGAGGCGATGCTTTTTAATATAATGGAGGTTTTAAAGTGATAAAAGTCGTAGGAATTAGATTTAAAAAAGCAGGAAAGATATATTATTTCGACCCTGTTGATATAGAGATAGGTCAAAACGAAAAGGTCATAGTCGAAACTGCGAGAGGAATGGAGTACGGTATAGCTGTAGTTCCTGTAAAGGAGATAGATGAAGCTGACATAATTGCACCGCTTAAACCTATAGTAAGACTTGCAAATGAAGAAGATACTCGAAGAAATGCTGAAAACAAGGTTCTTGCAAAAGAGGCGTTTGATATCTGCGAGGAAAAGATAGGTATGCATAATTTAGATATGAACCTTATAGATGCTGAGTATACTTTTGACAGAAATAAACTTATATTTTATTTTACTGCTGATGGGAGGATTGATTTTAGGGAACTGGTAAAAGACCTTGCAGCGATTTTTAGAACCAGAATAGAGTTAAGACAGATAGGTGTCAGAGACGAATCAAAGTCTTTAGGCGGATTGGGTTGCTGTGGACGTTCATTATGCTGTGCCTCATGGCTTGGAGAGTTTCAGCCTGTTTCTATAAAGATGGCAAAAGATCAGAACCTTTCGCTTAATCCTACGAAGATTTCCGGAATATGTGGGAGATTGTTTTGTTGTTTGAAATATGAGCACGAAACCTATGAAGGTATACTGGAATATATGCCGGAGGTAGGAAGCATCATCAAGACACCTGAGGGAATTGCAAAGGTGCTGGACACCCATGTACTGGCTGAGGAAGTGAGGGTTCTTATGGATAACAAAGACACTGTAGATATAAGAAACTTCAAGGCTCACGAGGTAAAAGTGATTAAAAAACCTAAGAAAGTTTTAGAAGTAGGGGAAGTAGAGGACGAGAACGAACTTAAAAAATTAGAAGATTAAAGGGGGCATTTGCTCCTTTTTTTGTCCTAAGAAAAATTATATAGTTAAACATAACTCGACAACTTTAAATTCTAGCTATATAATCTATTCACAGGAAACATCAAAGGCAATTTCATAGAAGATATTTTTAATTAAAACTTGAGTTGTTCGATATAAGATTTGTATCTTGAAAAACAAAGGAGACATAAATGTCCACGCTGTTAAATGAAAATGAAAGAATAGACGACCTTCAGATAAATGGACTCAAAATAATACAACAAAAAGACGGTTTTTGTTTTGGAATAGACGCTGTTTTACTGTCGAATTTTGTAACGGTAAAACAAGATTATCTGGGTGTAGATTTAGGAACAGGTACAGGGATTATTCCTATACTTGTAGCCGGAAAGAGCAAGGTAAGGCACATCTATGCGGTAGAAATCCAAGAAGAAGTGGCAAAAATGGCACGGCGCTCAGTTTATATGAATAAATTGGAAGAAAGAATAGAGATTTTAAATATAAACTTAAAGGACGCACCTTCTTATATAAAACCTCATTCTCTGGATTTCGTAACCTCAAATCCGCCGTATATGCACGCAAATGGACTTGTGAATGAAAATGAAAAGAAAAAGATATCAAGGCACGAAATCAACTGTGATTTAGATGATGTTATGAGGACGGCATCAAAGCTGCTGAAAGATAACGGGAGTTTTTTTATGGTTCATAGACCTATCAGGCTTTGCGATATTTTTGTAAGTGCAAGGACAAATAAGCTGGAGCCTAAACTGATGAGATTCGTACACCCTAAGCCGTCTAAAGCGCCGAATTTAGTGCTGATAAAGTTCGTAAGATCGGCAAAGCCGGAACTTAAGATATTAGAACCTCTTTATGTACACAAAGAGGACGGCGGCTATGATGATGAAATAATAAGAACGTATTCTATTACGGAATTAGGTGAGGATTTTGGCTAAATTATATGTATGTCCTACCCCTATAGGAAATCTTGAAGACATCACATTGAGGACTATAAGAATACTAAAAGAGGTGGACTATATAGCAGCAGAGGACACCAGACACACAATTAAACTTTTGAACCACTTGAATATTAAAAAGCCTTTAATAAGTCTTCACGAGCATAATGAAACCTTTAAATCAAGTGAAATAGCAAAGTTGATTATGTCGGGAAAAGATGTGGCGCTGGTATCAGACGCAGGAATGCCGGGGATATCGGATCCGGGAGAAAAACTCATTAAATATATGATTGAAAATGATATAGATGTTGAAACGCTTCCAGGGGCATCTGCTTTTATCACTGCTCTGGTAAACTCGGGGCTGGGCACAGGCAGGTTTACTTTTATAGGATTTTTGGATAGGAATAATAAAGTCAGGAGAGAAACTATAGAAGAACTGAAATCAAGAGAAGAAACACTTATTTTTTATGAGGCGCCTCACAGAATAGAAAGAACTCTAACAGAACTTTTTGAAATATTGGGAGATAGAAAAACAGTGATAGCAAGAGAAATTACAAAGAAATACGAGCAGTATATAAGGGCGACTTTAAAAGATTTAAAAGAAAATTTGTCAATGTTTGAGAATAGGGGAGAAATGGTAGTTATAGTAGAAGGAAAGACGGAAGAAACTAAGCCCGAAACAGACAGGGAAGATATTGAAAAGAGAATCAAAGAACTTCTGCTTAAAGATTTGTCTACGAAGGAAGTTGCAAGGCAGATAGCTATTGAATATAATATAAAAAAAAACGAGGCTTATGCTCTGGCTTTGGATGTAAAATGAGTTTGTAAAAAGCAAAAAGAACCTGCTTGATTTTTCATAAACAGGTTCTTTAAGGTACGGATGTCGAAACATTATAATAAAGAAATTTTCAAAGCACATTCATAACAGATATTTTTTCCATGAAATTCTCTAATGTTTTCGGAGCTGCTACAAAATACACATACTGATTCGCACTTTTTTAAAACTATAGAGTCATCTTTCACAAAGATTTCAACTGCGTCTTTTTCTGAGATATGATAATTTCTCCTTATTTCGATTGGAATTACCACTCTTCCTAATTCGTCGACTCTCCTTACTACGCCGGTTGATTTCAATTTCATACCTCCTATAACTAACGACAAATAACTAAGTGTTCACAACCTATATTAGCAAGACAGGAATAAAATGTCAACTATAATTATATTTTAATTTTATCTTATTTTTCTTTTAGGGAGCGATAACTATGATACTGAACATATTAAGACCTGTAGAGATATTGAAAGAGATGGAAAAGGAAAGAAATGATAAGTTTTATGTGGCAGGTTCAGGAATAAGAGAGTATTTAATTTCGGATAAAATAAAAAGAATTAGAATACTGACATCTTTTGACGCCTTAGATATGGCTAAGGATTTTATGAACAGATGTGATGGATATACTATGATCGAAAAGGAAGACGCAAGCATAGAAGTAATCAGTGAAAGGTTTGTTTCCTTGATGTTTTCCAAACTTTGCGAAGACGGAATAACAGGTCATCTTTCAAAAAGAATATATACAATCGATGCTGTTGCTATGACTTTAGAAGATTTTATAGATTTTAAGCCGGAAAAACTTATAAGTCTTTATGGAGCTTTGGAAGATATAAATAATAGAATACTTAGAATAATAGATGGAGAAAATCTGAGACAAAATCCTATGGCATATCTTAGAGGTATCAGACTTATGGCTGAGCATGAGCTTGATATAGATCCTGATACTGAAAATTTTATGAAAGAAAATGTACACCTGCTGGAGGGGATAAGAGGTTATGAATATACCAAAGAACTTTTTAGGATATTAGACCAAAAGGAAAGTTCTTACTATATAAATCTTATGGACAGGCATATAGGAATGTTACGTTATATATTCCCTGAAATAGAGCCTATGAAAAATGTGGGAGAATGTAAATACCACGTGGTGGACTCTTTTACTCACTCCGTATATACTCTAAAAGTGCTTGAGGGAGTGATAAATGCCGAAAATTTTTTCGAAGAGCATCTTAAGGTAGTCTATGATAAACACACAAAAGAGCGTATGAAGAGCAATATAAGTAGACTGTCGCTTATTAAGCTTGGAGCTTTTTTTCATGATATAGGAAAGCCCGCCGCAAAATTCAATGATGAAAAAGGAAGGACTAGATTTAGAGGACATGAGATAGTAGGAGCGGAGATGCTGCTTGAAATCGGAAAACGACTTGGCTTAACGGAAGAAGACACCGTAATTTTATCCAGATACTCTGCACTTCATATGTTTCCCCTGGTTATCTACAAAAACAATGATGTTTCAGGAGATACTCTGTTTAATATGTTTTCTCAGACGGAAGATGAAACCCTTGACGTGCTTTTGATAGGATATGCAGATATAGTAGCTACGAGAAAACTTCTGAATCCTGACGAAGAAATGGGTAACTTTAAGGTTCATGTAGAGTATATAGCGAACAACTATATAACGAGATATCTTCCTCTTAAAAATCTGCAAGAGATTGTAACATTCGACGAAATAAAAGTTATGGTTGGAGAAAATGAAGCAGAAACTGCATATAATGCACTTAGAAAGGCGATATATATGGGAAGAGTATCGCTTAAAAAAGAAAAAATAGAAAAATTTCTTTTAGAGGGTAGTTGGAAGTGAAAAGCAAAAAAAGTTTTTGAGTGTACATCGACATAATTTTGGCAGATTTTATAGTATATTTTATAATTCTATGTTAAATTTAGTTAATACCAAGTAAACACGACTTTTTTCTTATATGCGTATATATAAAATCAGGATAAATCCATTTGAATAATAGATGAAAGTTTGCATTGTTGCTCGGAAAGGGGAGAAGTTTTTATGGATAGGAATCTGGCATTGAATTTGATTAGGGTAACTGAGGCGGCAGCTATTGAAAGTGCAAAGTTTTTAGGTCGCGGAGATAAGGAAGCGGCGGACGGAGCTGCTGTATCGGCTATGAGAAAGATGTTTTCAACTGTAGATATAGATGGGACTGTAGTTATAGGCGAGGGAGAAATGGACGAAGCACCTATGCTTTACATAGGAGAAAGAGTAGGCATGGGAGAGGGACACCCGAAGGTAGACATAGCTGTAGATCCTGTAGATGGAACTATTTCGGTTGCAAAAGGTTTTAATAACGCTATAGCTATTATCGCTATGGCACCTGCCGGCAAACTTCTTCATGCACCTGATATGTATATGCAAAAAATAGCCGTAGGACCTAAAGTAAAAGGCAAAGTAAACCTCGATATGCCTGTTTCGGATATACTTACAGAAACTGCCAAAGCTCTTGACAAACCTATAGAAGAACTTACCGTTACCATGCTTGACAGGGAAAGACACTCTGAACTTATGAATATATGTAGACAAATGGGTTGCAGGATAAAGCTCGTGATGGATGGAGATGTGGCTGCTGCCATAGATACCTGCTTTTCTCATACGGGAATAGATATAATGCTGGGTTCAGGGGGAGCACCGGAAGGAGTGCTGGCAGCCGCTGCGATAAAATGCTTAGGGGGAGATTTTCAAGGAAGACTCATTCCCGACGGAGTAAGTGAATGTACCAGATGTAAAGATATGGGTGTAGACCCGGATCAACTTCTGGAATTGGAAGATTTAGTTTCCGGAGATGAGGTGTACTTTGCGGCGAGTGGGATATCTGACGGGAACTTGCTTAAAGGTGTGATTTTTGACTCTGAAAATATGGCAAAGACTCATTCTATAGTTATGAGAGCGGAAACGGGAACTATAAGATTTATAGAGGCTGTTCACAGATTAAATAAAAAGCCGCATATCTATTCCAATAAATAGAACTTTTTAGGAGGAAGAAATGATTGATTTACATTCGATGAAACTCATTGAATTAAAAGAACTGGCGAAAGAAAAGAAGATTAAACTGCCAAACGGAATAAGAAAGAACGAACTGATAGAACTGATAGGAAAAAACAGTCAAAAAGAAAAAGACAATTATAAGGATAATTCTGCAAAAAAAAGCGAGAACATCAGGAGAAAAGAATCAGATAAAAAAATTGGCAGGCACGAAAAAGATGAGATTAAAGTGGTAGCGGCTTCTGAAAGCGGGCAGGAAACGCCGGACAAAAATTACGGCAAGGAGCAAAAAAGTTCATCATTTTCCGAAGCATTTGAAGAAGAAACAAAAGAAGAGCAAGACGGGGATTTAGCAGATGGAGTGCTGGAAATCTTGCCTGACGGATATGGATTTTTAAGAGGATCGAACTACCTGTCCACAGAAAACGACGTTTATATATCTCCATCTCAAATCCGCAAATTTAATATGAAGACGGGAGATAAGATTCTAGGTATAACCAGACCCCCTAAAAATGGAGAAAAGTTCAAAGCTGTTCTATATGTGAAATCCATAAACGGATATAAGCCGGAGGAGGCGACAAAAAGAAAATCTTTTGATACGCTTACTCCTGTTTATCCTGACGAAAGATTTTATTTAGAAACTTCCAAAGAAATTTCTGCAAGACTGATAGACATAATAAGCCCTGTAGGAAAAGGACAAAGAGGACTTATAGTGGCACCGCCGAAAGCAGGAAAGACCACACTTCTTAAAACGATAGCAAATTCTATAACCAGAAATAATAAAGAAGTAGAGCTTATAGTTCTTTTAGTCGATGAACGTCCGGAAGAAGTAACGGACATCAGAGAGTCGGTAACTGACGCTGACGTTATATCGTCAACTTTTGACGAACTTCCAACTCATCATATAAAGGTGGCCGAGATGGTTTTAAATAGGGCAAAGAGGCTGGTAGAGCATGGAAAAGATGTAATAATACTCCTTGACAGTATTACGAGGCTTGCAAGAGCATATAACCTCACTATATCGCCTACAGGCAGAACCCTTTCAGGAGGACTTGATCCCGGAGCTTTATATGGTCCGAAGAAATTTTTCGGAGCAGCGAGAAACATCAGAAACGGAGGCTCGCTGACTATACTTGCGACAGCTTTGGTAGAAACAGGTTCTCGTATGGACGATGTGATATTCGAGGAATTTAAGGGAACGGGAAATATGGAACTTCACTTAGATAGAAAACTGGCAGAAAAACGCATTTTCCCTGCTATAGACATATATAAATCAGGAACCAGAAAAGAAGAAATGCTGCTGCTTGAGAAAGAACTTTTATGTGCATACAACCTCAGAAGAACTTTGAGCAACTCCACAGCCCCGGAGATTATGGAGCAGATTGTTTTAATGATGAAAAATACAAAAGATAACGATTCCTTTATAGATGCGGTAATGGAAGCGTTTAAGTAAAAAAATAGATTTTTATTATTGAATAAAAAATAATAGTATGTTACAATACTAGGGTTGATAGAGGATATGATTAGATGCATAATTTGCATAGCAGGAGTGAGGTGAGTTTTATGAAAGCAAATATTCATCCGGAATATAAAGAGGTACAGGTTCACTGTGCTTGTGGAAACACATTTATGGCAGGTTCAACTAAAGAAGAAATTAGAGTTGAAATCTGCTCGCAATGTCATCCTTTTTACACAGGACAAGCGAAGAGTGTTGAAAAGGGTGGAAGAATTGAAAGATTTAACAAAAAATTCAACAGAAAGTAATTATAAAGGGCTGAAAAATTTCAGCCCTTTTATATGTATAAATATAAAATTATAGTTAAATTTACGATAATAAATTATATTTTTGATATAATTTAAAATATGAAAAATATCAGGTGGTGAATTTTATGTACAGACCTAGCGGTCACGGATATATAGAAGCGGTAGTAGGACCTATGTACAGCGGAAAAAGTGAAGAACTGATAAGAAGATTAAAAAGAGCAAAGATAGCAAAGCAAGAGGTTATAGTCTTTAAACCCTGCATAGATAACAGATATAGTAATGAAGATGTCGTATCTCATAGCGGAATAAGTATAAGGGCAATATCTATAAATCACACAGAGGAAATTCATAAATATATCACTGATGAAACCCAAGTTGTAGGAATAGATGAAGTTCAATTTTTTGACGAAGGAATAGTAGATGTTGCTTTGAAGCTTGCAGATAAAGGAATCAGGGTTATAGTGGCAGGGCTTGATATGGACTTTAAAGCTGAACCTTTCGGACCCGTTCCTGAACTTCTGGCCAGGGCGGAATTTGTAAATAAACTTCAGGCTGTTTGTATGAAATGCGGAGCACCCGCAACCAGAACTCAAAGACTTATAAACAAAGAACCTGCAAGATATGACGATCCTATAATACTTGTAGGAGCGGCGGAATCTTACGAGGCAAGATGCAGGAAATGCCACGAAGTCAAAAGATAATATCAATATGATTTGAAAATAACATTTAAACATCTGATTTGCAAATACAGCACATATTTGCATTTTTAGGTCAAATTTTATTGAATATATGATTTAAAATAGAGTTTTAGATTATATGATAAGGAGCAAGTGATGAAAAAACAAAATGTCGGAGGACAAGCCCTGATAGAGGGAATTATGATGAAAAGTGAAAAGGTAAAATCTATAGCTATAAGAAAAAAAGATGAGTCTATACTTGTAACTTCAGAGGAGATAAAACCCTCAAAATATGCAAAACTAAAGAAGATACCTTTTGTAAGAGGGATATTTGTGCTTATAGAATCTATGGTAGAGGGGACAAAAGACATAAATTACGCAGCCTCATTTTACGCAGAAGATGAGTCTGACGAGGTAGGTATGTTTGAAAAAATTATGGTGAAGCTTTTTAAGGATAAGGCAGAAAAAGTAGCAACTGCGATATCTGTGATACTTGCATTTGCTATAGCTATAGGGCTGTTTATCGTACTTCCGGCTTTTTTAGTAAAAAGTTCAAATGAAGACGCTACGATTTTTTCGAGTTTTAAAGAGGGTTTAATTAAAATAGGTTTTTTTGTAGCCTATATTTATATCATATCCCTTATGAATGATATAAAAAGAGTATTTCAATACCATGGAGCAGAACATAAATCTATATTTGCCTACGAAAAAGGACTGGAGCTTACGGTGGAAAATGTAAAGGAGATGCCCAGACTTCATCCTAGATGCGGAACAAATTTTATTTTTGTGGTGATGATGGTATCTATTTTTATATTTTCATTTTTCACATTTGAAAATGTGCTTATGAGATCAATGCTAAAGTTGATATTTTTCCCTATAGTTGCGGGGATAGCCTACGAGATAATAAAATTTGCAGGAAAATATCAAAATCCGCTCACAAAGATATTGATACTTCCCGGACTTTTGATGCAAAAAATAACAACCAGAGAGCCTGACGAAAAGCAGATAGAAGTTGCTATTGCAGCCCTTCAGGCGACACTTGAAAAAACCGAAACAAACTACAACTAGGGATGATTTATAACAAATGGAGAAATAAAGTATGAAAATAAAAGATATATTAAGTTATGGACTCTCTGTGATTAAAAATGTCGAAAATACCGTTCTTGAAATTCAGATGATGATAGCAAAGGTAATCGAAAAAGACAGATTGTATGTTATGCTGAACCAAGAAGAGAACATAGACGAAGAGAAAACGGAACTTATCAAAGATATGATAGAAAAAAGAAAAAATTCCTACCCCCTTCATTATATATTAGGAGAAAGAGAGTTTTGGGCGATAGATTTCAAGGTAAGAGAGGGCGTACTTATCCCAAGACAGGATACGGAAATTTTAATAGAAGAAACCCTTAAGAAACTTAAAGATAATAAACATAAGCTGAAAGGTTTAGAAATAGGTGTAGGCAGCGGGATCATATCCATTACTTTGCTCAAAGAACTAAAAAATCTTACTATGACAGGTGTAGATATAAATGATAAAGCGATAGAGTTGACAAAAGAAAATGCAATAAAGAATAAAGTAGATGACAGACTTTGTGTTTTAAATTCAGACCTGTTTGAAAAAATAGATAAAGAAAATAAATTTGATTTTATAGTGTCAAACCCCCCGTATATAGAAACTAAGATGATAGACAGCTTACAGGAAGATATAAAGTTTTACGAGCCGAAGTCGGCTCTTGACGGAGGAGAGGACGGGCTTGATTTTTATAGGGCTATAATAAAACAGTCGAAACCATATCTTAGTGATGATGGTTTTATTGCTTTTGAAATAGGATATAATCAGGGTAAGTCGGTTGAAAAAATATTTATTGAAAATGGATACTTAAATGTAAGCATTGCAAAGGATTTGTCGGGATTTGACAGGGTTGTAATTGGCATAATTATTTGATAGAATAAAGTATTTGTATGATGAAGAAAAATAAAGGGTGGTAAATATGTTTGCTAAAATAGAATTCGTAGAAGAAAAGTATAAAGAACTTAACCAGAAGATTTCAGACCCTGAGATTATCAATAACCAAAGTCTATGGCAAAAACTTATGAAAGAGCATGCTGAAATAGAGCCTGTGGTTATGAAATACAGGGAGTACAAGACTGTTAAATCCCAGATTGACGGAGCAAAGGAAATTCTCGAAAGTTCAAATGACGAGGAAATGAGAGAACTCGCAAAGATGGAATTATCTGAGTTGGAAGATAGTATTGAAAATGTTGCAGAAGAACTTAGAATTCTTCTCTTGCCAAAAGACCCTAACGATGACAAAAACGTTATAGTCGAAATTCGTGCCGGTGCCGGTGGAGATGAAGCTGCACTGTTTGCAGGAGTGTTGTTTAGAATGTACTCTATGTATGCATCTTCCAGAAGATGGAAGGTAGACCTTATGTCGTCAAACGATACAGGAGTAGGCGGCTACAAGGAAATAGTGTTTATGATTAACGGAAAAGGTGCATATTCCAGACTGAAATTTGAGTCAGGAGTTCATCGTGTTCAGAGAGTTCCTGAAACTGAGTCTGCCGGAAGAATTCATACTTCTACAGCAACCGTTGCCGTACTTCCGGAGGTAGAAGAAGTAGGAGAAGTAGAACTTAACCTAAACGATGTAAGAGTAGATGTGTTCAGATCATCAGGAAATGGCGGACAGTCTGTAAATACTACCGACTCGGCTGTAAGACTTACTCACATTCCTACAGGAATAGTTATATCTATGCAAGATGAAAAATCACAACTGAAAAATAAAGAAAAGGCGTTCAAAATACTAAGAGCAAAACTTTACGATATGGAACTTGAAAAAGCTCAAAAAGAACTTGCCAGAGAAAGAAAAAGCCAAGTCGGAACAGGCGACCGCTCCGAGAGGATACGCACGTATAACTATCCTCAGGGCAGGATAACAGACCACAGAATAGGAGTTACTCTTTATAAGCTGGATGCTTTCTTAAACGGAGATTTGGACGAAATGGTGGACGCTCTTATAACTACCGACCAAACTGAAAAAATGCAAATGGCTGAGTAAAAAATAAGAGGCGAGATAATAATGAAAGCAAAGAAATGCTTGCTGATAGATATAGATAAAGACAAAGAAAATTTAGAAAAAAAGCTGAGTGAAGTTGCAATTATGCTTAAAAATGGCAAAACAGTGGTATTTCCCACTGAAACAGTATATGGACTGGGAGCTAACGCACTGGATCCTGAGGCTGCAAAAAAAATTTACGAGGCAAAAGGCAGACCCTCTGATAATCCGCTAATAGTACACATTTCTAAAAAAGAAGATGTAGATTTTCTTGCAAAGGATATCAGTGAGGATGCCAGAGCTCTGATAGACAGCTTTTGGGCAGGTCCGCTCACTTTGATTTTAAATAAATCGGATAAAGTTCCTTTAGAAACTACAGGTGGACTAAATACAGTTGCGATTAGAATGCCGTCAAACGAAATAGCAAGAAAACTTATAGATTTGGCAGGTATTCCCATTTCAGCACCCTCAGCTAATATATCCGGAAGACCGTCCATTACTTCATCAAAATATTTAATAGAGGAACTGTGTGAAAGAGTAGATGCTATAATTATTTCAGAGGATAGTGAAATTGGACTTGAATCTACAGTAATAGATATGACAGGAAATATTCCGGTGATATTGAGACCGGGGAAAATCGGAAAAACCGACATAGAGAAAGTTTTGAATAAAAAAGTAGAATTAGATCCATCTTTAAAAGATGAAAATCTGGCACCGAAATCTCCGGGAATGAAGTATAAACATTACAGTCCTAATGCAAGAGTGATAGTGGTTACAGGAACATCGGAAGAAATGAAACAAAAGATATTCAAAAAATTAAAAAATCATAAAAGAACACATAAAAATTTTGATAAAAATTTAAATAAGAATTCAGATTGCATAAACTCTCATTCAAACAAAGACTTGGATTTTGTAAACTTCAACTTAAATGATAATTCAGATAGGAACTCAAATTTTAATTTAAATATAAGTTCGGATTTAAACATAAAAGTCGTGTGCCTCGAAGATAGAGTGGACTTGTATGGCGATTACGCAGTTTCTTGGGGAAAAGACAGTTTAGAAGCTGCCAAAAATTTATTTAAAATACTTAGACTTATGGACGAGCAAAATGTAGATGTCGTTTATTTTGAGGCACTTCATTCAGATGAGATAAGCGAAGCAGTGATGAACAGACTTATAAAAGCGGCCGGAAACACTTTTTTGTAGGAGGAGATTATGTTTAAAATAGCTTTTGTTTGCACCGGTAATACTTGCAGAAGCCCTATGGCTGAAGCTATATTAAAAGATGTGCTTGAAAAAAGAGGGGAAAACAGTTCTTCTTACAAGATATATTCACTTGGAATTATGGCTATGAACGGAGATAGTGCTTCATTTAATTCTATAGAGGTTATGAAAGATGTTGGAATTGATATAAATTCTCACAGAAGTCAAAGAGTCAATCCTGAAAATGTGAAAGCTGATTTGCTACTTGCTATGGGACGTTCACACAAGGATTTTTTGATTTTAAACACGACAGATACTCCGGTATTTACTTTAAAAGAATTTGCCGGAGATAAAGACCTTGACATAATAGATCCTTATGGCGGTTCTTATGAGATTTACAAAGATGTGAGAGATGAAATATTGGAAAATATAGAAAAAATAGCAGATAAAATCATTGAGCTGAAAAATAAAAAACAGGAGGACTTATAAAATGAAAATCGGGCTGGGAGCAGACCACGGAGGCTATAAGTTAAAACAGATTATAAAAGAGCATTTAGAGAAAAACGGTTATGAAGTAGTGGATTATGGAACAAATTCGTCCGAGTCTGTAGATTATCCGGACTATGGGAAAAAAGTGGCTCAAGCTGTGATTGACAACGAGGTTGAAAGAGGGATACTTTGCTGTGGGACAGGAATAGGAATAAGCCTTGCGGCAAATAAGGTTAAAGGAATAAGATGTGCTAATGTCTCAGATACCTTTTCTGCAAAGATGAGCAGGGCACATAACGACTGCCAGATGATATCTTTAGGAGAAAGAGTTTTAGGAGCCGGACTTGCACTTGAGATAGTAGACACTTTTTTAAATACTGAGTTTGAGGGAGAACGTCACCTTAAAAGAGTAAATAAAATTATGGATATCGAAGGAGGAGCATTATGTCAAAATTAGTAGTGGTAGACCATCCTATGATTCAGCACAAACTAAGCATATTAAGGGATAAAAACACAGGCTCAAGAGAGTTTAGAGCACTTGTTAAAGAAATAGGTATGCTTATGGTTTACGAAATTACCAGAGATCTTCCTTTAGAGGAAATAGAAATAGAAACTCCCGTTACTAAGATGAAAGCAAAAGTTCTTGCAGGGAAAAAACTCGCTGTAGTTCCTATACTTCGTGCAGGAATGGGGATGGTAGACGGAATACTGGAGCTTATTCCTGCGGCAAAGGTAGGGCATATAGGGCTTTACAGAGATCCTGAAACCTTAAAACCTGTAGAGTATTTTTGCAAACTTCCTCAAGACGTAGAAGAAAGGGATTTTTTAGTAGTAGACCCTATGCTGGCTACAGGAGGTTCGGCTCAGGCAGCTATACAACTGCTAAAAGACAGAGGAGTAAAGAACATCAGGTTAGTATGTCTTGTAGGTTGTCCGGAAGGAGTAGCTACAGTTCAGAAATTCCACCCTGATGTAGATGTATATGTGGCGGCTATGGATGAAAGGTTAAACGATCACGGATATATAGTTCCGGGACTTGGAGATGCGGGAGACAGGATTTTTGGAACCAAGTAAAAAAGTTTATACTTTCTATTGTTTTTTTCTGTTATAATTATAAAGGACATTTATAGTTAAGCTGTGGTGGATTGGAGTTGCTTGGTTTGAGTAGAAGAGACAAGATAAATTATTATTTAGATATAGCTCAGACGGTGTTAAATAGAGGAACTTGTAGAAGAAGAAACTATGGGAGCATCATAGTTAAAAATGACGAGATAATTTCTACAGGTTACAGCGGAGCACCAAGAGGCAGAAGAAATTGCATAGATATTGGGTATTGTTACAGAGAAGCTATGAATATTCCTAGAGGGCAGATGTATGAAACCTGCAGGTCTGTTCATTCTGAAATGAATGCTATAATATCTTCCAAAAGAAGTGATATGATAGGAGCGACCTTGTACCTTGTAGGTAAAGATATGTCTACAGGAGAATTAGTGGAAAATGCTGATTCTTGCAGTATGTGTAAGCGTGTTATTATCAATGCCGGGATAAAAGAGGTTATTATAAGGGAGACTTTAGAGACCTATAAAGTGATACCTGTACAGACGTGGATTGACGATGACGACTCTCTTTCCGGTATTTTAGGATATTAGGAGGTGCTTTTGTGCCGAAATTTATGATTGCTTTTTTAGGAGCAATGCTGGTTTCTTATATTTTAACACCATATGTGATTAAGCTAGCTCATAAGATAGGGGCTATAGATGTTCCGAAAGATGATAGAAGAGTACATAAAAATCCTATACCCAGGCTAGGCGGGATTGCGATTTTTGGCGGATTTTTCATAATGTCGGTATTACTGGTTCCGCTCAGTAGAGAGATGATAGGTTTTCTAACAGCCTCAGCTATTATGGTTACCATGGGGATAATCGACGACACCAGGGAAATAAAAGCTAAAACAAAACTCTTTATTCAGATTGCCTGTGCACTTATCGTTTTTGTCTCAGGAGTTAGGATTGAGTTTTTGACAAATCCTTTTGATAAAGATACAGGAATGATTTACTTGGGAATGTTTGCTCTTCCGCTTACGGTGTTTTGGATAGTAGGCATTACAAATACGGTTAATTTAATAGACGGTCTTGATGGACTTGCAGCTGGGATATCGGCTATATCGGCTATAACACTTTCTCTTGTTGCATATATGTCAAGTGATATGACCCATACTATTTTGCTTGTGGCACTGGCAGGCGGAGCTATAGGATTTTTGCCTTTCAACTTTAACCCTGCAAAAATATTTATGGGAGATACAGGTTCCTTGTTTTTGGGGTTTGCACTATCTGTTATTTCCATAGAGGCTGCGATTAAGTCAGCTGCGACGTTGGCAGTGGTAGTTCCTATCCTTGCGCTTGGGATACCTATATTTGACACTACTTTTGCAATAATAAGAAGAGCAAATGCAGGCAGGCCTATAATGGAGGCTGACAAAGGGCATCTTCATCATAGACTTCTTAGCAAAGGACTGTCTCAGAAACAGACAGTAATTACGCTCTACTTTATAAGCTGTATTTTAGGGGCGAGTGCTGTTTTTATAGCTGAGGCAGGCGTGAAAGCGGCAATCGTAGTTTTGACATTAGATTTTATGCTTATACTTTATGGCATATTCAGATTGAAAATACTTACTCATACAGGAGGAAGTTAAATGAAATTGAAGATTTTGACAGTGTTTGGGACCAGACCTGAGGCTATAAAGATGGCACCTCTTATTAAAGAACTTAAAAAAAGGCAGGAAATAGAGTGCAAGGTTTTAGTAACAGCTCAGCACAGGCAGATGTTGGACAGTGTACTTGAAATTTTTGGAATAATTCCTGATTTTGACTTAAATATAATGAAGCACGGGCAGACAGTTGCCGATATAACCTGTAGAGTAATGTACGGCTGTCAGGAGATATTTAAAAACTACAGGCCGGATATGGTGTTAGTGCACGGAGATACCACCACTACCTTTGCAGCGTCACTGTCAGCTTTTTATGAAAAGATCCCTGTAGGGCATATAGAAGCCGGACTTAGAAGTGATAATATTTATTCTCCTTATCCCGAAGAGATGAACAGAAGACTTACAGGCAGACTTGCAAGTTATCATTTTGCTCCTACCGTTTCAAACAAGGCTAATCTGTTAAAAGAAAACGTTTCTGCAAAAGACATAGTTGTGACGGGAAATACAGTTATAGATGCTCTGTTAGATGTCGTAAAAGATAGGTATAAATTCGAGAGTGAACTTTTAAACACTATAGATTTTAACGAAAAAAAAGTGATTTTACTTACTTGCCACAGAAGGGAAAACTGGGGCAATCCGATGGAAAATATTTTTAAGGCCTGTAATGAGATTGTTGAAAAAAATCCTGATATTCACTTGATATTTCCTATGCATATGAATCCTTTAGTGAGGGAATGTGCGTATAAATTTATGGGAAAGAACGATAGAATCAGCCTGATAGAGCCTTTGGACTATGAACCGTTTGCAAATTTGATGAGCAAGGTATATATGGTAATGACAGACTCCGGCGGAATTCAGGAAGAAGCTCCTGCACTTGGGAAACCGGTCATTGTACTTAGGACTGAAACTGAAAGACCTGAGGCAGTAGAAGCTGGAACAGTGAAAGTCGTAGGTGTAGATTTCGATGAGATTTATATGGTCGCTTCAAAACTGGTTAATGATCTATCATACTATAAATCCGTTGCAAATGCGGTTAATCCGTATGGAGACGGGAAAGCTTCAATAAGAATTGCTGATTATATTTTGTCAAAATTTGGCATAATTAGTAGTGAAGTAGATGAATTTAAATAAAATTTTTATAAATAGTAAAATTTATTTAGTTTTAAATTTTAGATGATAATAGTATAATTACATATGTGCCTGGGAGGGGAAACAATGCCTGACGAGAAAAAGAGTTTTTATAAATCTTTGAGTAATTTGGCTCTACTGAGTCAATTAGGTTTTTCAATGGCAGTTCCTATAATAGGTTGCGTATGGGTAGCAAATTTTTTGATGAAAAAATTCAATTTGGGAGTATGGGTACTTTTTTTATTTATAGTTCTGGGAGTCTTTAGTGCTTTTGCGAATTTGTTTAAAATGACAAAATTTTCCGATAAATATAAGAACCAAAGCGATATTGAGTCGAAAGATAAGGATGGAGACTAGTAAACAGTGGATATAACGTTACAAGAAACGATAAAGGTTTTTAAAGGCATTGTATTGCTAGATATTATTTTTATTGCTATCATGCTTGTTTTTGGTAAATTTGATATTCCTATGCTTCAGGGCATACTTATAGGTTCTGTTTATGCTTTGCTGAATTTCAGACTTATTGCCGCAAGTATAAACAGAGTGGTCAAAATGTCACCGGGAAGAGCACAGGTTTTCGCAGGAATAAGTTACGTAGGTAGGCTTGCCTTGACTGCTGCTGTGATTGTAGCGGCGATTAAGGTTGACTATATAAATGCATTTGGGGTGGTAGTGCCGATGTTTTTTCCTAAGATTGTCATTGTAGGCTCGTCGATTATAAATCGTAAGAGTTGATGAAAGAATATCGAAGTATTACCTACAAATCAAAAACTAAAGAAAGGAGGCGATTAAGTGAACGGTCCTAAAATATTTTTTGAAATACCTATATTTGGAGGACTTCCAATCAATCAAACCATGGTATCGAGCTGGCTGGTTATGGCAACCATTATTCTTTTGGCATATCTGGGTACGAGAAAACTTGAAAAAATTCCAAGTAAACCTCAGCTTATAGTTGAAGGATATGTAGGTGCTGTGTATGGTATGGTAGAGCAGACTATGGGAAAAGATAAACTTGGATTTGCTCCTTATATAGGAACTTTGTTTGCCTTTTCACTTTTTTCCAGTCTTAGCAGTTTAGTAGGGCTAAGACCGCCTACGGCAGACTTAAATACAACTTTGGGATGGGCACTTATAACATTTTTCTTGGTACAGGCAAACGGAATCAGAAAGAAAGGATTAGGAGGATACTTAAAAGGCTTCTTGGATCCTCTTCCGATGCTCTTACCGCTTAATATTATTTCCGAGATAGCTAACCCTATTTCCCTTAGTTTCCGTCATTTTGGGAATATTGCAGGCGGTATGGTTATTACAATGTTACTTTACAATTTTCTTGCATGGCTTAGCAGTTTGATTTTCGGATTTTTGCCGTTTATCGACGCTGTTCCGCTTTTTCAAATCGGAATACCTGCAATACTGTCTATTTATTTCGACCTTTTTACCAGCGTACTTCAAGCGTTTATCTTTAGTATGTTGACAATGGTTTTCGTGGCTATGGCTATGGATTAAAGTTTTTGTTAGAAAATAAGATTATCTCTTATTTTTTTAGAAATTTATTTATTATGTACAAAATGTATAATTAAAAGGAGGCACATTGATATGGAAAAAGCACTAGTATTAGCAGCATCAGCAATTGGGGCAGGACTTGCGATGATCGCAGGTATAGGACCGGGTATCGGACAAGGATATGCGGCAGGTAAAGGAGCTGAGGCGGTTGGAAGACAACCTGAAGCACAATCTGACATAGTTAGAACTATGTTACTTGGAGCGGCTGTTGCAGAGTCAACAGGTATCTACGGTCTGGTTATTGCACTTCTTCTACTATTCGCAAATCCGCTAATCGGAATGCTAAGATAGTCGCTTAGTCAGCATAAGCAGAAAGAAGGAAGGAGGAAGAAAATGTTTCAAAACTTTATAAGCCTTGGTGTATTTGAAATATTGATTACATGGGCAAACACCATTATCTTGTTTTTAGTTCTTAAAAAACTCCTTTTCAAACCTGTTAAGACCATTATGGAAAACAGACAAAACGAAGTTGCAAAGGCTTTTCTTGAGGCAGATGAGGCTAAAGCCAAGGCAGAAGAACTTGAAAAGCAGTATGCCGAAAAAATCGCAATGGCAAAATCTGAGGCAGCTGAAATTGTTAAAGAAGCTTCAAAAAGAGGAGAAGATCGTTTTGAAGAGATAGTATCTGAAGCCAGAAAAGAGGCTGAAAGAATTACTATTAAAGCTAACAACGATATCGAAAGAGAAAAACAAAAAGCAATGAATGAAATAAAGGATGATATCTCCGAAATTGCAATGATGATTGCAGGTAAGGTTATTCAAAAAGATATAAATTCTTCTGACCATGACCGACTTATTAAAGATTTTATTGACAATGTAGGTGATAAATCATGGCAGAACTAGTACAGCAAAGATATGCAGGAGCTTTTTATGAGGTTGCAAAAGAACTTCAAAAAGAGGATGAGTTTTTAAACGAACTTAAATTTATAGCTGGCGTTTTTACTGAAAATGCTGATTTTATGAAAGTATTAAAAGCACCTATGATATCCAAGGACGAAAAAAAATCGCTGATAGAAAAAGTATTTTCAGACAAATTATCCGAGCCTACTTTTAACTTTCTGAAAATTTTAGTAGATAAAAGTAGAATGGCAGCTTTCCCTCAGATAGTTGAAGAGTTTAAAAACCTGCTAAATACAGCCAGAAACATAAAAGAGGTAACTGCGATAACGGCTGTTCCTCTAAGTGAAGATTTAAAAACTGCTCTCACAGCAAAGTTAAAAGCTATCACCGGAAGTGAAATAGTTTTAAATCACTTTGTAGACTCCACACTTATAGGTGGAATTTTGATAAAAATCGGCAATGAGCAGATAGACGGAAGTGTGAAGAGCCGTTTGGAAAGACTAAAACAAGATATTTCAGCAATAATTGCATAGAAAGGTGGTGAGACCATGGAACTTAGACCGGAAGAAATAAGCAGCATTATAAAAGAACAAATCAAAAGATATGAAAATAAAATAGATCTTCAGGATGTCGGAACTGTTATCCAAGTCGGTGACGGTATAGCAAGAATTCACGGCTTGGAGAAGTGTATGGCGGGAGAGTTGCTTCAGTTTGATGGAGATGTCTATGCCATGGCCCTTAACCTTGAAGAAGATTTTGTCGGGGCGGTAATGCTCGGTTCTGACGAGAACATCAAGGAAGGGGATACAGTTAAAAGTACAGGACGTATTGTGGAGGTTCCTGTAGGGGAACAATTACTTGGAAGAGTTCTTAATGCATTAGGACAGCCTATCGACGGAAAAGGACCTATAAGTACAGATAAGTTTAGACCTATCGAAACACAGGCGCCGGGAATAATCGAAAGAAAATCAGTTCATGAGCCTCTACAAACAGGAATTAAATCTATTGACTCTATGATTCCTATAGGAAGAGGACAAAGGGAGCTTATTATAGGAGATAGACAAACCGGTAAAACAACTATTGCTATTGACACTATAATAAACCAAAAAGGTAAAGATGTTATCTGTATCTACGTTGCTATAGGACAAAAACGTTCGACTGTGGCTCAAATCGTGGATACTTTAGAAAAGGCCGGAGCTATGGAGTACACTATAGTTGTTTCAGCTACAGCATCTGAACTTGCACCTCTTCAATATATAGCACCATATGCGGGTTGCTCTATAGGTGAGCATTTTATGAATGAGGGCAAGCATGTTCTTTGTGTATATGACGACTTATCTAAACACGCAGTTGCTTATCGTGCGATGTCACTTCTTCTTAGAAGACCGCCGGGACGTGAGGCATATCCGGGAGATGTATTTTATTTACATTCAAGACTGCTTGAAAGAGCTGCAAAGCTGAGCGATGATAGAGGAGCAGGGTCACTTACTGCACTTCCTATAATAGAAACTCAAGCAGGAGACGTTTCTGCTTATATTCCTACGAACGTTATTTCTATAACTGACGGTCAGATATTTTTGGAGTCGGAGTTATTCTTCTCCGGAGTAAGGCCTGCCGTAAATCCGGGTATTTCAGTTTCCAGGGTTGGAGGTAATGCTCAAATCAAGGCTATGAAAAAAGTTGCCGGTACTGTAAAACTTGCGTATGCTCAGTACAGAGAACTTCAATCATTTGCACAGTTCGGTTCGGATTTGGATCAAGACACCAGAGATCGTCTGGAAAAAGGAGAAAGAATAGTTGAGGTGCTAAAACAAGCCGAGTCTTCTCCTATAGATGTTGAAAACCAAATTATGATTATATATGCTGTTAATAACAATTACTTAAAAGATATTGCGGTTGAAGATGTAAAACCTTTTGAAGCTGAATTCTTTAAGTATATGAAAGAAGCATATCCTGAAGTAGGAAAAGATATAGCTACATCAAAAGATATTTCAAAAGAAACAGAAGAAAAACTAAAGGCTGCTATTGAAGAATTCAAGACTAAGTTCAAAAACAGTAAGTAGCCTCTAAATGAGGAGGTGAATGAAGGCATGGCAGGAGTTGGAATGAAAGACATAAAAAGGCGGATCAAAAGCGTTGAGAGTACGATGCAAATTACTAAAGCAATGGAACTTGTTGCATCTTCAAAGCTTAGGAGAGCCAAAGAAAAGGTTGAAAATTCCAGACCTTATTTCAATACACTCTACGATACTATGAAAAAAATATCTCGTAGTACAAAAGGGCTGAAATCTCAATTTACAGTAGATAGAGATACAGGCAAAAAAGGATATATCGTAGTTGCCGGAGACAGAGGCTTAGCAGGAGGATATAACTCAAACGTCCTAAAAATGGCTGTAGGTCATATGGATGGACAAAAATATCCTGTTATAGCAATAGGTAAAAAGTCGCTGGACTTTTTTAATAAAAGAGGATATCCACTTCATGGCAAGTTTTCTTCCGGGGCAGAAACTTTAGATATAGCTGAAATTCATCAGATTTCAAAAGAAGCTATAGACCTTTATAAGTCAGGAGAAATAGACGAACTGTATATAGTATATACTAAGTTTGTGTCTACTCTTACTCAAGAACCGCAGACGATTAAATTACTGCCGCTTAAGTTTGAAGATGACGGTGAAGCGGTTAAATCCGGTTTGACTGTGTATGAACCGTCGCCTGAGGGTGTATTTGATTATTTAGTACCTAAGTATATAGACGGAATTATTTTCGGAGCAATCGTAGAGTCGTTTGCATCAGAGCAGGGAGCAAGAAGAACTGCAATGGAATCTGCCACAGATAATGCAGGGGAAATGATAGATTCGCTTCAACTTAAGTACAACAGAGCTAGACAAGCAACTATAACTCAAGAAATATCAGAAATTGTTGCAGGAGCAGAAGCACTCAAGTAAGAAGATAGGAGGTAGCATATAAATGCCAGAGAAAAAAATAGGCACAGTGGTTCAAATAATCGGACCGGTGCTAGATATTAAGTTTCCTTCTGAAGAACTTCCCAATCTTCTAAATGCTATTGAAATTCAGCATGAAGGAAGAAAAATCATCGTTGAAGTGGCACAGCACGTAGGAAACGATACTGTAAGATGTATCGCTATGAGCTCTACCGACGGATTGGTGAGAGGGATAGAAGCTGTAGATACGGGAGAATCTATAACAGTACCGGTAGGAAAAGATACACTAGGAAGAATTTTTAATCTTCTAGGAGATCCTGTTGATAATATGGAATATGTAGGAACAGGTAACCGCCTTCCTATTCATAGAGAGGCTCCTTCGTATGAAGACCAAGAGACCTCTACAGAAATCCTTGAAACAGGAATTAAGGTAGTTGACCTTATTGCACCATATGCAAAAGGTGGAAAGATAGGACTCTTTGGTGGTGCAGGAGTTGGTAAAACCGTACTTATAATGGAACTTATCAACAATATAGCTAAAGAACACGGTGGTATTTCGGTATTTACCGGTGTTGGAGAAAGAACAAGGGAAGGAAACGACCTATACGAAGAGATGAAAGAGTCAGGAGTTATCGACAAAACAGTTCTGGTATACGGTCAGATGAATGAACCGCCGGGAGCGCGTATGCGTGTCGGTCTTTCAGGACTTACTATGGCAGAGTACTTCAGAGATCAAGAGGGGCAAGACGTTCTTTTGTTCATAGATAATATATTCAGATTTACTCAAGCAGGATCAGAGGTTTCGGCACTTCTTGGACGTATGCCGTCCGCGGTTGGATATCAACCTACTCTAGCTACAGAAATGGGTGCTCTTCAAGAGAGAATTACATCTACTAAGAAAGGATCTATTACTTCTGTACAGGCTGTATATGTACCGGCAGACGACCTTACTGACCCGGCGCCGGCGACTACATTTGCCCATCTGGATGCAACTACAGTTCTTTCGAGAAATATTGCATCACTGGGTATATATCCTGCTGTTGATCCGCTGGATTCTACTTCCAGAATTCTTTCAGCAGAAGTGGTTGGGAAAGAACACTACGATGTAGCCAGAGAAGTACAGTCTATACTTCAAAGATATAAAGAACTTCAAGATATCATTGCGATTCTCGGTATGGACGAGTTATCAGACGAAGATAAACTGATAGTATCAAGAGCAAGAAAAATTCAAAGATTCCTTTCTCAACCGTTCTCTGTTGCGGCACAGTTTACAGGAATGGAAGGAAAATACGTACCGCTTAAAGAAACAATAAGAGGGTTTAGAGAGATAATCGAAGGTAAACATGATGAATTACCTGAGTCAGCTTTCCTTTTTGTTGGAACAATAGACGAAGTTGTGGAAAAAGCGAAGAAGGGAGAGTAGACTATGGCTACTTTTAACCTTCAGATAGTAACACCTGACAAACTTTTTTGTGATGAAGAGGTGGATATGCTTGTAGTTAGGACGACTGAGGGAGATGTTGGTATCCTTAAAGGTCACATAGACTACGTAGCATCACTGGATATAGGTATAGTAAAAATAAAGAAAGACGGAGTTTTCAAAGAAGCTACAATAGCCGGAGGATTTATCCAAGTAGATAAAGAAAAAACTACTATTCTAACAGAAGCAGCTGAGTGGCCTAATGAGATAGATGTCGAAAGGGCTAAAAAGGCTAAGGAATTAGCTGAAAATATAATTAACAGAAAACTGTCTGAAAGAGAAATGGATATGGCTGAGATTAGACTTAAAAAAGCTCTTAATAGAATTAGAACAGCTCAAAGAGACTAGGATTTGCCTAGTCTTTTCCTGTCTTTATTGAAGATAATTTTAAAAATCTTTGAGATAGAGGAGATAGAAATATATGAAAAAACAAGATATTTTTAAAGATATACTATCTAAGAAAAAAGTTCCTATTTTGCTTAGCTATGAACCTTATAAATCTATGATTAAATACGGGCAGAGCAATAAAATGAAAGACATAAGCAATAAAATAAAAAAACTTATGGAAGAAGAAAAAAAGAATATATTGGAAGTTAACTCTCTTCACAAAGAAAAATCAAGAATTACAGCAAATGTGCTCTATATTTCTAACGAACTTAACTCTCAAAACAATATGACTATGGAGAAAAAACTCGAAGAACAAAAACTAAGAATGGAAGAAATAAAAGAAGATATAAAAAACAGAGAAGATGAAATCCAAGATATGATAATGGAAAAAGAAGAAAAAAATTTAGAACTTTTAAAAGAAACTATAGATTATGCTTATGAATATATGAAAAAAGACGAGGCAGAACTTAAAAAACTGGTAGAAGAAATAGAAAAGCAAAGACAAAAATTAAAATTGGATAGAGAAAAAAGAGACAATTTAGAAAAACGCGTAAGCTCCATGTATGGATTTCTACACGCTATGGTAGGAGCAAAAGACACTGAAAAACTCGATGAGGAGTTTTTAGAATGATAAAAGGCATAGGAAACGACATCTTGGAAATAGAAAGGCTAAGGTCGGCTATTCAAAAAAATTCTAAATTTCTAACTAGGATATATACCGAAAAAGAATTGGAGTATTACAAGAAAAAAGGAGAAAAAATAGAAACACTTGCAGGGATGTTTTGTGTAAAAGAGGCTGTTTCTAAAGCACTTGGAACAGGATTTGAGGGATTTGCATTTACAGATATAGAAATACTTAGGAATGAAAATAAAAAACCATATGTACTGCTTTATAATAAAGCTAAAGATATTTTTGATGAACTCGGAGGGGTCAATATAAATATAAGCATATCCCATAGCAGATACTATGCTCAGGCAGTGGCGATTATAGATTAGGTAAACTGGATTATTGAAAATATGTTTTTTTGAAGTATAAGTAACTTAGTTCCTCAAATTAAGATATAATTTAATGGACTTTGAGAAATTTTAAATATAATATGGATTTATAGAGAATTTGTGTTTTAAGCTTTATTTTTTATGGTAGATATAGACTGTATAGAGGAAAGGAGACTACATATGAGTTACACATTTAGACCTACATGGGCAGAAATCAATCTTGATCACGTAAGAGCAAACTACAAAAACATAAGGGCCTTGCTTAAACCTGAAACAAAGTTTTGTGCAGTAATCAAAGCAAATGCTTGCTCACATGGAGCGATTGAGTATGCAAAGGTTTATGAACAAGAAGGAGCGGATTATTTTGCTCTTGCTACTTGCGAAGAAGCTATGGAATTAAGACAAAACGGCATAACCAAGACTCCTATGATGTGTCTGGGATTTGTTCCTGAAGACAGATATAAAGAGATGATGGAAAATAACATAGATATCACACTTTATAGCTATGAAAAAGCTGTTTTATTATCTAAGGCAGCAAAAGAGAATAACTTAACTGCAAAAGTACATATTAAGTTGGATACAGGAATGACCAGACTTGGATTTCAGTGCACTGCTGAAACTGTAGAAGAAATACTTAAAATATCAAAATTAGATAATATGGAAATAATAGGAGTGTTCACTCACTTTGCAAGAGCGGACGAAACAGATCCGAGCTATACACGTGAGCAGTATAAAAATTATGATTTTGTGGTAAGCGAGTTGGAATCCAGAGGATTTAAAATTCCGATAAAACACGTTTGCAACAGTGCAGGAACTATGATGTTTCCTGAGTACCACCTGGATATGGTAAGACCGGGAATAATTCTTTCAGGGCATTATCCATCAGATGACGTAGATAAATCAAGGGTAAAGCTTTATCCTGTGATGACTCTTAAGAGTACCATAGCACATGTAAAAAAGGTGCAAGAGGGTAGAGGGATAAGCTACGGTCATAAATATCATTCTAAAGAGGATGAAATAATAGCAACTATGCCTATAGGTTATGCAGATGGATTTACCAGAATGCTGTCAGGGCAGGTTGAAGTAAAAGTAAATGGTAAAATGGTACCTGTAGTAGGACGTATTTGTATGGACCAGTGTATGCTGTCATTAGATGAAGAAGTAGAAGTGGGAACTCAGGTCACTATATTTTCAGACGAAGAAGGTATGGATATCGAACGCTTTGGAAAAGTCCTAGGAACTATCAACTATGAGCTTTTATGTATGGTACATCGTAGAGTACCTAGAGTTTATAAAGAAGATGGTAAAATTGTAAAGGTGCTTGATTATTTGCTTTAGAAAGCATCTAAGGTATCTTCTCGAGTATTATCTGAAGGGAAGAGTGCAAATGGGCAATAGTATAACGGTAAGGAGAGGGGATATTTTTTACGCAGACCTAAATCCGGTCATAGGTTCGGAGCAGGGAGGAACAAGGCCTGTGCTTGTAGTTCAAAACGATATAGGCAATAAATATTCCCCTACGATTATAATTACAGCGATAACGTCACAAATCAATAAAGCAAAACTTCCAACACATATAGAAATAAAGGCAGGCACTTACGGTCTTGCAAGAGATTCTGTAGTTTTGTTGGAGCAGATACGCACTATTGATAAAAAGCGTCTCAAAGAAAAAATTGGACGTTGTGACGAAAGTCTTATAGAAAAAATTGATAAACTTCTAAGGGTGAGTCTTGGTATTTTTGAAGAGTAAACTCTTGTTTTTCAGAGCTGAATTACAATTTATAAAACATAAAATTGATTAAGTTTTTGTTTACATAATTAAAAAGATATAAAGAGGAGTTTTCCTGATATTGTTTATTATATGAGCAATATTTCAGGATAACTCCTTTTTCTGTCTCTAAACTGTAACTGAAATAACAGGCTTTTAATGATAACATAGTATAGACAATAAATTAAAAGGAGAAGATTAAATTGAAAAGATATATAGCGTTATGCTTAACTTTATTGCTTTCTTTTTCAGCTGCTACTGAGATTTTTGCTGATACGAAAGACGATAAAGACAGTAGTGCAAAGCCTGTAGCTGAAACAGCAGAGGATGATGGGAAAATAGATACTTATGTTATAGATCACAAAATATACATAAGCATTGAGGATCTTATGAGTATGTTAAAATACAATAAGGTAAGTGCTACAGAGTATACATATGAAAATAAAATTATTGTTTTTGATGGAAACAGCAAAACTGTAACAATTAACGGAATGAGTAAAAATCTTCCTGATGGAATTATGTACTATATGGGAAAGACTGTGATTAGCACTGAAGCAGTAGAGTCCACATTTGGAAAAGTCCTTACTACCGCTAATGTGAAAATGAAGTTTAATATAATAAATAAACAACAAGAAAACCTGTCTGACTATGAATGGACTAAACATAGAGTGATAGCTCACGCATTAGGCGCTGTAGACGGAATCACAAACAGCAACACTCTTGATGCTATGAAACAAAGTTATAAAAACGATTTTAGACTATTTGAAGTAGATATTCTTCCTACGGTAAATGGAGAATTAGTAGCAAGTCATGGATTTTATGAGCTTTTAGCAGGAAAATACGGCAGACCTATTCCACAAGAGCATTCAAATGAGATACCGACCAAAGAAGAGTTTTTAAATTTCAAATTCAACGGTATGTATAAAACTGTAGGTATAGAAGAAATAGTGGAAATAATGAGTGCAAACCCTGATATCTATATGATTACAGATACTAAGATAACAGATTATGCTCAGGCTACAGAGCAGTTTAAAGAACTGGTAAGAGTGTGTAAAGAGATAGATGAGTCTGTGCTCGACAGAATCATACCTCAGATTTATAATGAAAGTATGTATGACGCAGTTATGAGCCAGCATAAGTTTAAGTCGATTATCTATACCTTATACGCTACTACAACTACAAATCATAGAGTACTGGAATTTGTAACAGCCAAGAACATAAAAGTAGTTACTATGCCACCTGAAAGAATTAACGCTCAAGATGTTAACTTATTTAATTCTTATGGAATAAAAATATATACGCATACTATAAATGACTCTGAGCAGATGAAAAATTTAAAAAATATGGGAGTATACGGTTTTTACACAGATTTTATAACTCCTACACAATTTGACGGCTTATAATCGACATAAAAATAAAATATAAAGAACTATCAGTTGTGAATAAAAATAGGATTCGTAGACTGTGAAGATAAGTCTCACAAATTTATAAAAAACCCTAGAGTATTTAATAATCCTACATATAGTCGGATGAATTAAATAATCTAGGGTATATAAATTTTGGAGTTTACTGATTTATCAGCAGTCTTTTTTATGAAATTAAATCATACAGATTTTGTTTCGCCCTGTCTTTTTTGCTTCGTAAAGTTGTTTGTCAGCCGCTTCGATCATACTTTTACAGCCGGTCTCCGGAGTAGGAATTAGATTTGCAATTCCTATGCTTACAGTCACGAAAGGTTCAGTTAAAGAATTTTTATTTGGGATTTTGGAGGCATAGATATCCTTTCTCATAGTTTCAGCTATTGCAAAAACCTCGTTTCTGGAATACCCTGTGAAAATACAGGCAAATTCTTCTCCACCATATCTAGCTAAAAATCCTTTGTTTTCATAAATATGGGAATGTGCAATGGATGCAACTTTTTTGAGACACTGGTCACCCTCTTCGTGACCATATAAATCGTTATAGGATTTAAAGTGGTCTATATCAAACAAAACAAGCGATAGTCTCATATTGGAATTAAAACAATAATTCAACTGTTCCCATAAATACTCATCGAACTTTCTTCTGTTAAAAACTCCCGTAAGTCCGTCTATATAAGAAATCGCCTCAAGATAATCCCTGTGCTTTTTTAATTCGGCATGAGTATTTACTCTTGCCTTAACTATAAAAGGGGAAAACGGTTTAGAAATATAGTCGACAGCACCCAGTTTAAAGCCATAGGTTTCATCCTCTACAGTTATTTTTCCTGTGATAAAAATTATAGGAATATTTTTGGTTTGGGGAGTTTCTTTTAATTTTTTGCATACATCGTAGCCGCTGATACCGGTCATAACGATATCAAGCAAGATAATATCAGGAAGAGTATCTGAAAAAATAATCTCCAGTGCCTGCTCTCCGCTACTTGCCGTACTTATAATATAATCGTCCTTTAATACATCAGAAAGAATGGCTACGTTGACTTTTGTATCATCTACTATCAAAACTTTTTGCTTACTGCTTACATTGGTATGCATTTTTTCCTCCAAGTATGACTAAAAAATTGCCTCAAACACAAACTTGTATACAATTTAAATTTTATCATATAAAAATGCAAATTATTGTTACAACAGTTTGACATATTTAAGTAAATCTTTAATGTTATGCAAGACGAGAAACAAGGGTAAGTTGACACAGTATGTATAATGGATATATAATGAAGCACACACTATGCTAAAGCATAGTGTGCAGTTCACAGGCAAATATTGAGATATTAAAGCAAGAAGGAATTAGTCTTAAAGAGCAACTGATAATTCTAATTCAAAGATTGAAACAAAATCATATATGACTTTGTGAAATATCGGCACTTTTTATTTTTAGGAGTACCTGAGAAATAGTTGCAAGCACAGGCAGTTCGATTAAAGGCCCTATTATCAAAGCAAGGGCGATAAGAGGCTGTCCGGGAAAAGATGCAACAGCTATTGCAAGTGCGATAGGGGAATTTCTTGCCAAAGTAGTCAGGTTTAAAGCAACTAAGTCTTCGTAGTTGAATTTTAAAAATCTTCCTATGAATTGAACCGCTATAAAATTTACAGTAAAGAATATTAAAACAGGCAAGAGTAACATCAGTAAAACATGGTAGTTTTCGATGAGCAACTTACCTTGGGAGGCGAACATTGCAACTATAGCAAGATTTAAAAAAATGCTTTGAAGAGAGGCTAATTTAGGAATAACAGCCTGCTCTAAAAACTCATTTCCTTTAGATTTTAAAATGAAATTGCGAGAAAAATGTGCCAGAACCAACGGAAGAATGAGGACATAAATCATTCCTTTCAGCAGACTCATCACGTCTATGTCAACTACGCTTTTACCTAAAACAAATAGATACAAAGGGAGTAAAAGAATTTGCAAAATAAAATTGGTTGGAAGAATTGAACTTCCTAAAGCTACATTTCCTTTTGCAATTCCTGTAAAAATTAAATACCAATCTGTGCAAGGTGTAACCATAAGCATCAAAAAGCCTATCCATATTTCAGGAGAGTTCCTTAAAAAAATATATCCCAGCAACCATGCAAAAATAGGTGTCCATATGAAATTTATAGAGATAGCAGTAAAAGTGAACTTGAGATTTTTCAGAGAATTTTTTATATCGCTCAGAGGAATTTGGATAAACACAGAGTAAAGCATTATCACTAAAAAAGGAAGGATAAAATATTCAGAGTTTAATGCGAAAAATGAAACCTGACCTATAACTATACCTATAGCGACGGAAAGTAAGATGATAAGTGTTTGAAATTTATTTACAGTGTCCATTCTTTCTAAGCTCCTTTTATATTATTATGTTATTATAATAACATTTTTTGATATGAAAAGTAAATGATAAGTTATATTATTTGATTTTTATTATTGAATATTTACATAGAAAATTTGTTTTTATTTAATGTTTAATTTATAGCTGACTGAAAATGGCAGCTTAGAAGAAAATTATTATGTCGAAATAAATTTTTATTTATAAAGTAATATCAAGGATAACTCACGAGCAGATTAAATTTTAAGGAGAAGATTTATGGAAAAAGATTTTTTAAAACTGGGAATTAAAAGCGAACTTAATGAAAGGCTTTCAAAACTTAGAATAAATATTCCTACTCAAGTGCAGATTAAGTCTATTCCTTATATATTGGAAGGAAGAGATGTAATTGCTCAGGCTCAGACAGGAACAGGAAAAACTCTCGCATTTTTACTTCCTATACTGGAAAAAATAGATATAAGCTCAGATGAAATTCAGGCACTTATCATTTCGCCTACCAGAGAACTTGCTATTCAAATCAGCGAAGAAACCCAAAAACTGATATCGGTAAAAGGAATAAATATCCTGTCTGCTTACGGAGGTCAGGATGTAGAAAAACAGCTTAATAAATTAAAGAAAAATATTCAGCTTGTAATAGGAACACCGGGAAGAATACTTGATTTAATCAGAAGAGAAAGCCTGAATATACACAATCTTAGAATGTTAGTTCTGGATGAGGCCGACCAGATGCTTCATATGGGATTTTTAGATGAGGTGGATGCGATTTTTTCCTACACACCGTCAGAAAAGCAGGTAATGTGTTTTTCCGCAACCTTCAATAAAGAAATAAAAAAATTGGCAAAGACCTATATGAACGAGCCTCATTACGTGAGTGTAAAAGGGAAAAATATAACTCTTGATGAAATAGAGCAGATTATAGTGCATACTACGGATAGAAAAAAACAAGAGGCACTGTGCGAGATGATAGATACTCAAAAACCTTTTATGGCGATAGTTTTTTGTCGTACTAAAAGAAGGGTAACCTCTCTTTATGAGGCTCTTTCTCAAAAAGGCTATAACTGTGACCAGCTTCACGGAGATTTAAGTCAGGCTAAACGTGAAAAAGTTATGAAGGATTTCAGAAATGCAAAGATTCAGCTTCTTATTGCGACAGATGTAGCTGCAAGGGGAATAGATGTGGACGCAATAACTCATATTTATAATTATGATATGGTTCTTGATACCGACACTTATATCCACAGAATAGGTAGAACAGGAAGAGCAGGGGAAAAAGGGGTGGCAGTGACTTTTGTAACTCCAAAACACAATCTTTCACTTGAAAAACTCGAAGAAGACATTAAAGCAGATATAAAAAAAATAGAAATGCACAAGGCTATCAAGCACGAGGATAATAAAACCAAATCTCAAACAAAGAAAAAGCCGTCATTTGACGACTTTTTAAAGAAAAACACGAAGAAAAAAATAGGTTCAAATAGAAACAAAAGAACTTCAAACTCAAAACGCAAATAGTTCCCGGTTATTTTGTATCTATCAGTTCATTCTCTTTTAATATGCTTTTTCCTGAGCTAATATCTGAAATACGTCTTTCGGATTCCGCTATGTTTTCTATGCCATAAAAAGGATAGTCGAATAGTTCAAAGGAAATACTATTTTCTCTAGCGACCGTTTTTTAAAATATGTTTAAGCAAGTATTTCTATGTACATTTGCTTATTATGACTTTATTTTTTCTCTTTTTGCTTTAAATAATCTTTTTTGAGAATAGCCATAATGTAAATAGAGTCGTATTTTCCATTGTGAAAAACAGCCTCTCTAAGCAAACCTTCTTGGACAAAACCGAGATATTTATAGAGACTTTGAGCAGAGTAGTTATACTCCTTTACATCCAGCCATACTCTGTTTGCATCCAAGGTGTTAAATGAATAGTCAAGCAGCAACTTAATGCTGTCACGCCCGAAACCTTTATTTTTTTTGGATACTGCCACTCTCATAAGCTCTATGCTTTTGTGATGGCTTTGAACTCCCGCCACTATCATATATCCGGACGGTTCGCCCGTCTCTTTATCCTCTATCAGCAGATGAAGTATATCGGGGTTTTCCATAGCAGCTTTGTGCTGGTCGTAAGTCCACTGAAATACATAAGGAGAATTGCTCGGGTCGCTTTCCGTTTTCATTATGTAGTCTATATCGGTTTCTAAAGAAGTTCTGACTCTTACTATGTCGTTTTCTAAAAGTATAATTTGCACAAAAAATCGCCTCCATCGACTTGGTAATATTGTACAATTACATTGTACCACATAATCTGGGTAAGAAAGCGATTTGATACGAAAGTGTAATCAAAGCATATTCATTTTAGTGCCTTGTTTCAGTATAGAGGACGGCTCTATATAACTGTACACGTCCTCTTTGATTTCAGAACTGAAAACTTTTAATTCCTCCAGTGAAAGCTGGTCTATTTCGAGAGACCTTTTCTCGCAGTGCCTTACGATTTTTCCTACTATGCTGTGGGCATCTCTAAACGGTATTCCCTGTCTTACTAAATAATCTGCAAGCTCAGTAGCATTTAAAAAACCGCCCCTTGTAGCTTTTTCCATATTGTCGGAGTTTACTGTAAGGGTGCTTATTACCCCGTTTACTATGGTGATGCACTCCAGTACAGTGTCCAGACTTTCAAAATAATATTGCTTATCCTCTTGCATATCTTTGTTATAAGCTAGAGGCAGTGCTTTCATAGTGGTCAGTATTCCCATAAGATTTGCGTAGAGTCTACCTGTCTTTCCTCTTACTAATTCCAAAGAGTCAGGGTTTTTCTTTTGAGGCATAATACTGCTTCCTGTGCTGTAGGCATCGGAGAGCGATATAAAGTCAAATTCTTTGGTAGAAAATATGATAAATTCTTCTGACAATCTGCTAAGGTGCATCATTATAATGCTGAATGCCGAAATCATCTCTATGATGTAATCTCTGTCACTTACGGCGTCCATAGTGTTTTGCTGTACAGATTTAAATTTAAGTATATCTGCTGTAAATTCCCTGTCTATAGAATAAGTGGTTCCTGCTAACGCACAGCTGCCAAGAGGAGAAGTATTCATTATGGAGATGGCATTTTCTATTCTTTTTATATCCCTGGCAAACATTTCATAATAAGCCATAAGATGATACTTAAAAGTAACTATCTGAGCACGCTGCAAATGTGTGTAGCCTGGCATAGGAAAATTAGATTTATCAGCTTTTTCTTCTATAGTTATCAGAAGTTTCTTCAGGGCTGAGATTACTTCGTTTGCAGATAGTTTTACATAGAGTTTCATATCAAGTGCGACCTGATCGTTTCGGCTTCTGGCAGTATGCATTTTCTTTCCGGCTGTGCCGACTTTCTCAATTACATTATGCTCCAGAAAACTGTGTATATCTTCAAAATCTCCCTCAAGCAATAGATTTGAATCTAATATTTCTGCTTTTATCTGTCTTAGCGCTGTTATGATTTTTTCAGCCTCGTCCTCGCTTAGTATATGGCATTTTAAGAGCATAGACACATGGGCGACAGAACCCTCTATGTCTTGCTCCCAAAGTCTTGAGTCTATGTTGAACGAACTGTTAAACTTGTTCATAAAGCTGTCTTCTTCTGTTTCAAATCTGCCACCCCAAAGTTTCATTACTTCCTCCTGTTTACTAGCCTATTGCCTTAATATTCTTTTTAGTATTTTCCATCTCTTGTATTTTTTTCTTCATCATACTTTGTATCTTAGTAGGTAGAGCGTGTAAATTTATAAAACCTTCTGCGTCCTTGTGGTTATAAAGAGGACTTTCTCCAAAAGATGAAATAGCCTCGTCGTAAAGTGCAAAAGGACTCTCTATAGATGCAGGCATTATATTGCCTTTATAAAGTTTCATTTTTACAGTCCCGCTTACCATCTCCTGAGTTTTTTCAAAGAAAGCGTCCAGTGACTCACGAAGAGGGCTGTACCATAATCCGTCATAGATTAGCTTTGCATACTCAAAAGACAAAAGATTTTTAGTATGAGTAGTATTTCTGTCTAAAGTAAGGCTTTCCAGTAAGGTGTGAGCCTGAATCAAAATACTTCCGCCCGGAGTTTCATATACACCTCTTGACTTCATTCCTACCAGACGATTTTCGATCATATCAAGAACACCTATACCATGATTTGAACCTATTTTGTTAAGTTCGGCAAGCATTTCATGAGGAGGTAGATACATTCCGTTTAGTGTTACAGCCTCGCCCTTGTCAAAAGTAATTTCGATATATTCAGCCTCGTCTGACGCTTTTTCAAGAGTTTTAGTCATCATATACAGGATATCTGCCTTATGCTCGTTTTTCGTATCTTCTAAATCTCCGCCTTCGTGGCTGATGTGAAGAAGATTTTGATCTCTTGAGTAGATTTTCTCTTTAGTGCAAGAAACTTCGATTCCTTTTGAATTTGCATAGTCAATTGCGTCCTCACGAGATTTAATATCCCAGATTCTCCATGGGGCAATGACTTTTATATCAGGGTCAAAAGCAGCTATTCCGACTTCAAAACGAACTTGGTCATTTCCTTTTCCTGTACAGCCATGACATATGAGAGACGCTCCTTCAATATGAGCGATTTCTACAAGCTTCTTAGCCATTAAAGGTCTTGCCAAAGCAGTTCCAAGAAGGTATTTGCCTTCATAAAGAGCATTTGCCTTGATTGATTTATAAACATAATCTTTTACAAACTCATCCACCACATCGACTATGTAGACTTTTGAGGCTCCTGATTTTATAGCTTTTTCCTGAACCTGTTTCATATTGTCGTCTTGTCCTACATTTATGCAGGCGGCAATGATATCAGCATTATAATTTTCTTTTAACCAAGGAATGATGATAGAAGTATCAAGTCCTCCGGAGTAAGCCATTACTATTTTTTCTTTTTTAGATATATTATTTGTTTTCATTATATTTTCCTCCGTTATATTCAGAAATTAAAAAAACCGCCTCTTTGTATCACAAAGAGACGGATTTATACCCGCGGTACCACTCTAATTAGTTGTATTTGTGCACGAATACAACCCACTCGAAATCTTTAACGGCGACAACCGTGCCTTCATACTGTAAGTTCAAAAGGCATCCTCAGGGTCCCTTTTTCGGTTAAGATAAGACTGTCGACCTTCCACTCTGTGTCGACTCGCTGGGGTCATCTCTTAGCTTACTTTTCCCATCACCGGAGATACATATGTGTATTGTCTAGTGATTATAGATACTTAATTTTCAATT
>JBHASY010000045.1:0-4549 GCA_041831635.1 Acetoanaerobium sp. | reverse complement strand
TACGCCCAGATTACTGGGCGCTCTTGACATACCAGCTTATTTTTGCTATTAAATAAACATGGCTTAACAGCAGAAAACTACAGTCAAGCCACATCAATTATCATAGAAGATCTGAATTTACAGAAAAAATTTCACAGTCTCTAATAGTATAACTTTTATCTTACTTTTAGTGCCTCGTCGGTATATTTTATAAGTGGCTCTATAAGAAAATCTATTACTCGTCTTTTGCCGGTCTTTATTTCTGCTGTTACCCCCATCCCTGATGATAAATTCATTTCTTTTCCTTCGACTTGCATTGTTGTCTTTTCAGGTCTTATTTTGACCTTGTATACCAAGCCGTACTTTTCATCTTCATAAGCATCAGGGCTTATCTTTTCTACAGTACCATTGATAGTACCGTATTTTTGGAATGAAAATGTATCCACTTTTATGCTTACTTCCTGCCCCTCATATATAAAACCTATGTCTTTATTAGCCACATTTGCTTCTATAATCAGCTGTGTATCTTTTGGCACTATGCTCATAATTGACTGTGATCTGGTAACTACTCCGCCTATTGTGTTTACTCCAAGTTCCGCTACCTGTCCGTCTACCGGTGATGCTATATTTTGATATTTCAGATTTTGATTTGCTTTTTGCATTGCAGTCTCATACTCTTTGATTTGTTTTTGTTTTTCCAATATTTGTGAAATAGTAGTTTGGTTTTCTTCTTCCTCAAGATTTGTTAATTTTTCTTTTTCTTGATTTAATTGCACTTCGTATGTCTGTATAGCTATTTGCTGTTTTTGTATTTCTGCATTTGTGAGTGTTTCTTCTCCTTCAACTTGTTTAAAGCTCATATAATTTTCGTCTTTTTCATTTTTGTTTTTTGCCTTTAAAACTTCATAATCTTTTTTTAGTAAAACAGTTTTATCTTGTTTTTCTTTGTAGTCTTTCTTTGCCACTGCCCCTGCATTGTAAAGCTCTTTATATATCTTTTCTTCATCTTCGGCTATTTTTATATTTTCCTGTATTTTCAACAATTCATTGTCTCCAACCGTTTTTTGGTCTGCAATCTCTTTTTTCTTATCTTTGCTTTGACTGAGCACCTCTGACTGCTGTTTTAACTTATTAAGCTGTGATTTTGCTATCTCTATTTCTTTTTGTTTCTGCTCTACATTTAACTCTAATATATTTTTCTTGGTCTCATAACCTTGTGTTTTTGTAAGAATAAGTTTAAAAATGTTTGCCTTTATTTCTTCTTCTATTTTTAGAGTGTCTATATACTGCTTTAGATTTGTTATCTCTTTTTCTTCCAGATACTTTTCAAGAAGGTCTTTTTCAGCTTTTGCAAGATTAAGATTGTATTTTATTATATCTTCATCCACTTTTTCTTCAGTATTGTCAAGTTTTACAAGTAACTGTCCTTCTTCTACCGTATCACCCTCATCTACATATATATCAGTTATCACGCCTTCTTGCGGTACTTGTATTACTTTTACTCTGCCGCCCGGAATAATTTTGCCTCTTGCTACCGCCACCATATCTACTTTACTGACAGATGCATAAATAACAGCTATTAGTAGCATTAAAAATATTCCTGTAATTATTCTGCTACCTAAAGGTGATGGTGGGCTCTCTGCTATTTCCAGTGCTGACGGTAAAAATTCGTATTTTGATTTTTCTTCATTTTTATCAGCGTTGTAATTATCCATTTTATCTTTTAAAATTGATATAGGATTTTTTGTTCTCTCTTTTATATTTTTCAGCATAACTCTCCCACCTCCTGCTTTGAGTGTAGATAGTAGTACAATCCTTTTTTATCAAGCAGCTCTTTTATAGTTCCATACTCTATAAGTCTACCTTTATCTATTGCCATTATTTTATCGGCATTTTTAAGTGTGGATAATCTATGTGCAATAATTATTACGGTTTTATCTTTACATATTTGTTTCAGATTTTGTTGTATTATACTTTCTGATTCATAGTCAAGCGCCGATGTAGCTTCGTCAAATATGAGTATTTTCGGACTGGTAAGCAGTGCTCTTGCTATGGCTATTCTTTGCTTTTGTCCCCCTGAAAGTCCTGTGCCGTTTTCTCCTACCATAGTGTCGTACCCGTTTGGCAGTTCTGTTATAAATTCATGTGCCCCTGCTGTTTTACATACCTCTATCACTTCTTCTATACTCGCAGACGGATTATGTATGCAGATGTTTTCTTTTATACTCATGTTGAAAAGAAAATTTTCCTGTAGTACTACTCCTATTTGCCTTCTAAGTGAGCTTGTGTCCACGAGGGATATATCCATACCGTCTATCCTTATTCTGCCATTTTCAGGCAAGTACAGTCTTTGTATCAGTTTTGAAACGGTAGATTTTCCAGAGCCTGATCTTCCGACTATTCCAACTATTTCTCCTGCTTTTATGTCAAAACTCATATCTGATATAACTTCGCTTGCATCGATATTGTATCTAAACCTTACATGTTCAAAACTTATATCTCCTTTTATTCTTGGCATTGTCATTTTAGCATTATCCACTGTATTTTCCGCTTTTGTGTTAAAGATATCTCCAAGTCTGTCAATAGATATGCTTGTTTGTTGAAAATCCTGCCATATTTGAACTAACCTTAATATAGGTGTACTTACTCTGCTTGAAAGCATACGAAATGCGATTAACGCTCCTACTGTCATCTTCTGTTCAATAACTAAATGTGCTCCAAGCCACAGTATTGCAATATCGAATATTTTTTGTACTGTTTGAGCTATAGCCGATGCATTTCCTGATAATATCCCTGTTTTAAAACTTGACTTTATATAATTTGAAATCAAATCTTCGAATCTTCTTTGTATTTGATTTTCCAAAGCAAATGATTTTACAGTTTGAACTCCTGTTACTGATTCTACTAAAAATGATTGTTCCTTTGCCCCTGTATTGAATCTTTCTTCAATTCTTGCTTTTAATATGGGCGTTACTACAAATGATATGAGTGCAAATATAGGAAGTGATAAAAGTACTGTAAGTGTAAGCTGTTTACTGTAAAAAAACATTACTACTACGTACACAATCAAAAACATTATATCTATTACTAATGTTAATGGTGTCCCTGTTAAAAATGTTCTTATGTTTTCAAGCTCTCTTACTCTTGCTATTGTATCCCCTACTCTTCTTGTTTCAAAGTACCTGAACGGCAGTGAAAAAAGATGTCTGAACAATCTTGCTCCGAGCATTACATCTATTTTAGATACTGTATGAGTAAATACATATGTCCTTGCCATTGACATAAGACATTCAAATATGGCAATAAGAAGAAGTCCAAATGCAAGTACGTCAAGCGTGGTGTATGAATTATGTACCAATACTTTATCTATTACCACTTGCATCATCATAGGTGTGAAAAGTCCTAATATTTGCATTGTAAATGCTGCAAGCAGTACTTGAAGTAGCGGCTTTTTGTATTTTATTATGTCAGGCAAAAACCATTTTATACCAAAAGCTGTATCTGATTTACTGAAGTATCTTTTTGTAAATAGGATTATTTCTCCTTGATATATTTGTTCAAATTCGTCTTTTTTAATAATTTTGGGTGATGATTCATTCGGATAAAGTACCATCACTTTTTCTTTGTCCGCCTTTGCAAGGATTATATAAGTGCCATCTTTAAGTTTTGCTATTGCAGGCAGTACCATTTTATCTAATGCGTCATAACGCACTTTTGCCACTTTTGATTTAAGTCCTACTCTTTTTGCTATTGTCAGTATATCTGTATCATTTATATCTTCAAATTTTCCAAGACTGTGTTTGATTTGTTCTTCATCTATGCTGATTTCGTTAAACCTTGCTATTATTCCAAAGCAAATCAGAGCCGTATCCGGGAGTTTACTTTCATTATTTTCAAAACCTTTTTTATCTTTGTCATTCATTTTTTCTTCCATTTGTTCCCCTTAAAAATAGGGTATACAAACGAATTTTTGTCTTTATCATTCGTATACCCTTTTTAATTAAAATCGTTATTTTGTAAAAATTTAATCCGTTACAGATATTATTCTTTATGCCTGTTTTACCCAGAAGTTTTCCAAGATTGTTTTCATTTCATCTTGATTATTTTTTGCCATATCGTTCCAAGTTGTTCCTTTTTGGCTTTCAAAGCCACTCATATAGTCGATTAACATACTTACTTTTTGATTTGTTATCGTATTTCCGGCAGTGTCTTTTATTTCCTCTATTTGATATGATGAGCCGCTGTACCAGTTATTCACTGTTATGCTGTCGTTTGAATCTGTGAAGCTGATATTAAGGTTGTTTCCGTTTTTTCTAAAGATGGTTTTTAATATGTCCGTTCCAAGCTGTATTTTATCTTTGTTGTTTGTATTGCTGTCATAGTCGGTGATTGTGTCTTGTCCGTCTCCTATGCTGAAGATGTATGTGTCTGAGCCGTCTTTTCCTTTAAGCTGGTCATTGCCTTTTCCTCCTACAATTATATCCGAACCGTATTCTGCATAAAGCTTATCATAGCCTGAGTATCCTGAAAAAATATCATATGTTGAATATGTTGTAATTGTATTATCACT
>JBHASY010000044.1:0-19084 GCA_041831635.1 Acetoanaerobium sp. | reverse complement strand
TGAAATATTATGGAGGGCTAGGTATGAAAAATAGAGTGCTTATAGCAGAAGATGAGAAACCTATATCTGATATTATAAAGTTTAATTTAGAAAAAGAGGGCTATGAAATATTTACTGCCTATGATGGGGCAGAGGCTCTTAATAAGGCTTTAAATGAAGATTTTGACCTTATCTTACTGGATATTATGTTGCCGTCTATGGACGGGTTTGAGATTTGCAAGAGAGTGAGAAAGCACTCCTCGGTGCCTATAATTATGGTTACTGCAAAGGAAGAAGAGGTTGATAAAATTTTAGGGCTGGAGCTGGGCGCTGACGATTATATTACTAAGCCTTTTAGTATCAGAGAACTGGTAGCAAGGGTAAAAGCTAATATGAGAAGGCAAGAGATGAATGTAAATGCCGACCAACAGGAAAAAGAGATAATTAAAAACAAGGATTTGAGCATAGATTTGATGAAGTACGAAGTAAAAAAAGGCTTAGAAAGTATTGATTTGACTGTGAGAGAGTTTGAACTTTTAAAATTTTTGGCAAAACAAAAAGACCAAGTTTTCTCCAGAGAGCAGCTTCTTGAAAGGGTATGGGGCTATGAATATTACGGAGATATCCGAACTGTCGATGTTACAGTTAGAAGATTAAGAGAAAAAGTAGAGGATGATTCTTCAAACCCTACCTATATTATGACCAAGCGTGGTGTAGGATATTATTTTAAAGGGGAGTAGATGTAGTGTTAAAAAGTATACGCTACAAGCTGATAATACTTTATTTTATGCTGATTTTTATTGCTATGCTCATAGTAGGAGTGTTTATAACAGACCAGCTTGAAAAATATCATCTGAGCATAGTAAAGGACAACCTTACATATACAGCAAATAACGTAGTCAGAACTATGATAAAGGATGTAGACCTCATAGAAAACAAGGAAACTATCCAAGAAAATCTGATAAGAAGTACGATATCTTTAGGCTATGAGATATCTATAATAGATGGGAAGAGTTACGATATAATAGCATCTACAAATCCTGATTTCGTAGATGAAAATGCTATGGATATGCTTGAAAAATCGGTAATACTTGCAAGTTTAAGTAACAAAGTGACGGAAAAAGATACCCAAAGTGAAAGTTCCGGGTCATACAGGATAAAACATATGGCTTTTTCGTACAAAGATGAAGGCTCGGACAGTCTGGATTACATCATTTACACGAGAGCAAGTCTGGACAGCGTTTATAAGATACTGTCAAATTCTACGGTGATTTTGCTTAGAGCGACTGCTATTGCTTTACTTATCACTATAGTATTGGGGTATTTGATGGCAGGCTCTATTACTGTACCTATAAACCAGCTTACTATGAAAGCACTCAAAATGGCTAAGGGGGATTTCAGACAAAGGGTTACAGTAAGGTCAGATGACGAGATAGGACAACTGGGAAGTATGTTTAACTATCTTACTGAAAAACTTGATACGACTATGCTTGAGATATCTTCTGAAAAAAGCAAGCTAAATGCTATCATAAAACATATGGAAGACGGGCTTGTTGCTATAGATGGAAAAGGACAGATTATCCACTATAATCCCAGTTTTTTGTCTATGTTAAATTTGAGGGAACAAGAGATTGTGGGTAAAAGTTATGACCTTATAATAGATGAGTATTCAAAAGAATTAGAATATGGTGCCATACTTCAAAAAAGCATATCAAACGGAAATGAAAATATAATATTTGAAAATGACAAAAAGAGGATATTAAAGGCATCTCCGGCACTTTTTAGAGATGAATCGGGAAGAATATCAGGGGCGATAGTAGTTTTTCAGGATATTACAGAAAGTCAAAGATTAGAGGATATGCGAAGAGAATTCGTGGCAAATGTATCCCATGAACTTAAAACTCCGATAACTACTATAAAAAGCTATTCTGAAACCTTACTGTGCGGAGCGCTCGAGGATAAAAAACTGTCTAAGAACTTCGTAGAGGTAATAGAAAACGAGGCAGACAGGATGTCATCTTTAGTAAAGGACTTGCTACAGCTTTCACATATGGATTATGAAAGTGTGGTATGGGAGATGAACCACTTGGATTTGAGGGAGATAGTTACTGATTCTGTGAGAAAACTGGATGTCCATTTCAAAAATAAAAACCATAAACTGGATATGCAGATATCTGACAGTATAGTTCCTATCTATGCAGACGGTGGAAAAATCCAGCAAGTAATCATAAATCTGCTCACGAATGCTATAAAATACACTCCTGAAAATGGCAGCATAAGAATTACTGCAAAAGTTGTGGATAAAAATGCAGTGTTTGAAGTGAGAGACAGTGGAATAGGAATTCCTAAAGAAGATGTGAAAAGAATATTTGAAAGATTTTACAGGGTTGACAAGGGACGCTCCAGAGCACAGGGAGGAACAGGCTTAGGGCTGTCTATAGCAAGCAATATTATCAATCAACATAAGGGTAGTATAAAGGTAGATAGCGAACTTGAAAAAGGCAGTGTGTTTACTGTGTATTTGCCTGTGGATAACACTGTGGATATCGTGTAATTTATACTTAATTGTGATGTAATGATTTTGTAACATACCCAGTGTATAATGTACCTATGTTAAGATGTACCAGTTGGGTCTAAATAAAACATAAAGGTGTAGATGATTGTATTTTATTTAGCTAATTACGATTATTAAGAAAGAGTTAAGATATAAAAGACCGGTGAACAAGGAGGTATTTAGAGCGTGAAAAAAATGAATTTTGCAATTATAGCATTGATTATTATGGCTATATTTGTTTCTACGTGTATGAACTCCTTTGCAAATACTAAGCAGGTAATACTCACAGCACCGAAGACTGAGAGTTTTTCTACCACTAACGCTACATTAGTAATAGCAGGTACAGGTCAAAAAAATGATAAAGTTAAGATAGATTTATATACTAAAAAAGGCGAAGAATTTTCTCAACTACAAGAGGAAACAGAACTTGTTGTCGATGCACTGGGTGTTTTCAGCAAGGAAGTTCAACTGTTTGACGGTGAAAACAAAATAGTAGTAACCCTTTCAAATGAAAAGGGAGAAGTTACTGAAGTAAGATTTATCAACTATATCAAAAAGACTATAGAAATAAATGAGATAATAAGAAGACTGGATGTAAAAAATTCTCCGTCTATATTAAGTGGACAGTAGGAAGATGGATATGAATAAAGAAAAGCTAAAGAATATTTTGCTTGTTTTTTCACTTTTATTATCGGTAGTGCTGGCTTTTATCAAGTTCGACTTTATAGAGAATTTTAATCTTTATGAAAAAAGTCCGTATTCCTATGAACTTAGCTTAGAGGAAGGACTTCAAAACGTACTTAGACCTATTCATGTAGTTGTTAGGTTCGGAGGAAATGATAACACTAAGATATTAAGTGGCAGACAGAGGTATTACGAGCAGTCTAAAAATCTTTTGAAGCTATCTTTATCAAAAGCACAAGATTTAATCGAAGTAGATGCTTCTGCATACGAAAAAGCTAAACAAAGCAAGAGTTTAGAACTTAGATTTGTTTCATTAGATGGAAAACTCCTTTCGAGGAGTTTTTTTTTAGAAAAGTCTTTGATAGATGACCTTGAAGATATAACTCAAATACTCATTCCGCTGGTAGATGAAAACGCTATCTATATAGTAAATGCAAGAAAGACCTATAGAATGCTTACTTTGAATGAAAACAGCTTAGATATGATAAATGAGTTAGAAAAATCTTATTATACAAAATATTATTCTCTTAGATATTTATTTGGTTCAAGCAGTGAGGTTTTAGTTCCTGCAAACGATGTAAGTCTGTCATATAAATCATATGATACTATAAGCAGTATGACAGCAGAAAAAAGCGATGACATAGCCAAAGGAATATTTAACGAGAGGTATGATTTTGTAAACAGGATAGTGGAAGATGACGGTTCGAATATTTATGCCTATAACTATGGGCAACAGCTTTTGAAAATTCAAACGAACGGCTATATAGAGTACCTTAACGAAAGTCTTCCGTCAAAAGATACGGACATTTCAGAGGCATTGCTTGGTGCGATGGATTTTCTGGCAAAGCTGGGCATAGATTTAAAATCTGTAGGATATGAAGAGGCACTACCTGTCAGTGTCAAAGGCAAAAATGGGTATAAGGTGGTATTTACTGAAGTAGTTGACGATTTCAGAGTGATACCGAATTTATCTAAGTATAAATTAAGCGTTATAGTAGTAGGCGATACGGTATATTCGTTTACCGGTATAAGAAGAGACATTTTACCTTATGATTTATTGAGCAATCAGTCAATCCTTCTGCCGTTTAAGGTGTTAGATGCTCAGTTTTCAGTGCTGAGCAATAGATTTAATGTGCAAAGCGGAATAGAACTGTTTGACAAGATAGACGATATAGAATTACTATATTTTATGGATAATAAGTATATATTCATTCCTTCATGGCAGATTACTATAGAGGGAAAAGAGTATATTTTTAACGGATATACAGGAGAGATACTATATTATGGATTGGGGCAAGGTTAAAACCTATCTTATCATTGCGTTTACGATTACAAATATTATTTTGATATATAGTATATTTACGGATAAAGCTGACAAAAACCCTTATTTTACGAAAGAATCCATGGAAAACTTAGAAAGATTTTTACTACAAAAAAACCTAAGTTTACACACAGAATTACCTAAAGAAACACCTAAAATGAGTATATTAAAGGTTGAGTATCAATCTTTTGACAAAAACGACTTGGAATTTAAGTTTTCCGGATACGATAGCGATATTGAAGTAATAGGCGATAAAAAAGTGCTTTTAAAAGCAAAACGAAAGCTGGCATCCTTTGATATAGAACACGCAGGTTCAGATGCTAAGTTATTTGTAGATAATTATAATTTGGGAGAGGATTTTAAGCTGAAATATATAGCCTTTGAAGGAGAAAATATCGTAGTTGTTTACAATTCCGTTTACAAAGGAATGTTTTTGGAAGACAGCTATATGAAGTTTAAATATTTTCCTGATGAAAACTTTGAGTTTGAAATGCTAAAGATAATTCCTGTAGAGGAAACGAAAAACAAAAAAGCTGTTATGACCTCAATGGAGGCTGTGATGAGAGCGATCAGTATGATGCAGGAAAATGAGATTATTACTGAAATAGTTTTAGGATATAACTATGCCAAATACGAAAGCCTGTCTATAGATAAAACAAAAACAGCTACCGCCTTTCCCAGCTGGAGGATAAAGACAGGGGAAAATAAATATTACTATGTGGAAGCGTTAGAATTCTAAGGAGAAAGTATGAGTATAAGATATATATCAGTAGCGTCGGGTAGCAGTGGAAATTGCCACTATATAGAAAAATGTAAGACCAAGATACTGGTAGACGCAGGGCTTAGCGGAAAGAAAATAGAAGAGGACTTAAGAAAGCATAGCGTCGATTTAAGTTTATTATCGGGAGTGGTGGTCACTCACGAGCATACCGACCATATCAAAGGTGTAGGAATAATATCCAGAAGATATAATGTACCCGTATTTGCAACTGAGAAAACATGGACATCTATGGAGAGTTGTCTGGGAAAGATTAAGTCTGAAAACAAAAGACTGTTTACTCCGTATAAAAAATTTTCTATAGGAGATATAGAGGTAAGTCCGTTTTCTACCTGCCACGATGCTGTGGACTCCTGTGGATTTGCTATAAGTGATGGAAAAAACAAGCTTTCTATCGCCACAGACTTAGGCTGTGTAACTGACAAGGTAATGGGCTATATAAGCCACAGCGACCTGGTGGTCCTAGAGGCAAATCACGATGAGCAAATGCTGAAAATGGGAAGTTATCCGTATTATTTGAAAAGAAGAATTTTATCTGATGTAGGACACCTGTCGAATATAGAGTCGGGAAACGTAGCTGCAAAATTGGCAAAAATGGGAACAAAATCCATACTTTTGGCACATTTGAGCAAAGAAAACAACATTCCTATACTCGCTTATCAGACCGTTTCGGGCATTATGAAAGAAAACGGCATATGTGTAAATCGGGATACGGATTTAATGGTTTTGGAAAGAAGTCGTGTTTCAGATATTTTTATAATATGAGGAGATGAGATTATGAGTTCAAAAAGATCCGGATTTATTCAGGCACTTACCGGTGCAATACTAGGAAGTCTAATAACAATGCTTGTGGTATCTCAAAATATACTTCCGTCTATTCAAAATATAGTTCCAAGCATTACAAATGGAAGTGTCAGCACTTCGTCTATAAATGTAGAAGGAGAAAACCCTGAAACCATATATAAGGCTGTAGTTCAAAAAGCAATGCCGTCTGTCGTAGGTATTACTACAGTATCTACACAAAATGATTTTTTCTTCGGAACAAGGCAGACAAACGGCGTAGGAACCGGAGTAATAGTTGACGAAAGAGGATATATTCTTACGAATTCTCACGTGGTAGACGATGGAGCTGCAACTTCGGTTACTGTACTTTTTTATGATGGCAGCAAGCAAGAGGCTAAGGTGCTGTGGAACGAAAAAGCTTTAGATTTAGCTGTAATAAAAGTAGATAAAACAGGGCTTCCTGTAGCGGAGCTTGGAGATAGCGACACAGTAGAAGTAGGAGATATTTCTGTAGCTATAGGAAATCCTCTGGGATTGGAATTTGAAAGAAGCGTAACTCAGGGAATTATAAGCGGACTTAACAGAAGCATACAAATAAGCGAAACTGAAACCATAGATAACTTAATACAAACTGACGCCTCTATAAATCCGGGAAACAGCGGAGGACCGCTGCTTAACTCTAAAGGTCAGGTCATAGCTATAAACTCTGCTAAGATAAGCAGTGCAGAAGGATTAGGATTTGCCATACCTATCAATATCGCAAAACCTATAGTAGACCAGTTCATAGAAAAAGGAGAATTCCAAAGAGTTTATCTAGGGATAAGAGGTGTCGATGTAGACTACTATAAACAAGCTACAGGTTCTAATATAAACGTAGAAAAAGGAATATATATAGCAACTGTAGAAGACGGAGGTTCAGCGGAAAAAGCAGGAATTAAAGAGGGAGATGTATTGCTTAAATTTGATGGCAAAGAAATAGATAGTATGTCAAAACTAATAAGAGAGATTTATTCAAAAAGACCTGGAGATAATGCAACTATAGAAATATTTAGAGATGGAAAAACTTTAGAGGTGGATGTAACTTTTTAATTTCCGGACAGGTTACAAAGCAGGCAGTTAAACCATATATGAAAAATTTTATAATGCAGGAATTACTTCTAAATGGTAAAAACATATATGTAGATAGTTTTCTCATAAAAAATTGTGGAACTTGGTTCCACAATTTTTTTTGTGTAAGATAATCAAAACCTTTTTTCAAGTTTCATCAGCGTTTTATCTGCGATTATAGCCATAAGACAAATAGGAAGAGTACCTTCAAACAAGAAAACAGTATTGTATGTAGCAAGCCCTGTTTGAATCAAAAGTCCAAGTCCGCCGGCACCTGTGCTAAATGCAAGTGTTGCGGTACTGATACAAATGATGGTGGACGTACGAATTCCGGATAAAATAACGGGAAATGCAAGTGGAAATTTTATTTTAAACAAAATCTGGCTTTCATTTAGCCCAAGTCCCCTTGCTGCATCGATATAATGTTCTGAAATGTTTGATAATCCTGTGATGGTCGCAAAAACAATCGGAAGAATACTTTGAACCAACAGTGCGAGAATTGCAGATCTCGCCCCGAATCCGAAAAGAACAATAGCAAACATAAGAATTGCCATTGTAGGTATAGTTTGAATTAGAATTGACAGTTTCTCAATGATAATTTTAAAAGAAATACCAATTTTTGTATGACAGAAAACTCCTATCATAATTCCTAAAAAAACAGACAATAAACTTGAGATTAAGGAAATGTATAGAAATTCAAAGAAAAGCTTGGGTAAACTGTAATGAGCAACTAAACCCACTTCAGTAAACCATATTGAATAAAGTCGGCTTTCGATCTTCTCATATCCAAAAACAAAGGCAAGTAAAAAAAAAGTAAGAGCGAAAATTCCTCTAAATTCTTGTAAAATACTACGGTTTTGTTTCATCATAAAAGACAACTCCTAAAATTATACTTCATTTTTGTCAGGTAGATTTTCAAAAGCTTTAAAAATATCAGAAAAACATACGCTGCCAATAATCTTATCCTGATTATCAACTACACAAAGATGATTTTGAGAATGTTCAATCATAAGAGCAAGAACATTTTTTAGATTTTCCTCAATATTAACTCGAACCGGATAATTATTTTTATCATTTTTGTCAACACAGTCATAAAGATAGTATCTGGATAAGACCTTGATATAACTTTCTTTTCCCAAAAAGCTATGAACAAAAGGGTCTTTAGACTTAAGAATTTGCTGTGGAGTATCAAAACATTTCAATTTTCCCTTAGATAAAATAGCAATTTTGTCGCCTAATTTAAGAGCCTCTTCTATATCATGAGTCACAAAAATTACCGTTTTTTTCAATTCTTGTTGTAATTTTAAAAATTCATCTTGAAGATTAGCTCTGTTGAGAGGATCTACAGCTCCAAAGGGCTCATCCATAAGCAAAATATCCGGATTGGCTGCTAATGCTCGAGCAACTCCGATGCGTTGAGCTTCGCCACCGGAAAGTTCTGAAGGATATTTGTTGATATAATCCTTTACATTCAACCCCACCATTTCAATCAATTCTTTTACTCTCTTTATTATTTCATTTTTATCAGTTTTGAGCAATTTAGGCACTATAGAGATATTTTCACCTACATTCAAGTGGGGGAAAAGACCTGTGCTTTGGATAACATATCCGATACTTCGGCGTAAATCCTGAGGGTTGTAGTCATTGATGTTTTTTCCGTTTACTTCAATAGTTCCACTGTCACATTCAATGAGTTTATTTATCATACGCAAAGTAGTGGATTTTCCGCAACCTGATTCTCCAATGAAGACACAGAGCTCTCCTTTTGTGATATTCAAACTTAAATCATTCACTGCGAAAGTATCGCCGAATTTTTTACTGACATTTTCAATACGAATCATAAGCTAAACCGTCCTCTATATTCTCTAATTTTAGTAAGTAATACCACTGATCCTTCAAGTAAAAAATCGAAGAAGAATATCATAAACATAATCGGGAAGGTAACAAGTAGTACAAGATCTATTGCAAAACCGGTAATTCCTTGCAAAATAAACATTCCCAGCCCTCCAAATCCGACATAGGCACCGATAGTTACTCCCAAAATGCTGCTAACTAAAGATACTCGTATACCGGAGATGATTATTGGGAAGATAATAGGAATTTCTATCTGAAAAAAAATCTGCATCTTAGTCATTCCCATACCTTGTGCAATCTCAATATATTTTTTATCTATTACACCTAAAGCGCCATATACCGAGTGTACGATTTGAAAAAGAGAGTAGCATAATAATGCAAGAAATACAGGTGTTGCACCGACTCCGGAAATTCCCATACTTTGCAAAACAGAGAAACGATTGCTTAAAAAAGCAAGAGGAAACATAATCACGCAAATCAGTGCAAGTGCCGGAATAGATTCTAAAGTATTTAAAATCGAAAGTATGATCCTACCGGTTTTATGTTTATAATAGGCAATCCAACCGAGCGGAATACCTAGAAGTATTCCTGTAAGAACTACTTTAACTGACATATTAAGATGATTCAGCAATTCTTGATGAAACTGTTGCTTTCGATTTTTGTATTCTACAAAAATCGACAAATCATCTAATAAACCAAGAACAAAAGCTATTGAAATCAACAGCATAGATAAAGCTGTAGAAAAAATTACAAATCCCTTTGAAGAAATGCTGTCAGCACACTTGATTTTTGCAAGAAAAATAAACGTAAGATACAAATAGCTTCCTATACTCATAGAACAACGTGTAAATTCTTCGTTTAATCCGATATTTTGAATTGAAAGACCTGAAAAAATTATCACAAGTGCAAAGCAAAGCGAAGCAATGAGAACAGCAATATAATTAAAAAAAGGTCTTTTATTTTTAAGAAAAATAAAAACAAGGAGTAATATAGTAAGAAAAAGGAGAATATAAAAATAAATTCCAAGAGATTCGGGTGCTGATAGAGGAACTCTTTTTCCTATCCTTGCTGAACCCTTAAACAAAAAACTTCTGTGAAACAGGCTTGTAAGAGCAAGTAAAGCCATCAGAAATGAAGCGATATCAATTTTTTTATACAAGGCAACCTCCAATATAAACAAGAATGTCAGACAATCCAATTAGTTATAAGAAAAGCTCCTAAGGTTTTATCTTGGGAGCTTTTCCTATTTTTTAAAGACAGACTATTTTAATAAACCTTGTGATTCCAGATACTCTTTAGCTACTTCACTTTCACTCAAGCCGTCTACGGATACTTTAGTGTTCATTTCTCTCATACGTTCAAGAGACAGTGATGAAAACAAAGGATCCAAGATATCAAACAAATCAGGATGTTGCTCAAAGTAAGCAGCAGAAGTAATCGGAGCAGGACTGTAAACAGGAGAAACTACTTTAGGGTCCTCCAATACAAGAAGATCCAGAGCATCAATAGATCCGGAGGAAGTATATACATGAGCCGCAGTAATTCCGTCAATATTGTTAGAAAGCATAGATTGAGCGTCTTGTACACCTATGATGACTTGTTCAGGAGTCAATTTGAAACCGTAAGCTTTTTCCCAGCCCGGTAGACAGGTTTCAGCTGTAGCAACATAGCTGTTCGGACCGTTAATCGCAAGTTTCATTTCTCCACCGTCATTTACATATTTAGCAAATGCCTCCAGGTCTTTGACTGCATTTTCTTCAGCCCATGCACGTCTTACAGCAATACCGTCTGTGTTGTTAAACGGAGCATATGTCAACCAAATGATTCCATTTTTTTCATCGGCTTGCTTTGTAGTATCAAAGGCATCTTGAAGACTTGATTGATATTTTGTTATATCAACATCAGAAATGAACATCATTCCTCTTCCGGTATAATCCAATGACAAATCTGCTTGTCCTTGTTGGATAGATTGTCTCACCAAAGTGGTATTGTCAAAAGTTCCGACTTTAGACTCCACTGTGTATCCGTGATGCTCAAGCAGTTGCTGCATCATTGAACCTATGATTCGCCCCTCCTCGTCAGTCATGGTTGCCAGTCGAATTTTTTTCTCTGAGGAAGAGGTTTCATCAGAGGCAGGTTCAGCAGTTTCGGTTTTTTGGGTACAACCGCTTATAAAACTGACACTCATAAGTATTGAAAGAAAAATGATTAAAGGTTTTTTGAATTTCATTGCGTTCCTCCATAAAAATTTATTTGCGGACAAACAGAAAAGTTATCTTCCGCTTTACTGATTATATCAACGCAAAGTGCAACTGTACAATTAAATATATCTATAAATATCATAGAAAAAAATTATAAGGAAAAATGCTGATAGGTACCAAAATCAATGCAGGCACGTAGCATAGCACTTAGGTTTTCAGGATTTGTATTTATCGGAAGATCACAAGAAGGCATTAGGACAAATCCGCCACGATTGTCTTTCATTTGAATAATGATGTTTTTTGAAGCTGTATAAACTTCTTTTGCAGAGCCGTAGACCAATAATCCCGACGAAACATTACCGGCATATATATGTTCTTCCCCGAAAGTTTTTTGAACTTCCTTCAAATCGGTTTCTTCGTCGGCACTGATAAAGGCTTTTTCAGGAAGAAACAATTCACGATAGTATGAAAGAGTTTTGTTATGCTTTCCACAAAAATGCAAACTAAAATTTCGTATTCCCATATTCAAGAATTTTCGATGTAAATCTATACAGTGAGGAAGTGCCAGATTTTCTAAAACCTTAGGTGATAAAAAAGCATTGCTCTCAAAAGGGAAATTATAAGTTACAGAGCACTTTTCTACACCAAAGGTTTTGATGATACTTTTAGCAAATCCTAAAAGATAGGTTTTTATTATTTCCATAAGTTCGTTTAAAAGAGTTTGCTCTTTTCTAGTCCAAATAAGCATAAGAGAAGGTTCGATTAAAGATCCCAGCATAGTAAAAGGACTGCCTCCATTTATAGAAAAAGATTCTGCACCTTGGGTTTTGGAATATTTCAAAAAAGCCATCTTCGTTTTAAAATTTTTACCTTGGTTAATATCAGGAAGTCGATATTTTTTAGCATCGGAAATCGAAGTAATCGGAGAAATAGGTTTCGGAAGAGTAACGGCAGGAGATATAGAAAAGTCAAGCTTTCCGCCAAAATCCAGGATTTCTCCGTTTGGAAGGTCATATGACGGAGAACCGTCGCACCCGATTTGTCTTAGAATAGTTTGTTGAGCTTTGAAACTTTTTTCGACATCAAAATAAAATTCATCAGAAGACAGATTCATAATCCTACCGCAATACATTGTTGCTGATGAAATAAAAGGAACACGATCTATTTGTTCTCCTCGAAATAATTTTGTGATCCTGCTTGATTTATTATTACTCTGCATATAGGCAACTCCTTTCAAAGGCAGTTAAGTTTTAGCGATAAATATTGAAATTACCCTTTAATTACTCTAAAAATTGAGAATTTGTTTCCATTCTTAATTATATCACTTATTAAAAAATGATATAATAGAATTTAAAGGGAGTCTGGATAGGTAATGAATTGAAAAACTACCGAATATTTTGGTATAGATATTTAGTTAAATTAGAGAAAGGACGACTATTTAAATGAACACTAAGGTTATAGCTATTTCCAACAATAAAGGTGGCTCGGGAAAGACCACTGTTGCAGGTAATCTGGCATATTCACTGATGCAGCAGGGCAAAAAAATACTTCTTATAGATGCAGATATGCAGATAAATTTAACACGTTCATATGATCTTTCAAAAAATTTAGAAAAAAGTCTTTATGATGCACTTATCAAAGAAAATTCACTGAAAAATTACATAATAAATACTAAATATCAAAATATAGACTTTATTATTTCAGATCATATGCTTTCTGCGATAGATATGGAATTGTTCACAAAAAAACTTAGAGAAACTGTATTTGAAAGAATATTAAAACCTGTAAAAAATGAGAATATTTACGATTACATAATAATAGATACCTGTCCTTTTCTTGGACTTCTAAATTATAATATTTTGGTTGCAAGCGATTACGTTTTAGTTCCTGTAGAGCTGTCTGCGTTTGGGATAGAAGGCTTAGAGCCGCTTACGAATTTCTTTGAAGAGACCAGGATTATAAATGGCAATCTTAAATTTCTCGGGATAGTAGAAACGAAGGTAGACCTTAGAGAAAGCACAAATGAGATTACACGTGAAATGCTCAGGGATTTGTTCAAAGATAAGGTGCTGAAAAGCTACATCCCGATAGATATAAATATAAAAAAGAGTCAGTTTGCCGGAGAGCCTCTTAGCGTGTTTACTTTCGGTTCGAGAGCATCTACAGCTTACGAAGACTTGGCTAAGGAGGTAATCTCACTTGTCGAATAAAAAGGACTTTTTTAAAAAAGATAGATTTAGTTCGTTAGAAAAGGTTGCAAGCAAAATATCCGAAAATATATCTGAGACAAAAGACGAATCGGTAGAAACAGTAGTGTCCAGATTTGCTCCTAAAGACAAAGAAATGCAGAATTTTACAGTGTTCGAAATAGAAGCCTCAAAGCTTTACTGTGCTCCTAAGCAGTGGAATTTTTATCAGCCTCTTCCGGATGATAAAATGCTGGAATTAGTGGAGTCTATCAAGAATAAAGGACTGATGCACCCTCTTGTAGTCTGGGAGCAAAAAGATGGTTATATGATACTTTCAGGGCACAACAGAAAAAAAGCCATCGATATTCTTTATGAAGAGACTAAAGATGAAAAATATAAAACGATAAAATGCAATCTGATAAATTCAAATGAAATAAGCGAAGATGAGGCGAGAGAGATAATCATAGACACAAACTGGATACAAAGACAGCTTTCGCCTGTGGAAAAAGCAAAGTCTATATCTGAAAAGTATATAAGACTTGGCAGAAAAAAACATATCGGCGACGGAGTTAAAACCAGAGATATAATAGCTGAAACCTATGGAATAAGTGGAAGAATGGTGCAAAATTACCTCAGTTTGAACCGTCTGATAGAGGAAATGGAAGCTCTTTTAAGAGAAAATCATATAACTGTAAAGTCGGCAGTAGCCATATCAAAGCTTTCAAAAGATAAACAAAAATGGCTTTATGAAAACTTTACTTCAAAACAGCTTTCAAGTTCAGACATAAATAAAGTCGAGCCTAAAATGACTAAAACTCAAATAGAAAATCTTTTAAATAAAGATGAAGAATATGTGAATTTAAGCATAAAAATACCTGCAAGTAAAAAAGCTGAACTTATGGAAAAGATAAATCAGTGGCTTAGAGAACTTGATTAGAAAGAAAAATCAGTTAAATAGAAAAACTGACGAAGATTATGAATATCTAAGTCAGTTTTTTGTTTTAGTATTACCTATAAAAATAACTGTTTTTATAAATCACAGGCAACTATATCTTCAAATGTCTGACGTCTCACAGCCGGATAATCTACACCGTCTTTTATCATTACTACAGGAGGTCGACATACTCTGTTGTAGTTCATAGCCATAGCAAAGTTATATGCTCCTGTAGTTAGGACTGCTAAAAGGTCTCCTCGTTTCGGCTTTGGCAGATTGATGTTCTCCTGAATTAAGTCACCGCTTTCACAACAGCGACCGGCTACGCTGCAAGTAAAATCTGAAACATCCTTCATTTTATTTGCCATCAAAACTGTATAATTAGACTTATAAAGAGCGTATCTGGGGTTATCAGTCATACCGCCGTCCACAGTTACATAATTACGATAGCCTTCTATAGGTTTTATTCCGCCGGCAGTATAAAGAGTTATTCCCGCATCAGCTACGATACTGCGACCAGGCTCCATAAGAACTATAGGAACAGGATAATCAAGAGCCTTGCACCCATCTTTTAAATGCTTTGCTAACAGCTTAATATTGCCTGAAATATCAACATGAGGGTCGGTTTCTAAATAACGTACTGCGAAACCGCCGCCTAAGTTAAATATACGAGCTGTAAATCCGAGCCTGTCTTTGACTTTTCCTGCAAAGTCAAGAATAATATCAACAGCGTCACAAAACGGTTTCACGTTAAAAATCTGAGAACCTATATGACTGTGAAAGCCCAATATATCTATATTTTTCTTTTCCAAAGCATATTTTACAAACTCTAAAGCCTGCCCGGTTTCGATAGGATTTCCAAATTGGCAGTCAATCCTGCCAGTATTTATAGCCTTTAAGGTGTGAGAATCAATTCCGGGAGTTACTCTTAAAATGACTTTTTGGACTATGCCTTTTTCTTTAGCGTAGTCATCCAGTGCATTTAGTTCATTACAGTTATCTACTACGAAATACCCTATACCACAGTCCACACCATATCTGATATCCTCATCTGTTTTATTATTGCCGTGAAAATAAAGGCGCTGCGGTGGAAATCCGGCGGACATAGCTGTATAGAGTTCTCCGGAAGATACTACATCTGCAGACATTCCTTCCTCTTGTAAAATCCTATATATTCTTTTAAAACACAAGGCTTTTCCTGCAAATAGCGGCACTGAACCTTCGCTAAAATTCTCTCTGAGAGCCTCTATATAAGTTTTGCAATTTTTTCTGATTCGGTTTTCGTCCATTACATAAAGAGGAGTACCGTATTTCTCTGCCAGATAGGTGGTGTCTACACCCCCGATAGTCAGATGTTCCTGCTGATTTATTCCTAAATGATCATATATCATAAGCATTTACCTCATATAATAAGATTTAATTTATAGCATATTAGCACGAAGAGTTGCAGCATCTAAAGGAGAAAGGCTTGCCGGAGGCAAATCAAACATAGTCTTACAACCTGTTTGACCCTCTTTAGCTAAACGATAAGCAGCTCGTGCCGCAGCGACAAGGACGCCGGCAGTAAATTCAGGATTAGAACCTAAAGTAAGTTGATACTCTATGGTCTGGAGGTTTTCTCCGTTTAACCCTGTGTTTCCGCTTCTTATAACCCTACCGCCATGAGCAAGCCCACTGTGATTTTTGTCCATTTCTTCTTGAGAGATAAAATGAACGGTTGTATCATAATCTGCAAAATAACCGGGCATAGTGCAGATACTTTTTTCTATAGCAATCAAATCAGCTCCCTGCTCCGCTACTACAAAACATACTCGTGTGTGTTTTTCTCTTGAGGTAAGACTTGGATTTTCACCGGATCTTACACGCAAAACGGCATCTTCTACAGGTACTGTATACTGCCTTGCGTCGAGAACACCTGAAATTCTCCTTACTGCGTCTGAGTGTCCCTGACTTACTCCCTTTCCCCAAAAAGTATAGTCTGCTCCTTTTGGCAAAATAGAATTGGCATAAAGACGGTTTAAAGAAAACAGACCGGGATCCCAGCCTACAGAGATAACAGCGACCTTGCCGGATTTTTTTGCGACTTTATCCACATTTGAAAAATGCTTTGGAATATCGGCGTGATTATCGAAGCTGTCTACCACATTAAAGTTTTCAGCTACTTCAGGAGTCATTTCAGGAAGGTCTGTAGCACTGCCCCCACAAAGAATTATAACATCAATATCGTCTTTCATATTTTCGATATCTTGATATAAAAGTACAGGCACATCAGCGGTTTTAATATTAACTTCACTTGGATTTCTGCGAGTAAACACTGCTACAAGTTGCATATCTTCATTATCACGAATAGCACTTTCCACACCTTTTCCAAGATTTCCATACCCTACTATTGCAATTCTCATTATAAAAAACACCTCTTATATAAATTTAATTATCTATCATACTTTTATTCTTCAAGCAAATCCTTCATATCGTAAAGCCCATTAGGTTTTCCGACCAAAAATTCGGCAGCAACCACAGCTCCCTCTGCAAATAATGCTCTGTCATGAGCCTCGTGTTTCAAAGTAATGCTCTGAGTATCGGTAGAGAAAATCACTTCATGTTCTCCGACTACATTTCCCATACGAAGAGAGTGAATTCCTACTTCATCAGGAGTTCGCTTATGAACTGAATTTCGTCCGTAAACATAAGAAACCCCGTCACGCTCTGATTTTACTGCGTCAGCCAATAATAAAGCTGTTCCGCTGGGTGAGTCAATCTTTTTGTTATGATGTTTTTCTATGATTTCTATATCACAGCCTTTAAAAACAGCTGTAGTTTGTTTTACTAATCGAGCTAGTAAAGCTACACCGATAGACATATTCGCCGATTTAAAAACAGGAATTTTTTCAGCGCTGCCAACTATTAGCTTCATTTCTTCAGGAGTATGTCCTGTGGCAGCAATAACAGCAGGTAGCTTACGGCTCTCACAGTAAGCCATAATTTCGCCTATAGCTAAATGAGAAGAAAAGTCTATCAGTACATCAGCCTGACCGTCAAAATCTGAAAGAGTTTGATATATATCGTCTCCACCGTCTTTATCTACACAGGCAACTAAGCTAAGTCCATCTTTATCTTTAACCAGACGTATGATTTCCCGTCCCATACGGCCTTTTGCGCCACAGATGATTATTCTAAGATTTTTCACACTTTCAACCCCTGTTCTCTCATAGCATTTAGTAATTTTTGATAATTTGCATCTTCCATAGGTGTAAGTGGCAGACGCAGGTAATTTTCACAAAAACCCAGAGCCGACATTGCCGCTTTTACAGGAATAGGATTTACTTCGCAAAAAATTGCTTCAATTAGTTTATGATATTTGCATTGAAGCTTTGCAGCTCCTGAGATATCTCCTTCAAAAAAGCGAGTGCAAATCTCACGTGTTTGAGCGGGGATTACATTGGAAAGAACTGAAATACAGCCTATTCCTCCCATAGCCATAATAGGAACGATTTGGTCGTCATTTCCTGAGTACAGGTCCAGTTTGCCATTTACTCTTGCCATAGTTTCTACTATCTTTGAAATATTTCCGTTAGCTTCTTTGATTGCAACGATATTTTCATGCTCTGCCAGAACTTCATAGGTAGCAGGTTCAATATTTACACCTGTTCGAGATGGGACATTGTAAAGTATTACAGGTTTTGTGCTGGCATCGGCAATAGTTTGATACATTTTGATAAGACCGTTTTGTGTTGCTTTATTATAATAAGGAGTCACGACAAGCACAGCATCTGCTCCATCTTGGCAGGCACTCTCGGTAAGGCTAAGAGCATAAGCGGTTTCGTTACTGCCTGTACCGGCTATTACAGGTACTCTTTTATTTGCTCTTTCAACAGAGTATGCAATCACTTTTCGGTGTTCCTCATCTGAAAGAGTGGACGACTCGCCTGTAGTTCCACATATAACCAGAGCATCTATTCCTTGAGTTATTTGCCAATCAATCAATTTACCAAGCCTTTCATAATCCACACCATTTTCGTTTATAGGGGTTACCAGTGCTGTGGCAATGCCACGAAATACAGTTTTTTTCATAATAATCACAATCTCCTTTTCAAGTAATGATTCCTCAAATGCATAAAAAAACAAGCATTCGATGCGGAATCGGCTGCTTGTACATACTTTGCCTATGAGCATTACCAAAAAAAGGAGACAGTCCTCCCCTATAGGTATGACAAAAGTTCGCACAAAAGATAGCCCTCCGCAAATTTCTTTGCGACAGTCAGACGAATCTTATTTCGCTGCCCAGTTCAACTTTCCCCTGCAAAAAAAGTTGCCTTCGGCGCCGGTCCCTTTCATCGGTAGCCTTGCAGTGGCTGAATTTCCGACTACTCTTTACCAAGCGCATCCTCTATCAAAGTGTATTTCGAGTATTGTATTCCAATTTCTTCTTTCTGTCAACACCAAATATTTTTTTCCCTATCGCTCTTTTCTGTCTAAAATCAGATTGTAACTAAGACCTGCAAGCACTAAAAAACCGCCGAGCAGTTTGCCTTTGGATAAAGAATTTAAAACAAAATAATCCAAGATTACACCGCTGAAAAGCTGACCTATAAAAATGAGAAGAGTCAGATAAAATGCCGAGATACGAAGGGCCATATAATTCGACAAAAAAACCACTCCTACCCCTAAAATTGCACCTACATATGCCCAAACAGGTATAG
>JBHASY010000043.1:0-12150 GCA_041831635.1 Acetoanaerobium sp. | reverse complement strand
GGACTAACGGATACTAAAACCTCAGTAATAACTACAATAAGCGGAGAAGCTTCAAACATAATTGAAAGAATTAACGGTAAAAAAATCGAAATAAAAAAACTTAAATTCTCAAAAATTATTAAAATATCCGATGACTTAATAAAGGCAGCTAAAGTAATAGGAAAAGTATCAACAGGTATTTCTGTAGCTTCAAATCTTGCTACCATAAAAAATGATTCATCATATTTCAAAAAAGATCTGGCAAAGATAAATTTAATTTTCGGTGGAAATTTGCCTTCTTCTGCTGCTACTGCAATACTCGGAAAAGCTTATGATAATGCCAAAAAAAGCGATACAAAATGGAAACGAGACATTGCATACTTTTTAGATGAACATTCTATGAGCAAAGTTCAGGAAGAAGGAGCGGAAAATTTATCGGCAGGTATAAAAGATAAAAGCCTAATAGCCGACCCTCAGCATAAAACCATACACAGTGCTAATAAAACCCTACACAGAAATCACGAAAGAAATAACAAAGATATACGAGGACAGGCTGCCAAAAACCTTATGGATATTACTGACGCAAGAGCTAATAATATAAATCAAGGCATAAAGATCGGAAGCCTTAAAGTGGATACTCAGCATAAAAATATCTACGATACCAAAAACTCTCCTAAGCCTCACGAGAGAGATAACAAAAACATAAGAAAGCAAGCTGGCGAAAACGCAAATCAAACTATTAAAAATATAATCACAAACGTTAAATCTGCTATGGATGAAAAGAAACTCCAACATATGGAAAAAGTAGAAAAAGGCTATATCGATACTCAAAATAAAAGATTTCTCGATAAACCTGTAGATAAAGATTACAAATCTCGCCCGAATAATAGACAATAACCTAAAAAATAAGTATATAGCCTCGTATGTTTGACAAGGAGGGATAGTTTATGATTGATTCTACGTTTGTTATTGTGTTGATTGATTCTATAGATATTATTGCAATGTTCATATTGGGTATACTCATAATACATTATGCTTATAAGCTTAAAAAGGTCGACGAAGAAAGATTTGAGGGTATAAGAAGTATTGTAGTTTTTGCTTCGGCACTTAAAATTTTCCCTATAAGTTATGAAACGAGTAGTGCATTGATAATATCTCTATTTTCTCTTGCACTTTTCCTATCTAAAGCCGGCCTTAAGGCTGCCGAGATGGAGAAAAACGAAAAGCTGAATCAGTCCGAAGAAAACGATATATCAGAAGAAAAATCTCTTGCTCTGTTAGAAGAAAATAATATTGAAACAAAAGAGAAATCTCTTAATCTTTTAGAAGAAAGTAATGTCATATCAGAAGAAAAATCCTTTAATCAGCTAGAAGAAAGTAAAATAGAATTAGAAAATCAATCTCTTAATAAGCCGTAGAGGACAGGCTGCCAAAAACCTTACGGATATTACTGACGCAAGAGCTAATCATATAAATCAAGGCATAAAGATCGGAAGCCTTAAAGTGGATACTCAGCATAAAAATATCTACGATACCAAAAACTCTCCTAAGCCTCACGAGAGAGATAACAAAGACATAAGAAAGCAAGCTGGCGAAAACTCAAATCAAACTATTAAAAATATAATCACAAACGTTAAATCTGCTATGGACGAAAAGAAACTCCAACATATGGAAAAAGTAGAAAAAGGCTATATCGATACTCAAAATAAAAGATTTCTCGATAAACCTGTAGATAAAGATTACAAATCTCGCCCGAATAATAGGCAGTAGGCTAAAAAATAAAACTACACTACGTATTTTCATAATTTTAAAGCCATGATTTTATTATAACAATAAAATATATAGTGCAAGAATTTGTAGGATAAATCTTATATCCACCTATTATTCAAAAGGAGGATACTTTTATGCTTTTTATCATAATGTGTATATTAGTAGTTCCTGCATTGTATTATCCTTATAAACTTGATAAAGTTGATAAAGAAAGAGGTAAAGGTATAACAAGCATCTTTTTATTTGCCGGGATTCTTAAGGTTTTACCTATAAGCTTTGAAATAAGGGGTTTATTAATAATATCTCTATTTTCTCTTGCAATTTTTTTATCCAAAGCCGGCCTTAAGGCTGCCGAGATGGAGAAAAACGAAAAGCTGAATCAGTCCGAAGAAAATGATATATCAGAAAAGGAAAAGAGCCACTAGTTATCGTAATTACAACAACTATAGCTCTTTTATTAAAAACTTTATGCCTCAATTTTCCAACTTGTTATATATAAAATGACCTTATGACCTAATTAAACCATTACTCTCCGATTTTCTCGCTCAAAATCTTCGCTGTAAAGATAGGGCTTGCCTTGCCTTTTGTTTGTCTCATCACAGTTCCTACTAAGGCTTGAAATGCCTTGTCTTTACCCGCTTTATATGAGTCTACTATGTCTTTATTTTCTGCTATGATTTTGGATATTATATCCTCCAGCAATCTCACATCAGTGATTTGACGCATATCTTCTTTTTCTATTATCTCATCTACATCTTTGTCCCCACTCCACAAAATTTCAATTATTTTCTTTGCCATACTCTGACTTATTACATCTTCATCTATACGCTTTGCAAGGACTCCGAGTTTTGAGGCTGAAAAAGGAATTTTTTCTGCTTCTTCATCTTTGCTAAGAAGTCTGAATACTTCACTTAGCATAAGATTTGCAACGAGTTTTGCATTTCCCGCTTTTACCGCCTCTTCATAGAAGTTTGCTATGAATTTTTCCGATACTAATCTGTCGGCTTCATAGGCTGTAAGTCCATAGCTGTCCATATAAATTTTCTTTCTTTCATCAGGGAGAACCTCTATAGAGTTTTTTATTTCGTTTAGTTTTTCTTTTGTTATCACTATAGGTGCAAGATCAGGATCCGGAAAATATCTGTAGTCGTGGGCATCTTCTTTTGTTCTCATAGCAAAAGATTTTCCCTGCTCCTGATCCCATCTTCTGGTTCCTTGTATTACCTCATCTCCTGATTCGATTACCTCGACTTGTCTTTTGAATTCGCTTTCGATGGCTTTTACCACAAAATTAAAAGAGTTTAAGTTTTTCATTTCCGTACGTGTTCCCAGAGTTTCACTTCCTTTTTCTCTTACCGACAAATTGACATCGCAGCGGAAAGAACCCTCGTTCATCTTACAGTCCGATACCCCTGCATACATTATTACAGATCTTAGTTTTTGCAGATAAGCTTTGGCTTGGGCAGCACTTCTTATATCAGGTTCAGATACTATTTCTATAAGAGGAACTCCTGCTCTGTTATAATCTATTAGCGAGCCTGCGTCTGTATGGATCAGCTTGCCTGCATCTTCTTCTATATGGATTCTTGTTATACCTATCTTGTAGTTTTTATTTTCTTCCTCTATTTCTATATATCCGTCGTGACAAAGCGGTAAATCATACTGAGATATCTGATATGCCTTTGCCAAATCCGGATAAAAATAGTTTTTTCTATCTTGCTTTCCTCTCGCAGTAATACTGCAATTCGTAGCTATTCCTGCTTTTACGGCATAGTCTACTACTTTTTTATTAAGTACCGGAAGACTTCCGGGAAGTCCCATACAAACAGGACAGGTTTGAGTGTTTGGACTTGCTCCGAATTTTGTACTGCATCCGCAAAATATCTTGGTTTTTGTATCCAGTTCCACGTGAACCTCAAGTCCGATAACCATTTCATATTGTTTTTTAGCCACCGTATACCCCTCCTGTCTTTGTAATTTCTGATTTATATGCTTGTTCATAGTTATAAGCCGCTCTTAACAAAATATCCTCTGAAAAAGTTCTTCCGATAAGCTGCATTCCTACAGGCAGACTGTCTTTGTCGAATCCGCAGTTCATAGAAAGTGCAGGAAGTCCTGCTATATTTATAGGAACTGTATAAATATCTCCCATATAAGTTTCTACCGGGTCTGTTCGTTTTTCTCCTATTTTGTAAGCTGTAGTCGGTGCTACAGGAGACAATATCATATCGTAGTCTTTAAATATCTCGTCATAAGATCGCTTTATCAAGGTCCTTACTTTTAATGCCTTTTTATAATATGCATCGTAAAATCCCGAGCTAAGAGCATAAGTTCCAAGCAAAATTCTTCTTTTTACTTCTTTTCCAAAACCTTCTTGTCTGGATTTCTTGTAAAGTTCCTCTAAAGACTCATATTCATCTGTCCTATATCCGTATTGGATAGAGTCAAATCTTGCAAGGTTCGACGATGCTTCTGCTGATGAAATGATATAGTAAGCTGAAAGTGCATAGTCTAAATTTTTTATTTTTACATCATCTACTATAGCCCCCAGTTTTTCAAATTTTTCAGCAGCTTTTAATATGCTTTCCTTTACATCTTCCTGAACTCCCTGCTCGAAAAATTCCCTCGGAAGAGCTATCTTCATTCCTTTTATATCTTTTTTTATCTCTGCTTCATAGCTTGGCTTTTCAAATTTTACGCTTGTGCTGTCCTTTTCATCGTATCCCACAAGTACATCCAGCGATATCGCTGTATCTTCGACATTTCTTGCTATAGGCCCTATTTGGTCCAGTGATGATGCAAAGGCTATAAGACCGTTTCTGGACACCGAACCGTATGTAGGTTTTATTCCTACAGCTCCGCAAAAACTTGCAGGTTGTCTTATTGAGCCTCCCGTATCAGATCCTAATGCCATAAGCGCTTGATTAGATACTACTGAGGCAGCGGAGCCTCCTGAACTCCCCCCCGGAACTCTCGAAATATCGTGAGGATTTGTAGTGATTTTATAATAAGAGTTTTCAGTAGATCCTCCCATTGCAAACTCGTCCAAGTTCACTTTTCCAAGTAATATCGCATCCTCGGATTTCAGCTTTTTCACTACCTGTGCGTCAAATGGCGACATATAATCTTTCATCATCTTAGATGCACAGGTAGTAGGCATATCTACAGTACACATATTATCCTTTACAGCTATAGGAATACCTGCCAATCTTCCTAATTTTTCACCGTTTTTTCTCTTTACATCTATCTTCTCTGCCTGCTTTACAGCCTCTTTGTTCACATATAAGTACGCACCTATTGTATCATCTACTTTTTCTATCTGCTCTAAATATGCTTTAGCTATATCAACACTTGATACTTCGCTTTTATTTAACGCCGTTTCAAGTTCTTTTATCGACATATCTACGATTTTGGTCTTCATAATCCACCTCTATTCTATGATTTGAGAAACAAAGAAACAGCCGTCTTTCTTCGTTTTAGCATTTTTCAGAAGTTCATCTCTATCGTAAGAGTCTTCTACCTCATCTTCTCTAAACACATTGTTCACAGGAAGTATATGGTCCAGTGGCAAAACATCTGAGGTATCGAGCTTTGAAAGTTCATCGGCAAAAGCTATGATATTAGTCAAATCCTCACTTAGGCTGACTTTTTCCGATTCGTCCAAATGTATCCTCGCCAAATCAGCTACATACTCTATAGTTTCCCTTGTAACAGACTGTTTTGATTCTGACTTTCTAATTACTGCTCCTTGAGATTTCGTATAAAGTTCAAGTTCGCTCAGCTGATTGTCACTTACCGCAGACGGAGAGCTTATCATCACGCAAGAGCCGTCTCTCATCTTAGGAAAAGCTATTACTTCTCTGATAGACGACGCTCCTGTAAGAAGCATTACAAGTCTGTCTATTCCAAATGCAAATCCTCCGTGAGGTGGAGTTCCATATTCAAAAGCCTCCAGAATAAACCCGAAACGCTCTTTCGCCTCTTGCTCACTAAAACCAAGTAAAGAAAACATCTTCGCTTGTAATTCCTGCTCGTGTATTCTTATACTTCCGCTTCCCAGCTCCACTCCGTTTAACACTATATCATAGGATTTTGCTCTTACCTTTGCCGGCTCTTTATCCATAAGTTCAAAATCTTCGTCTTTTGGCATAGTAAACGGGTGATGCATTGCTACATAGCGTTTTTCTTCTTCAGACCACTCAAGAAGAGGAAAGTCTGTCACTACTAAAAATTCAAATTTATCTTTCTTTCTAAGTCCGAGCATATCTCCGGCGTCCAGTCTGAGATTTCCAAGTATCTTGTAAACAGCTTCTTTCCTGTCGGCACAAAATATGATTAAATCCCCTGCCTCAGCCTGCATTTTAGCCAAAATAGCATCCATCTCTTCTTTTTTGAAGAATTTAGTAAGCACGGATTTAAGTTCGCCGTCTTTGCCTATAGCTATCCACGCCATACCCTTTCCACCGTAGCTTAATGTTTTTTCAGTCAGTTCCTCTATTTGTGTTCTTGTAAATCTGTCTCCGCCTTTTACATTTATAGCTTTTACTATGCCGCCTGATTTTGCAACCTTAGAGAAAACTTCAAAGCTACAGGTCTTTGCTATATCTGTCAAATCCACCATTTCAAATCCGAACCTTGCATCAGGCTTGTCAGAACCGTATAAAGACATTGCCTCATCATAAGTCAGTCTTTTAAATGGTGTTTTAAACTCCTTCTTTAGTATATCTTGCCCTATCTTGCTAAACAGGCTCTCCAAAAGTTCTATTACATCTTCTTCATCTACAAACGAAAGTTCCATATCAAGTTGTGTAAACTCAGGCTGTCTGTCCGCTCTTAAATCCTCATCTCTAAAACATTTTGCTACCTGAAAATATTTGTCTACTCCCCCTACCATTAGTAACTGTTTATAAATTTGAGGAGATTGAGGCAGGGCATAAAACGAACCTTTGTCCATTCTGCTTGGCACCAGAAAATCCCTCGCTCCCTCGGGAGTACTCTTAGTAAGTATAGGAGTTTCAACTTCCAGGAAATCTTTTTCTATTAGATAGTTTCTAACTGTAGAAATAACCTGTTGTCTTATTTTTAAATTCTCCAGCATAGCAGGTCTTCTAAGGTCTAAATATCTATGAGTAAGTCTTAATTCCTCTTTTACAGAGCCTGCATCTTCTATCATAAACGGAGGAGTTTTTGCCTTTGATAATATTCTTACTTCCTTTGCCCTTATATCTATAGTTCCTGTTTCTAAATTAGGATTTATAGTGTCCTCATCTCTTTTTTCCACTAGTCCTTTGATAGCAACTACATACTCACTTCTTATTCCCTCAGCTTTTTCAAAATCTTCTTTTGACACATTTTTTGCATCTATTACCACTTGTATGATTCCTGTTTTATCTCTTAAATCCAAAAATATTACTCCGCCAAGATCTCTTCTTCTTTGCACCCAGCCCATCACTGTTTGCTGCGTGTCTATATCCTTTTCTCTAAGTACGTTGCAATATACCGTTCTTTTTAATCCAGCTATAAATTCAGCCATTGTACTTCCTCCTTGAAATTATTTTTGCCAATAAATATTACAATATATAAAAATTTTTACATCAAATCTGATCAAGATTTTTCTTATGTGACTGTATGTGTTTTTTTATAAGATTTTTACCTTATCATAAATTTTTTTAAACAAAAAACCTTCCGTCCCTACACAGGGACGAAAGGTTAATAAACTCTTCGCGGTACCACCCGGATTGATTTACCAAGTAAATCCTCCTCGTTCAATGCGGACAGCAAAACCGTCGACATCTACCGAATATAACGGTTCGGCTCCGACTAAGTCTACTTGCTAACAGCTTTCGGTTAGTGACTCTGAGATGTTCTTCGACCAAATATCCGTGCCGCCTTCTCACCACCTGCGACTCTCTGTAACTACCAATCTGATTTACTCTTCTCTTCACAGTCTTTTAAGTATGTTGTTTTCAAATGTTGAGACTGATTATATAACAGATTTTTATCCGTGTCAAGCAAAAATATTATAATGTTTTGTATGGCAAATTTAAAAAATTTATCAGACTATACTTATCTAGACTTCTGTTTTTGATTATATGCCACTTACAATCTTAAAACAACCATTTAGCAAAAATCAGTGGAAATTTATTTTAGAGTTTTCTATACTGTAAACATAATAGCTATTAAAAAATTTGTGTATCTCTTAATTACTTACTAAAGACCGTATAAATTGATATTTTTTCTAAATTATACAATAAAAATTACTTTTTAAGAATGTGAGGTGAACAAATGCAAATTGAGATCAAAATAGATGAAAACTGTAAAGAAACTAAAATTGTCATTGTCGCAAATAAAATGACTGATGAAATCAATAACATCATCAGAAAACTTTCAGATGAACAGCCTCAGATGATTGCAGGATTTAAAGGTGATGACGTTGAACTTCTAGAACCGTCCGATATCTACCGTATTTTTACTTCATCAGGTAAGGTTGTTGCTGAAACAAATCGTGGAGAATTTACTCTTCGTTTAAGACTTTATGAAATAGAACAAAAACTCGATAATCATTATTTTGTAAGGATATCTAACTCCGATATCATAAATTTAAAAAAGGTCAAAGGTTTTGACCTTAGTTTCTCAGGAACTATTTGTGTTAAGCTCTCAAACGGAACTGTTACCTACGTTTCAAGGAGATTAGTCTCCAAAATTAAAAAATTATTAGGAATATGAGGTGTGAAAAATGAAAAAAAATATAATTCAACTTGGACTTTTAGGTTTTCCTCTTGGTATAGCTATAGGCTTTATAATCAGCATAATCTTCTCTATACTAATAGGAGACGGACTTTTCTACCCTGTAAATCCGCAATTGATTAAAACAGCGGGAGATGAACTAAGTGGCGTTATAATTCAGACTTTACTATGCGGAATAATCGGCTCAGGATTTTCAATAATTTCTATCATTTGGAATATTGACTCATGGAGTATTGCAAAGCAAACAGGTGTTTACTTTTCTCTTGCCTGCGTCATTATGTTTCCTATTTCTTATATGGCAAACTGGATGCCTCACTCAGTTAAAGGAATTTTATCATATGTAGGTATGTTTGTAACTGTTTTTATCTTCTTTTGGCTAATTCAATACTTTATATGGAAAATTAAAATCAAAAAAATGAACGAAAAAATCAAAACAAATGGTTCTTCAATGTTCTAATTAAATAAACTACTCTTGGTTTTTCAGTGAAACTATAAGTGTATTATTTCAGTATTGCAAAACTCTATACTTTTAAAAATAAAAATTAGTAGGAAATATCAGAATAAAATTCATCTGACAAATCTTACTAATTTTTCCGTTTCACGGATTAAACCTTATAGTCATCGTCTTAATCGCCGAAACTATAATAAGTACCGATATCACAATAATATCTATCCATATATTAAAGTTCAATATTTGACTTCCTACAAGATAAACTGTGCCAACTGCAAACATACTGCCAGATATTTTCAAATGAGACTTTGCATACTGCTTTCTGACCTTAGAGCCTGCTTCTTTTGCTTGCTTAAAAGTAGGTCCTCCGTTAATCCAATATACATACTCTCCTCTATAAATGACAAACATCAAAATATACAAAGACATCATTGTAAGAAATAAAACTACAGAAACCTGAATTTTGCCACTATAATGTTTTAATAAAAAAGACGGCACAGAAAATAAAATCGGAAATAAAATTAACCATAAAATAAAAGGTTTGTAAGTCTTTTTATATTCCTTTGCACTCATAATAACCCCCTGTAAAGACATCATATAATGAAATCTTGACCAAGAATTCTTTTTGTTTTTATTGTACACATTAAATTTTTATTTGTCAATTTTTTCAATTCTCCTAAATCATTGAACATAAAACAAAGATTGTGGAAACAAGTTCCACAATCTTATATCTCTCAAGTACAAACATTACTACATATTTTAAAATTAGTAAAAATTTTGTATCATCTATATTTTACAAAAACAGTTCAGCTATTTGAACGGAGTTTGTTGCTGCCCCTTTTCTTATATTATCTGCCACTACCCACATATTTAATCCATTTTCTATACTGAAATCTCTTCTGACTCTGCCTACAAATACTTCATCTTTTCCCTCTGCGTTTATAGCCATAGGATAGATGTTATTTTTTACATCATCTTCAACTACTACTGCATCAGTTGATTTAAGAAGAGAAAATACCTCTTCAAGTTCAAAAGGTCTTTCAAACTCAAGATTTATAGATACACTGTGAGAGTATTTTACCGGCACTCTTACCGTAGTTGCCGTAATTCTTATACTGTCATCTCCAAGTATTTTTTGAGTTTCCTGAATCATCTTTATTTCTTCTTTTGTATATCCGTCTTCATTAAATACATCTATATGAGGGATACAGTTGTAAGCTATAGGGTGAGGATATTTTTGTGGTGGCATACCTTTCATACCTTCTTCCAAATCCTTTATTCCTCCTACTCCTGAACCTGATACTGATTGATATGTAGAGTATATTATTCTTTTGATTTTAAATTTCTCGTGAAGTTTAACTAAAGGAACTACTGACTGTATAGTAGAACAATTCGGATTTGCAATAATTCCTTTTTGCCATTTCACATCATCCGGATTTACTTCCGGCACTATAAGAGGCACTTCTTTATCCATTCTCCAAGCACTGCTGTTATCTATAACTACCGTACCTTTAGACTTAGCTATAGGTGCATAAATCTTGCTTACCTCGCCCCCTGCCGAAAACAATGCTATGTCGATTTTCCTGTCAAATGAATGCTCGTCCAATTCTTCTACCGTATATTCTTTTCCACCAAAATTTATCTTTGTTCCTTTTGACTTTCCTGATGAAAATAAATATAGATTTTCTACAGGAAAATTTCTTTCCTCTAGTACCTTCAACATCATTCTTCCAACCATACCCGTTGCTCCTACTACTGCTACATTAAGTTTTTTCATAATGCTTCCTCCTATTTATTTTAATAATTATAAATTTATTTGACTTGATTTTTCTGATTTACTAAATCTGCTACTACAGGAGATTTAAACTCACTATCTAATATATCCATATATATAGTATCAAACTTCTGACCTGCTATTATTTTACTTTCTCTGAGCCTACCCGCTTCTTTAAATCCCACTTTCTTATAACAGGCTATTGCAATTTTGTTGTAATCATACACCTTTAAATATAAATTATGAAGATTTAATATATTAAAACCAAAATCTAAAATCAGTTTTAACGAGTCTTGCCCGTAGCCTTTATTCTGGTCTTGTGTTTTCCCTATAAAAATTCCGATTTCTGCACATCTATTTCTGGTATCTGTATTTAGTATGCTCACATTTCCTACCAAGGTATCCGTTTTCTTATCTATTATCGCAAAATTATAATCTGTATTTTGAAGATGAACCAATATCTCTTTTTCCTTCTCAGGTGTTATTATTTGAGCTGCCGTCATTAAACCTATACTTGTATCCAAATCATTTAGATATTTTGTATAAAATTCATAGTCCTCTTGCCTCATTGGAGACAGATAACAAATCTCCCCCTCTATTTTTTTATAATACATAATCTTACCTCCCAAAGAATTGTTCGTAATTTTATACATTATATTACAGTTATTGTTTGATATCAACCTTAAACATAGATATTAGAACTTATTAAAATAATGAGGCGGATTATGAAGATGTCAATTATCTTCTTATATACTCTCTTCTTCTATTCGTTCGTTTTCCTCTAGATGTTGAAGTTATTTTTATTTCTGTGAGTTTAATCTGATTTTTTCACAGGAATTTATGCTCTCATATTTTCCAACCATTTTGTAAATTTAATAATTCCTATGATTTATGTTTTCGCTGCAACATTAAATAATAGAGGATATGTTGATACAAAAGAATTACCCTAAAAACAAAAAATAAAATAATGAAAAATCAAATTTTCACTAAAGCAGAGTTTTCTTTTTTATCTTTAATATAATTTATTGCACTAAAAAACCACAGAATATATACTCTGTGGTTTTTTTCCAATTGGCTACGTCCTACTCTCCCGGGACCCTGCGATCCAAGTACAATCGGCGATGAAGAGCTTAACTTCTGTGTTCGGGATGGAAACAGGTGTATCCTCTTCTCTATTGTAACCATATTGGTGTTTTGTTTGTTTTGTTGTTTTACTGTTTTGTTACTTTGTTGTTTTGTTTGCTTTTTTTCTTTTTTGTTTTTCGTTTTTTTGTTTTGTCTCTTTACTTTGTTGTCGTTTCGTTATTGCTTTTTTGTTTGTCAACGTGATATATATTAACAAATTACGTCTGGTTTGTCAATATCTTTACTTTTTCTTTGCACATTTAAAACTGCATATCATTTCCTCTTTGTTTTTTTTCTTTTTTGT
>JBHASY010000042.1:0-7106 GCA_041831635.1 Acetoanaerobium sp. | reverse complement strand
GCAGTTTGGTAGCGCACGTGGTTTGGGACCATGGGGCCGGGGGTTCGAGTCCCTCCACCTCGACCATACAAATTTAAATGTGGTGGATATAGCTCAGTTGCTTAGAGCGCCAGATTGTGGCTCTGGAGGCCGTGGGTTCGAATCCCATTATTCACCCCATACAAAACGAGGCGGCATAGCCAAGTGGTAAGGCAGAGGACTGCAACTCCTTTATCCTCAGTTCAAATCTGGGTGCCGCCTCCACTATTTTTTTTACAAAGAATTAAAGGGTTTACTACGATATGTGCCCATAGCTCAGCCGGATAGAGTATTTGACTACGAATCAAAGGGTCGGGGGTTCGAATCCCTCTGGGCACACCACTTTAATTTTTAAAAATTTTAATATGATCTTGATTAGAGATGAATTGCACATATAAATTTTCTCTATAATGAGGATAATTCGACCCTTTAGAATTTTAATCTAAGGGGTTTTTTACATAGTACCGATGTTATTATTGTTTTTTCGTTGTTGTGTATATTTTTGATTTAATGATAAAATTATATGCAAATTAGATTTAAATAAAAAATTTGAAAGGATCAAAGAAGTTATGAAATCAATATATGTCAATTCGGATAAAAATTCTTACTATATACATATAGAAAAAGGTTTAAAAACAAATTGCACAGTTTACATAAAAGAACTTCTAAGAGGAGAAAAAATTGCAATAATTACAGATAGTAATGTCGGTCCTATATATGCAGATGACTTGAAGATTAAACTTGAAAAGCTAAGCATAAACTGTGATATTTTTACTGTTGAAGCAGGAGAAAGAAGTAAATCTCTTTCAAATTATGAAAACTTAGCAACTAAGCTTATCGAATATAATATAACCAGAAAAGATATGATTATAGCACTTGGCGGTGGAGTGGTAGGGGATTTAAGCGGATTTGTAGCTTCTACTTTGCTAAGGGGTATAGATTTTGTCCAAATTCCTACATCTTTGCTTGCTCAAATAGATAGTAGTGTAGGAGGAAAGGTAGCTGTTAATCTTCCTGCAGGAAAGAATCTTTTAGGAAGTTTTTATAATCCTAAAGCTGTGTTTATAGATCCTGATGTTTTGTCGACTTTGGATAAAAGAGTACTTTCAGACGGTATGGCTGAAGTAATCAAATACGCTTGTATAAAGGATAAAGATTTTTTTGATTTTTTGCATAAGTATGATTTAAACTCTATAGAGGAAGAATTTGACAAAATTATATCAGTATGTTGCAGTATAAAAGCGGATATTGTAGAAAGAGATGAAAAAGAAAACAATGAGAGAATGTTGCTTAATTTTGGGCATACATTCGGACATGTTATCGAAAATCACTTTAACTATGAGGTTTACACTCATGGAGAGGCAGTAGGGCTGGGTATGCTTTATATAGCAGAGCTGGGAGAAAAACTTGGAATTACTGAAAATGGGAACGCTGATAAAATCAAATCTTTAATGTTAAGATATAATCTCCCTACTAAGTATCCTAAAATGGATGTCGAAACTGTAAGAGAAATAATCAGTTACGATAAAAAATCATTAGGGGAAAAAATCAATACAGTGTTTATAAGAAAGATAGGAGAGTCGTTTATAAATCCGGAATGTATAGACAGGTTATTGGACAAGTAGAACTTAAAAAATAATTATATTAGTTAAGTAAGATGTATTTATGGAATAAAAAATGAAATAAGAAAACAATTTTATATATGGATTTTGATATTGAATATTAAAATTTCGAATAATATTTGTATTTTTGATAAAAGTGAAAACCATAGGAGGAAACAATGAGTGCTACACTAGGGAAAAAATTAAAACTTACTATATTCGGAGAATCACACGGCAAGGCGATAGGTGGGATAATAGATGGAATTCTTCCGGGAATCAGGCTGGATATGGATTACATAGAAACTGTTATGAATAGAAGAATGCCAGGACAAAATAATATGTCTACAACCAGAAAAGAGACCGACAAGGTTGAGATACTAAGTGGAGTCTTTGATGGAGTTACAACAGGATCACCTATAGCTTTTGAGATTAGAAATTCAAATCAACACTCGGGAGATTATGAAAAAACAAAAAATCTTATGAGACCCGGACACGCAGACTATACAGGATATGTGAAATACAGCGGATATAACGACTATAGAGGCGGTGGACATTTCTCAGGGAGATTAACAGCAGTGCTTACATTTGCAGGCGCTATAGCAAGCTATGTCTTGGAGAAAGCTAAGATATTTACAATTGCTCATGTTTTAAGTATAGGAGAGGTAAAGGATGAAAATTTAAACCCTATGACAGGAAGTCTCGAACTAAAAGATAAGTTAAAACAAATGCAATTGCCGGCAATAGACGAAGAAAAAGAAGTCTTGATGAGGGAACTGATTCAAGAGGCAAAATCCAACATGGATTCTATAGGTGGTGTTGTAGAGTGTGCTGTAGTAGGGCTGCCTGTAGGTATAGGAAGTCCGTTTTTCGATTCAGTAGAGAGCAGATTATCTCATATGTTGTTTTCAGTACCGGCAATTAAAGGGATTGAGTTTGGAGATGGATTTGAGATGAGTAAATTAAGAGGGTCTTTGTCAAACGATCAAATGAGCATAGTCAACGGCGAAATAACTCATAATTCAAATCATAACGGTGGAATTTTAGGTGGAATTACAAATGCTATGCCTATAATGTTTAAAGTAGCTGTAAAGCCGACTGCGTCTATATCCAAAAGTCAAAATACTGTAGATATAACTAATTTAGAAGATGCAAAGATTGAAATAACAGGCAGGCATGATCCTTGCATAGTTCCTAGGGTGATTCCTGTAATTGAATCTGTAGCAGCTTTTGTTATCTTGGATATGATAATGGACGAAAAGCCTGAGTATATAAAGTCAAGGTGGGCTATATGAAAAGATATAATTTTGGACTGATAGGAAAAACTTTATCCCATAGTATTTCCGATGCTCTTCACAGTGAAATTATGAAAGAAATCGGAGTTAGGGGAAACTACGGTATGTACGAAGTAGAGCCTGAAAATCTAAATAAAGTAGTAGATTTTATGAAAACTATGAATATATCTGGTCTGAATATAACTATTCCGTATAAGCAAGATATAATGAAGTATTTAGATGAAGTGGATAAAAAAGCAATTAAAATAGGGTCTGTAAATACAATAAAGCTGGAAAATGGTAAATCTGTCGGAACAAATACTGATTACGACGGGTTTAAATTATGTCTTTACAAAGCAGGAATATCTATAAATAAAAATGGATTTACTTTGCTGGGAGCAGGAGGAGCTGCAAAGGCAGTAATAAAAGTGCTGGAGGACGAAAACGCCGAAAATATCACTATAATAAGCAGAAATCCGGATAAAACCAGGCTTGAATATCCGAATTTTGAAGTGCTTTCATATGAAAAGCAGGGTAAAATTAAAGATAAATACTGCCTTATAAACTGCACACCTGTAGGGACTTATCCCAATGTAGAGGATTGTCCTGTTAAAAGAGAGGATATTAAAAAGTACGGCAATGTAGTAGATATCATCTATAATCCGTCAAAGACGAAACTGCTTAAATTGGCTGATGAATATGAGATTAACAACATAAACGGATTGTATATGTTAATAGGACAGGCTGTAAAGGCTCAAGAAATATGGACGAACAAAAATATAATAGATTTAGAAGAGGAAAATTCTTTTTTAGATGACATATACGAAAGAATGTCTATTTGATGAGCTGATAAAACAGTTCTATTTTTTTGTAAAAAATTTATAAAGAATTTAAAACTTTTTAGAGAGTTAATTCGTCTATTGTTTAGAAAGCAAAAATACAAAAAGGAATACTTAAAAAATGAAAACAAAAACTAATCGCGATTACGTAACGAAGTTCATAATAGAAAACAGGGAGGGATACTATAGACTGGCTTATACCTACGTAAAAAATCAGCAAGATGCTCTTGATATAGTCCAAGAAGCTATATGCAAAGCTTTAGAATCACAACATAAGTTAAAAAATCCTGATGGAATAAAGAGCTGGTTTTACAAAATAGTAGTTCACACAGCTTTAGACTTTTTAAGAAAATCAAACAAAATGGTTTTGACGGATGATGAAGTTTTAGAAGACATCGGAGGAAGCAGCACTGATAATTATGAAGATATAGATTTGATGTCTGCCTTATCAAAGCTGAGCGACGAGAACAAAACTATAGTGGTTCTTAGATATTTTGAAGATATGAAACTTCAAGAGATAGCAAATATAATGAATATGCCGGAAAACACAGTTAAAACAAGGCTTTATTCATCTTTAAGAAAATTGCGTATAGAACTTGAGCAGATATAAGACTATAAAAGGAGGCAGTGGTTATGGATAAATTTAGAAATGAATATGAAAACATAGAAATACCTGAGGAATTAGAATTTTTAGTTAAAAAAACAATAAAGGAGAATGAGAGAAAAATGAGAAGAAAAAATATTATAAACAAAAGTATGATTGCAGCAGCTGTTGCCGCAGCAGTATTCGTAGGAAGTATAAATTTAAGTGCCGATATTTCATATGCACTCTCTGAAGTTCCTGTTCTGGGTTCTGTGGTTAGAGTTTTGACGTTTAAAACCTTTGAGGTTAAAAATGACAATTATGAAGCAGAACTTAAAACACCTGCGATTGAGGGTTTAGATTCAAATCTTGAAACTATGCTGAACGAAAAATATGTAGAAGAAAATAAAAAGCTTTATGATGATTTTATGAAAGAAATAGACGAACTAAAAAAGGCAGATGTAAGTGAACCTAATATGTCTTTGACTTCAGGCTATGAGGTGAAAACCGACACCGACAGACTTTTGGTAGTAGGAAGATATGTAGTAAGTACAAAGGCTTCTTCAGACACCGCTGTCAAATACGATACGGTAGACAAACAAAACAAAGTGCTGATAACTCTACCAAGCTTGTTTAAAGATGACTCATATGTAGATCTAATAAGTGAGAATATAAAGGAACAAATGAGAGAGCAGATGAAAGACGAAAACAAAGTATACTGGCTTGAGGATGAACTGATTGGAGATGAAAATTTTTCCAAGATAGATAAAGAGCAAAGTTTCTATATCACAAAGGACAACAAGCTTGTAATAGCCTTTGATAAATATGAAGTTGCACCAGGGTATATGGGAAATCCTGAGTTTGTAATACCAAGCGATATTCTAAAAAATGTTCTTGTAAGTGACGAATATGTAAAATAAAATTCATAGCTGTTGCACTTCCTGAGTTTGGGAGACAGTATTCAAATATATAGGACTCGGATTATTTGAACTTTACTAAATGTAAATTTTAAAAATAATCCGAGTTTTAGTTTTTTATTATTGCAACTTAGGATTTTATTATTGATATTTAACGGTTGACAAGAAAATATGATAATATGATATGTATATGCTTGTGCATATAAAACTTTACAAAATTTATACTTTTGCCATTTTATAAATATAAATTTATGGAGGGAAAGCTGTAATGGAAGTCAAATTTTATGAAAAAGTATTCATACTTGACAAGCTGCCGACGAAATGGACATATCCGTTAATTCAGCCAAAATTGATAGAAGAGGCAGGGCGAAGAGGATACTTAGGAAGTGAAAATAAATTAGGATTATGAAAGATAATAGATTATTTAAGATATTATATTACCTTTTAGAAAAGGGAAAAGTTACAGCAAATGAACTTGCAGATAAATTTGATGTATCAATCAGGACGATATATCGAGATATTGACTCTATCAGCAGTGCAGGAATTCCAATATATGCCACGCAAGGAAGGGGTGGCGGAATAGAAATTGCCGAAGATTTTGTACTGAGTAAATCACTGCTTTCCGAAAATGAAAAAAGGCAGATTATGTCAGCTCTTCAGGGATTGGATAATACAAGAGTACAGCATGAGAATGAACTTCTAACAAAACTGTCTGCACTCTTTCAAATGAAAAATACCAGTTGGATAGAAGTTGATTTTAATAATTGGCAAAACAATAAGCTGTATGAAAAAACTTTTGACGGTATCAAATCTGCAATTTTAAGTAAAAACACTATTTCATTCACATATTTTAGCAGCAATGAAAAAGAAACAAACAGAATCGTTAAACCTGTGAGATTACTTTTTAAGAGTCGGGACTGGTATCTATATGCCTTATGTTTACTCAGAAATGATTTTAGATATTTCAAATTGTCTCGGATAAAGAATTTAGAAATTCATACTGAAAAGTTTGACGATAGCTTTGAAGATGTAATACTTAAAAAAGAAATGCCACACGAGAATACAGTGCATATAAAAGTTAAGTTTGATCGCAAAGTTGCTTTCAGGGTATATGATGAACTAAACGGAGAAATCACAGAAGATGATGAAGGATATTTATATTCCGAAATAGAAATTCCAAATGATTATAACCTATACAATTATATTTTTTCTTTTGGAGATGGGGCAGAAGTATTAGAACCGAAAGAGATACGAATGCAGATTAAAGAAATGATAAATAAAATGGCAGAAAAATATATAACTTGACAAATGGTGTCAAGTATCCTCCTGTATAATAAAATCAAACAAATGTAAAGGGAGGACTGGATAATGAAATATGAATGGAGAAAACAAGAAAAAAATCTTTATGGTGTAAAGCAAACACCTGTCATTGTAGAAATTCCAAAGCAAAAATTTATTTTGCTAAAAGGTAAAGGAAATCCGAATGAAGTAGATTTCTCAGACAGAATATCCGCATTATATTCTCTTGCCTATACCATTAAAATGGTGTTTAAAAGTGAAATGAAAAATAAAACTGATAACGAGATCACAGATTTTACGGTATATCCATTAGAGGGCTTTTGGAAAAAAGTAAATGGAGAAGAGCTTGATAAAAACAAACTGGAATACACATTGATGATTAAACAACCTGTTTTTATTACACAAGAGATATTCACAAAGGCACTTGAGAATATAAAAGAGAAAAAGCCTAACGCATTGTATGATGAGATAAGTTTTAGAGAAATAGAAGAGGGTAAATCTATTCAGATTTTACATGTTGGAAGTTATGATGATGAGCCAAAATCATTTGAACTGATGAATGAATTTGCAAGAAAACT
>JBHASY010000041.1:0-2761 GCA_041831635.1 Acetoanaerobium sp. | reverse complement strand
CCAGTATTTTTGAAATTTTTTCAGGAATATTCAAACTTTTATATAAATTCTGGGTCCAGTTATTGGACATAAGAGCAATATTTACTATACAGTAATATAGCAAAGAACCTACTACCACTATGGTAATTTCATTTATTGTCCTAGATTTCTTTAAAATTCCCAATCCCAATATTATTGCTGCAAGTCCTATTACTATTGCTCCTACTCCCGTCTGAAGATCAGCAACCTTTAAATCTTGTGCGAAAAGAGCACCTGCAAGGGACACTAAACCATTTGAGAGCATTAATCCAAATATTTTAAGCCTTTTCTCATTTACCCCTAGACTTACCACAAGCTGTTCATTATTCCCTAAAGCCCTTAATGCAAATCCGAATTTTGAAGTCAGTATATAGTCTATTATCATTTTAATAATAAAGACTATCAGTGCAGTTAGCATCAATTTTATGTCCTTTGTATACACCACATAAATAATAAGTGATAATGTTACCACAACATATATTATCATTGTTCTTATTACATATTTATTTTCTTTTATCTTATAGTCATAAAAGCCCTTCAGTATAAGCAGCAGTATAAACAATACTAGAAAAACCACAAAGAATTTTTCATATGAAACTACTTCGTATATACTTCTACCCGAAGGAATTATGGCATTAGATGATCTATTTATCCTAAAGTTTATACTATATAATCCTGTTCCTACTAGTATACCTGCCAAAAGACCTTCTATTTCAAAGTAAACATGTAATGCTCCTGTAACATAACCTGCTATCATTCCCCCTAAAACTGCAAGAATCAGACCGATAATTGGATTTGTCATTCCAAAAAGTCCATTTGGAGAAAGGGCAAATGCCGCAAATATAAATCCACCCAAGGGAAAAGTTCCCTCCACCGATAAATCTGGGAAATCTAAAATCTTGTAAGTAATATATACCCCCATTACCATAATAGAATATATAAATCCTGTCTTAAAAGCTACAGGAAGGCTTTGTATGAATATAAGTAATTCTTCCATTTATTTTCCTATCTTTCTTTCTTAAATTTTCTTTTTTGACTGTTATTTATAAACAACAGCTCCTGCCAAAAGAGGATTATTCACATCTATACCTACAGCCTTTGCAGTTTTTTCATTAATATAAAGTGTAGTCTTTTTGGAAATTTCAAAAGGTATCTGATCAACAGGTTTACCATTTAAAATTTCTATTGCCATTTCCCCTGTTCTTTTTCCGAGTTCAAAATAATCTATCCCCATTGTAAGTAATGCCCCCTGCTCAACTGATGAATTTTCAGTGGCAATAACAGGTTTTTTTGCTGCCGCGGCTTCTGATGCAATCAGCTGCATACCTGAAACTACAAGATTGTCAGTAGGTAAATAAAGTGCATCACTTTGAGTCAGGGCATTTTTTGTCACCTGTGCTAATTCTCCTAATGAAGTTACACCGTGAAGAACTACTGTCAAATTCTTTTCCTTTGCTTTTTCTTCAATTTCCTTTACTTGTACAACCGAATTCTGCTCAGAAGGATTGTAAAGTACTGATATTTTTTTTACTTCCGGCTTTAACTTCACAAGAAGATCCAGCTGGGCAGCCACATTATCCACCTTATCACTTGTCCCTGTAACATTTTTATTTAATATCTTTGCACTTTCAGGATCCGTAACCGCAGAAAAAAGTATCGGTATATCGGATATACTGTTGGCAAGTGCCTGTGCTGAAGGAGTAGCAATTCCTAAAATCAAATCCTTTTTATCTATCTTAAAGTTATTTGCTATCATAGTCGCATTGGCTATAGTCCCTTCCGCATTCTTTTCATCAAATTCCGCCTTTATTCCCGCCTCTTCAAATGCCTTCTTAAATCCTGACTTAACCAAATCAAGTGAAGGATGTGTTACAATTTGAGTAATGCCTATTTTGTATACTTTTTGGTCTTCGGGCTTTTTCCCTCCAGTGTCTTTTTTATCAACTTCCTCTGTTTTTCCACAGGAAAAAAGCATTATACAGCTTAAAATCAATAACAATATTTTTTTCATAGTCAATTTATCTCCTAACTTTAAATAATATTTAAACTTACATTATTCTATAATTTTCCCTGATGCCTTTATCTCTTCTGGAAGATTTATCCCTAGAGTTTTCAATGTCTTACCGTTTATAACAATATCGTTTAGAGCCATTTTTTTATAAGGTATCTCAGAAGGCTTTTTCCCTTCCTTTAATATTTCAATGGCAATCTTACCTGCCTCTTTTCCCATTTCATAATAATCTATTCCCTGAGTTATGAGGGCTCCTCCCTTTACATGGGCTGCTTCAGCACCAAATACTATCTTTTTACCAGCCGTTGCCTTATCAGTAATAAGATTTACAACAGAAGCCACAAGATTATCTGTAGGCAGATACAGTGCATCTGACTCCCTTACAAGTGCTTCTGAGGCTTGAGGTATCTCACTTACCTGAGTAATGCTTTTTTCCGTAATAGTTAGTCCCAGTTCTCCTGCCGCCTTTTTAAGATCTTCCACCTGAATTTTGGAGTTTTGCTCTGAAGAATTATAAATTACTCCTATTTTTTTTATGTTTTTATCCAGTTTAACAAGAAGTTCCAGCTGCTGTTTAATATCTACCCTGTCACTTATCCCAGTTACATTTTGTTTTATAAGTCCTGCAGATTCAGGATCCGTAATGGCTGAAAATACTATAGGCAGTTCCATCGTTGATTGTGCAGCTGACTGTGCTGTACTTGTGGCTATTGCATAAATCATATCAACTTT
>JBHASY010000040.1:0-9626 GCA_041831635.1 Acetoanaerobium sp. | reverse complement strand
TTCTTATTGTGTTCACAAAATAAATTTTAAGGAGTTGGATTTGATGAGTAGCGAAATGGAAAAGCTATTATTGGAAGAGGAACAAAATTATCAAGAGGTTTACAAAGGAAGTATAGTAAAAGGAAGAGTGATGATAGAAAAAAATGATTCCTTCTATATAGATTTGAGTTATAAGACTGACGGAATTCTTCCGAAAGATCAAATAACAGACAGTGAGACTATAAAGGTCGGAGATGAGATAGAGGTTCAAGTAGTTAAAATTGATAAAAACACAGGGGACATTCTGTTATCCAAGAAAAGAGTGGATGAGTTTAAGATATGGGAAGAAGTTAAAGTCGGAGATGTGTTGGAAGTTAAGGCTGTAGAGTTTAATGCTAAAGGTCTGATTTGCGTGTACAAAACTGCACTTAGGGGATTTATGCCACTTAGCCATATAGAACTTAAATTTATTGGTGAAGATGTGCTAAAAAGTTATCTGGGAAAGGTTTTCGAGGTTGAAATCATAGATATCGACCCTAAGAAGAGAAGACTTATTTTCTCAAGAAAAAATATTCTTTTAAAACAACAAGAGACTCTTAAAACTGAGGTCATCGAAAAGATAAAAGAAGGCGAAGTTTTTGAGGGAATAATCAAAGATATCAAAGATTATGGAATATTTGTAGATATCGGAGGCTTTACGGGACTCGTTCATATCAGTGAAATTTCATGGGATAGAAGCGAAAAAATTAAAGAACAATATAAAATAGGAGATAAGATAAGCGTTCAGGTTATCAGCTTTACTCCTGAGTCAGAGAGATTGTCGCTTAGTATAAAATCTCTTTCTGAACATCCATGGGATGTGTTTATATCTGAGCATAAGGTAGGAGATATCGTAGGTGGAGAGGTCAAGAATATCAAGGAGTATGGAGCTTTTATCAATTTGCGTCCTACAGTAGATGGATTTGTTCATATTTCGAACTTATCTTCCGACTTCATAAAAAATCCTAATGAAGTTCTGAAAGTTGGACAAAAATTAGAAGTTAAAATTATCAGCATAGAGCAAGAAAGTAAAAAAATAGAGCTTAGTCTAATCTTGGAAGAAAAAGAAGAAGAAAAGCAGGAAGTTTCAGAAGAAGAGTCAGCTGAAAAGGAGTAGTATTATGTCGCAATATGAATCTTTTAAAGATAAAATCTTAAAGAAAACGGGAATAGATTTAAGCCTATATAAAGAAAAGCAGATGAAAAGAAGAATTGAATCTTTAGCTAATAGAAATGGATTTTCTGATTTAAATTTATACTTTGCCGCCATAGATAAAAATTCGGATTTATTTAAAGAGTTTATAAATCATATGACTATTAACGTATCTGAATTTTATAGAAATCCCGATCAGTGGAAAATTGTAGATACTGAGATTTTTCCTACACTTCTTAAGAAAAAAGGGAATATAAAAATTTGGAGTGCGGCCTGTTCTACGGGAGAAGAACCATATACTATTACTATGATACTCAGTCAACATTTGCCCTTATCTAAGATTAGTATTGCAGCTACAGACATCGACAAAGAGGCTATGGCTAAGGCTCAGACGGGAATTTATGCTGAGAGCAGCCTGAAAAATGTTCCGTCGGCTATGGTTAGCAAGTATTTTACAAAAGTAACCGATAAAACCTATCGTATAAGTGATGAAATAAAAAAATGCGTTAATTTTAAACAACATAATTTGCTAAAAGACAAGTATACAGAGGGATATGACCTTATAGTTTGTAGAAATGTTCTCATTTATTTTACAGAGGAGGCTAAAGCTGAAATTTATGCTAACTTTAGTAAGGCTTTAAATCCTGATGGAATTCTGTTTGTTGGTAGTACTGAGCAGATTATAGGACCACAAAAATATAATTTGAAAGCTATAAAAACGTTCTTTTATACAAAATCCATGTAGCTTAAGCTATGTGGTTTTTTTGTGTGAAAACTTGATAAGAAAAGAGGAATATCAAGTTTTATTTAATATTTGAATTTATTTTTCACATCAGAGTTTTTTATGGTATATTAAAAAAATTATTATAGATGGGAAGTTGAGGTTGGAATAAAAATGTTAGAAACTGGATAAATTTGGGTATAAAGTAGCTATGGCTAAGGTTAGTGTATATAATAAAGTTTGTAACAAAGGAGGTCTAGTATGGAAATTCTAAAAGTTTCTTCAAAATCAAATCCGAATTCTGTAGCAGGGGCGTTGGCAGGAGTATTAAGAGAAAAAAATTCGGCAGAGATACAAGCTATTGGAGCAGGAGCACTTAATCAAGCTATCAAATCTATAGCTATTGCAAGAGGCTTTGTTGCGCCTAGCGGTTTGGATTTGATCTGCATACCGGCATTTACAGATGTAGCTATCGATGGAGAAGAAAGGACAGCAATAAAGCTGATTATTGAACACAGATAATATAAAATTGAATTATTATAAATAAACATATATAATTAGGGGGGTAGAATGTTTGGCCACTATTATAGTGGGTAAATAGAGTACTGTATTTATAAAATTACTTTAAAGGAGGTTGCTTTATGACAAAGTATGTATGTACGGTTTGTGGTTATGTCTATGACCCTGAGGTAGGAGATCCTGATAACAACGTGAACCCGGGTACATCTTTTGAGAATGTTCCTGAGGACTGGGTATGTCCGCTTTGTGGAGTAGGTAAAGACCAATTTGATGCTGAGTAAGATTGAATTAGTGTATACTTACACCTAAAATTCGACAAGATCCTTGCTAGTCTGGTAAGGGTCTTGTTTTTTTATGATTAAAGTTCATATTGTCTAAAACTTAAAATTTTGATACTATGATTTCTATGGGGAAATTTTATATATGAAGGTTGTGAAGCATATGGCGATGATAATAATTTATATCCTTTCAGGAGTAGTGCTTGTCAGAGTAGTATATAGGGCTTTTTTTACAGAATTAAAAACGGCAACTGACTATCATCAAAGAGCGATGAATTATGTAATATATTTTCAAAATAGAACAAAAGCTATTAAATTATTAGAAGAAGCTTTAGAAAAGCCTGAATTTACAAAAGTAGAAAAAGGCAGCTTTGATTTAAAGATTGGAATTTTGTATTACAAGATGAAAAAATTGGACAAAGCAAAAGAACATTTTGATAGGATTTTAGATTTTGTAAGGAAGGACAATTTTAAGTATATGAAAGATATTTCTGCTATAGTGCTTACATATTATGAACTCGGAGACAAAGATACAGCAAGAAAAATATATCATTGGCTAAGGGCGAAAGAAAAATTTGACCCTGATTTTTCAAAACTTTATTATTTGGATCTGTATATATGGAAATAGAAAAAATTATTATGTAATAAAATATAAAAAATCTTGCATAACTTTATTAAAATATTAGACGAGTAGTGACATCATCATAAGCGAGAAACTTCTCGATACTTCAAAAATAGCTTGGCACAACGGTTTCAAAAGAGCCTGTGCATTTGAAAATATGCTTCTTTGTCTGTTCATCCGACGATAAGAGGAATTTAATTGATTTGGAATCCGCAAATGTCTTTAATATTATTGGAGATTTGAATTCTCAGTATTTTCTGTGGACTCTCTATAAACTTATATAAACTGTCTGCTTCCCCATCTTTCGATATGTTGTTGTCGTATGCAATTACCTAGTTTTCTTTAAACTCTCACTATCTTTAAGAATCATAGGCCCACGCTTGACAGGTGCTTATGATTTACAAAAATATACTGTTTTTTGGTTTCGAGAAAATAAATTGGGTAATTATTTGAGTGAGAACGCTTTCATAGTTTCTTAGGCTAAAACACATACAGGAGGAAAAAGTATGAAAAAATTATTATCTATTTTGTTATTGACAGCTATGGTATTTTCTTTAACAGCGTGTACTTCCGGTAATCAGACAGCTGATTCATCAGATGAAGGAAAAGGTAGTATATATTATCTGAACTTCAAACCTGAAATAGCTTCTACCTATGAGGAGATCGCTAAAGCGTATGAAGCAGAAACAGGAGTTAAGTTAAATGTTGTAACTGCTGCGTCAGGTACTTACGAGCAGACTTTAAAATCAGAAATGGCAAAATCAGACGCACCTACGTTATTTCAAATCAATGGACCTAAAGGCTATGCAAATTGGAAAGACTATACTGCTGATTTAAGCGATACAGAACTTTATGCTCATCTTACTGATAAAAGTTTAGCTGTAACTGATGGAGATGGAGTATACGGAATTCCTTACGTAGTTGAAGGCTATGGAATCATATATAACAATGCTTTGATGGATAAATACATCGCCACATCAGGAGCTAAGGTTGCTTCTGTTGATGAAATAAACAACTTTGAAACATTAAAGGCTGTAGTTGAAGATATAACGGCTAAAAAAGATGAACTTGGAATCAAGGGAGCTTTTGCCAGCACATCTTTAAAACCCGGCGAGGATTGGAGATGGCAAACTCACTTAGCAAATGTTCCTATTTACTATGAGTTTAAAAATAACAATGTAGATTTATCAAGTGATGCTACAAAAGAAATCAAGTTCCAATATGCTGAAAATTATAAAAATATCTTTGATTTGTATTTAAATAACTCAGTTACCGAGCCTACATTGTTGGGAAGTAAACAAGTTGCAGACTCTATGGCTGAATTTGCACTGGGACAATGCGTATTTGTTCAAAATGGTAACTGGGCATGGTCACAAATCAACGAGGTGTCCGGAAATGTTGTAAAACCTGAAGATATTAAGTTTATGCCTATATACACTGGTATAGAAGGGGAAGAAAATCAAGGTCTGTGTACAGGAACGGAGAACTTCTATGCAATTAACTCTCAAGCGTCTGAAGAAGATCAAAAACTGGCTGCTGACTTTATCTATTGGTTATTTTCAAGTGAAACAGGTAAAAAATTTGTAGTTGAAGACTTAAATTTCATTGCTCCTTTTGATACTTTTACTGACACAGAAAAACCGTCAGATCCTTTAGCAAAAGAAGTTATTAAGTGGATGGAAAAAGAAGGAACTACTTCTGTGGCTTGGAATTTCACAGTTTTCCCTAACCAAACATTCAAAGACAATTTCGGAGCGTCTTTATTGCAATACGCTCAGGGAAGTATGGCTTGGGATGATCTGGTAAAAAAAGTAGTTGAAGATTGGAAAGTAGAGAGTAATAACTAATATAATAGTATTCATTTTAGCCCCTGCCTGTACTAAGCTCAGGGGCTTTTTTTAGAAAAATTTACACTAAAAAAGGAGTCAATATGGAAAGGGCACTGAAAAAATATTTTGCTATATTTGCACTTCCAACCTTAATCGCTTTTGCTATTTCATTTTTGATACCGTTTTTATTAGGGATTTATCTGTCGTTTACAGAATTTACTACTGTGACTAATAGCACATGGGTTGGACTTGAAAACTATAAAAAGGCATTCGTTGGGAACCCGGATTTTTTAAATGCACTTTGGTTTACCCTAAAATTTACTGTCGTGTCTGTTATTTTAATAAATTTGATAGCGTTTACTTTCGCACTCCTTTTAACTAGAGGCTTAAAAGGAACAAATATTTTCAGAACTGTGTTTTTTATGCCAAACCTAATCGGAGGAATAGTTCTAGGTTATATATGGCAGATTATAATTAACGGGGTTCTCCTAAATTTCGGAGTAGATATAACCTTTAGTGCAAAATACGGTTTTTGGGGATTAGTAGTTCTTATGAATTGGCAACTTGCAGGATATATGATGATAATTTATATAGCGGGAATTCAAAATATATCTTCTGATTTAAAAGAGGCAGCTCAAATAGATGGTGCAAACTCGTTTCAAACTCTTGTCAATGTAACTATTCCTATGGTAATGCCGTCTATTACGATTTGTACTTTCTTAACTCTTACAAATTCATTTAAGTTATTTGACCAGAACTTTGCACTTACAGGTGGAGCACCGGCAAAACAAACCGCTATGCTTGCACTGGATATTTATAACACTTTTTATGGCAGAGTAGGCTCTGAAGGAGTAGGCCAGGCAAAGGCAGTCGTGTTTTTTATTATGGTAGCACTTATAGCTTTTATTCAGCTTTATATCACCAGAAGAAAGGAAGTGGAGAGTTAAGATGGTAGAAAAACAAAAAACAGGAAACAGTGTCTTGTTTTTCTTTATGACGATTTTAGCTATTACGTTTTTGGTTCCGATTTTTATTGTCTTAATGAATTCTTTTAAAGGACAGTTTTTTATATCTGATGCTCCGTTTTCTTTACCTACAGAGCAAACATTTGTAGGATTTACAAATTATTTAAACGGTATAGAAAAAATAAATTTCTTTTCTGCATTTGGATATTCGCTTTTTATTACACTAGGCTCTGTATTTGTAATTACTATTTGTACCTCTATGACAGCGTGGTACATCACAAGAGTAAAAAACAAAATAACATCTCTTATGTACTATCTTTTTGCTTTTAGCATGATAGTACCATTTCAGATGGTTATGTTTACGATGTCAAAGACTGTAAATGTTTTGGGAATTGATAATCCTGTAGGAATGATACTGATTTATCTGGGTTTTGGGGCAGGACTTTCTGTGTTTATGTTTGCAGGTTTTATAAAGAGTATTCCTGTTGAAATAGAAGAGGCTGCCATGATAGATGGGTGTAATCCTATTCAGACGTTTTTTTTAGTAGTTTTTCCTATTTTAAAACCTACAGCAATTACAGTAGCTATATTAAATACTATGTGGATTTGGAACGACTATTTACTTCCTTATTTAGTTATCGGGAATAAATATAGAACTCTTCCTGTTGCAATTCAGTATTTGCAAGGAGGATACGGTTCAAGGGATATGGGTGCACTTATGGCTATGCTGGTGCTTGCTATTATTCCTATAGTGGTGTTTTATCTATCAGCACAAAAACATATCATTAAAGGAGTAATTTCAGGAGCGGTTAAAGGATAATTTAAACGTTATATTGAGACGGGGAATAAAAATATGATAAATAAAATACAAGAACCTTTTGAAAGAGGGGCAGGTACTTTACTTCCTGTTGCGAGCTTGCCGTCAAATTACGGCATAGGAACTTTTGGAAAATCTGCATATAACTTTATAGATTTTTTATATAAATCAGGTCAAAAATATTGGCAGGTACTTCCTATTGGCCCTACAGGCTATGGGGATAGTCCTTACCAAAGCTTTTCGGCATTTGCAGGAAATCCATATTTCATTGATTTGGATTTATTGATACAAGAAAATCTGCTTGACTTAAAAGATGTAGAAAACATAGATTGGGGAGATGATCCCGGGTTAGTTGACTATGGGAAGATATACGAAAGCAGATATAAAGTTTTAAGAATTGCTTTTAAACACTTCGATGTTTCTGATAATTTTTTTGTAGAGTTTTGTGATGAAAACAGTTATTGGCTGGATGACTATAGCGAATATATGGCTATAAAGGACTCGTTTGGTGGAGCAGAGTGGTTGAAATGGTCTGAAGATATTAAAAACAGAGAAAAAGATGCTTTAGAAAAATACAGAAAAAAACTTTCGGATGATATTATGTTTTGGAAGTTTTTACAGTTTAAGTTTATCGTTCAGCTGAATAACCTAAAGGAGTATGCTCACGAAAAAAACATAACGATCATAGGAGATATTCCTATTTATGTTGCTCTGGACAGTGCAGACGTATGGGCTAATTTAAAGGAGTTTCAAATGGATCAAGATAAAAAGCCGACTATGGTGGCAGGAGTTCCTCCTGATATGTTTTCTTCGACAGGTCAGCTCTGGGGAAATCCGCTTTATGATTGGGAACATATGAAAAAAGATGGTTTTAGCTGGTGGCGTAAAAGAATGAGATATTCGGCTCTTTTATATGATATCATAAGGATAGACCATTTCATAGGCATAGTTCATTATTATTCCATTAAATATGGTGAAAATACTGCTATGAACGGTTTTTGGAGCGATGGACCCGGCTATGATTTAATCAATGCCATAAATGAAGAAGTCGGAAAATCTAAAATTATAGCGGAGGACTTAGGGGTTGTAACTGAAAAGGTTAAAAAACTTTTGAAAGACAGCGGATATCCGGGTATGAAACTCTTGCAGTTCGGATTTGATTCAGATGCCAGAAATGAAAACCTTGCAAAAAACTGCAAGTCGAACTCTGTAGTCTACGGAGGAACTCATGATAACGAAACTCTAAGAGGATATTTTCAAAATCTCAACGATAGGTCTAGGGCTAAGGTCAGAAAAATGCTAAATATAAAACAAAATAAACTTCTTACTTGGAAAGTTATTGAATCGGGATTTAAATCAAAGGCAAATACAGCGATTTTTCAAATGCAAGACTACCTGGAACTCGATAACACAGCCAGGATGAATATTCCGTCTACCACAGGGGGAAACTGGTGTTGGAGATTAGTTGAAAATCAAATCAGTGATGATTTAATAAACAAAATATCAAATTTAATTAAGATAACTAAAAGATAGGAGAATATTATGGCTAATATAACTCTAAAAAATATCTATAAAATTTACTCAGGAGATGTTACGGCTGTAAAGGATTTTAATTTAGAAATTGACGACAAGGAATTTATCATACTTGTAGGACCGTCCGGTTGTGGGAAATCCACTACACTTAGGATGATTGCCGGTCTAGAGGATATATCTAAGGGAGAATTATATATCGGGGATAAATTAGTAAATGACGTTGCACCAAAAGATAGGGATATAGCTATGGTATTTCAAAGCTATGCTCTTTACCCACATATGAGTGTATATAAGAATATGGCGTTTTCTTTGACCTTACAAAAAATTGATAAACACGAAATTGATAAGAGGGTACGTGAGGCGGCAAAAATCTTAGATATAGAGCATTTGTTGGAAAGAAAGCCAAAAGCCTTATCAGGTGGGCAAAGACAAAGGGTAGCATTGGGAAGAGCAATGGTTAGAAATCCTAAAGTATTTCTTCTTGATGAACCACTTTCTAACTTAGACGCAAAACTGCGTACAGCTATGAGAAGTGAAATAAGTAAACTTCATAAAAGGCTGGGAACTACGTTTATCTATGTAACCCACGACCAAACCGAAGCTATGACTATGGGCGATAGGATAGTAGTTATGAAAGACGGCTTAGTTCAGCAAGTCGATACGCCTCAAAACCTCTATGACTACCCTTTAAACCTCTTTGTTGCCGGATTTATAGGATCGCCACAGATGAACTTTTTCAGGGTTAAAGTCGAAAAAAAAGATGAGAAATTTATAGTCAGACTAGGGGATTATGAGATCCCTGTTAATTGGAGTGCTGAAAAATCTGAAAAGTTGAGTGATTATGTAGGGAAAGAAGTTTTAATGGGAGTAAGACCTGAAGAAATACACGATGAACAAAGCACTCAAGCTAAAGAAACCTTAAGTTTTGTCAACGCTTCGGTAGAATTAAGTGAGCCTATGGGCTCGGAAGTCTATTTATATTTAGATATAAATAAAGAAAAAGCTATAGCAAAAATTCCGCCAAGAACAAATGTAAAAATAGGAGATGTTTTGACACTAGGGATAAATACGACAAATATTCATCTTTTTGATATTGAAACTGAAAATACGATTGCTGTGAGGTAAAAATATGGATATAAATCAAATTATTAAATCAGCAAAGGACAAATGC
>JBHASY010000039.1:0-2698 GCA_041831635.1 Acetoanaerobium sp. | reverse complement strand
TGGACTGTTTAGCTTCTATTACCAACTTTAATCCTTCTTCCGCTATGTCCTTGGCATTTTCCCATGTCTCATTTGCAAAGGTTTCTACTCTTTTTACCTTATCGGCTACATAGTTTGATACATCTTCTCTTAAGGCTTCATAGCCTTCCTTTACGCTTCCGTAAATCTGTACTGCTTTATCATATACCGCTCCGACTGTCTTAGTAACTGTCTTTAACGCTGTTGTTGCTATTCCTGCCACCCTGTTTAATACCGCCTTGGTTTGGTTTATCACAAAGCTCTTTGCAGTATTAAATACCGTTTTTGCGGTATTTACCGCCCTGCCTGCCGCAGTTTTTGCAGTGGATACCACCTTTTTTGCAGCATTGTTTACAGTCCTTGATGCACTCTGTACCACGCTTTTGGCGGTATTGGCAACCGCTTTTGCGGTATTTATAACGGCTCGGCTTACCGTTGTGACCGCACAGGACACCGTCTTTGTTACAGCCTTTGCAGCCGACCTTGCCTTGCTTACTATATTTTTCAGTATTCCCGCATGACCTGACGGGTCCTGATATGACACCGGATTATTATTTGCGTAGGTAGTATATCTGTTTCTACTTACCGGGTTTGTCTTTTCTCCCGCATAGGTATCCTTACTTGTAAACGTCCCCGTTTTAGGGTCATAGCTTCTTGCCCTTAAATATATAAGTCCCGTCTGCGGTGCATACTGCTCACCGTTGTATGCATACACCGTATTCCATGCAGGTGCTCCCGACACTATCTGACTCTACATATTTAAATATCGCCTGATTTTCGCTCCTGCTACGACCAGTGCCCGTGGATTTATTTCATAATATTTTGACAGTCCTTCGTTTATTACCGGATTTATATTTTTCTCTACAAAATCAGCCAGTAACATTTCTAACTCTTGTTTTTCAAATGCTTTGTAGTCAATAGCATCCGTTCCATTAATTATGAACCTGCCGGATGTATCACATTCATTATCTTTCGGTAGTTTTTCTATTGGAGTCCCGTCTTTAAGATTAAATCCATAGTTAATATAATAGCTGTCCATAAAACTGGATTTTTGCGTTCCTATAACTATTAATACTTCTTCTGTCTCAAAATAGAAGTATCTGTTCTTATACGTAAATTTCTGTTTTAAAAGTACTGTCTTTAATGTTTCTAAAAACTCTTTTTTATCCATCTTATCCTCCTAATAAGTATCAAGCTGTGTTGTCCAGACTTCATCAAGATGTTCTTCCATACTTTGAATTTCTTTTAGATATTGAGCTAATTGTTTTTCCCCGGCTTTTATCGCCCTTGGGTTATAGGGTTTCAGTTCGTAAATTGTTTTAGTATCAAAATCAATAAAATCAATTCTTTTTCCACTCGGAAGTCTATATTCTTTTCTTTTTGCTACACCATCTGCAATATCTGCTTTATATGCCTTATGCATTTCTTGTCCAAGCTTTAAATTCGATTTTGTATATGGCTTTGCTACATCATCTACTACATCTGCGACATCATCCGCAGCATTCACCACAGCCCCACAGCTGTTATGCACCAGCACCCCGACATCCCCCCACATGGTAGGTATGGGTATCAAGGACCGCAAAGTTATAGACCTTTATCGATTCATCATGTATTACTTTTTCCGTCTTTTCTACGGCTGCGGTATTGCCGTCCGATAATCAGTTTTCTCCCTACCTTTCCAAATGTTTCACCTGTAGAGGAAACATTCCTAATTGGTTAATGAACGTGTGGCGTCAATCTACCATGGGTTTCTGCCCCAAATCTCTTAAATATACCACCTATTTCACCACTATTATTATTAAAACCTGCCACCAACTTTGGCTTTAAGTATTTCAATTCTTTCCGGTATCATGTTCATATACCAATCAAAAAATTCCTGAGCCTGCTTCTTTTTCATATTTCTAAAATTGCCCTCAAAGGATATATATAATTCTTTGTATTCCATATATCTCTTCCTGTCTTTTTAACACAATAACTTTATAGCAAAAAACTAACCTCAAATGATGTTAGAACATATTATTTCTGATAAACTCTCAGTTCTCCCTTTTCACGCCATACCTTTAGTGTCATCTCAGCATTAAAGCTAAAAATTCCATATTCATCATTCACTGAAATTTCTTCCAAAATATTTTCCGCTTCATTTATGTTATATTTCAAAGCTAAGCAGTATGCTGCCGCTTTACTTTTAACTAAAACATTTGAACTTTTTAACAAAGCGTCTATGCATTCTTTTGCAAAATCGATATTTTTTTCAAAATATTTAAAAATTTTCAACAATTTATTTCCCTCTCTGTTGTTTGTTTTATAATCTCCGGTAAGCGTAGCATTGTACATTATTTCTCCACATACTTCATAAATTAATATCACTTCTTCTTTTGTATACTTTTTCATTCTAATCCTCCAAATTTTTTTTAAATATTTATCCCATATTCATATTGTTCTTCATAGCTTTTTCCAGCCAGCCAATTTCTGACGGATGCTTTTTTCGTGAATTCAAATGTAGTAGTATTATAATGTCCTGTTATTTTACTATGAATTGATCCTGCGTCCTGCACTGTCTGAGCTATGGACTGTTTAGCTTCTATTACCAACTTTAATCCTTCTTCCGCTATGTCCTTGGCATTTTCCCATGTCTCATTTGCAAAGGTTTCTACTCTTTTTACCTTATCGGCTACATAGT
>JBHASY010000038.1:0-2923 GCA_041831635.1 Acetoanaerobium sp. | reverse complement strand
ATCTTTGTAAAATTACTATTAAATTTTATCCCTTCTGCAACAAGAAAAAAGTATACCTTTGAGTTCTCAGCTGCTGCAAATGCTGTCATAGGTATGATTCTAATGTCGATATTCGCCTGTATATTAACATTTATGATTGCAGGTCTGCCTGTAAAACCCCCTACTGTACAAGTGGGAGAGTATAAAATTGTTGTCGGACATACAACAGCAGGTGAGTTACTTTTAAACGGATTTAGTTTTTCCGGAATAAAGCCGAACGACATTGTTGAAAATAAAAGAGATAGCCATTTTTACTTTGGCGAGATGGCAGAACTTGTCAAAGATGGAAGAGGATACGGATATGTGAATTTGACACCAAGGTATCAAGACAAGGCAAGGCTCGAAGATTGCATTATCACATACTTCGGCATAACCTCAAAGAGCGAGATGATTGATTATGTCAAAATATGCGATAAGGAGATTTCAAAATTATCCATTGACTCTTTTGAAGAAGAGAATGTGAAAGATGTTTTTTCACTTTCTCCGATCAGCTATCAGGAAAACAAAGTAGAAGGATATTATTCTCTCATAATGCAGACCTATCCGTATATGCTTTGGAAAAGATATACAATAGAAGTTATTTTTTTCAGTGATGATAAACCGAATCAATTTGAAGTATATGCACAACATACGCTTTGGGAATAGCTTATATTGAATCCTTAATTGGAATGCTTCTTCCCAAGTCTTAGACGCGCCTTTTTTTGTAGTAAACCTGTCTACAAATATTATGTTTTTTATTTGTGTTTTTTGTGCTTACGAGGGTTTTTAGTATCCGGTTTGCGATGCCTATTCCTGCGTTTACTATGTCTATTCCCGTTTTAGCTGTTCTCTGAATCTCTCCGCCTAAAAATCTATCTACAGTATTATGAGTTTTTAAAGGTCATACTTTAGTAGCATCAAAATCTGGTGTTATATATAGTTTGTCGATAGTCAACCGTTCTTTAGCTTCATTTTTCATTTTTTTATCACAGGCATTAAAACTTCCTATTACAGAAATTGATTTTATAATTTCATTTGATTGCTTCAATCCAAAAATGACTTTACTCCCACCCGAAAATCTGTGCCATATCCAAAAGTTTTTCTTTTTGACTTTCGTAGCCTTTCATAAAAAGTGTCTTGCAACGGTTAATCTTATAATCCCCTGCAATCATTTTCGCTGCAAAAGAAAGACAGGTCGGACAGCCGCAGCTTTTGCAATTTGTCTTTGGAAGATATTTATAAACCTCTATAGTCGATGGATTTTCCCTTCTCTCATACAGCGGAGTTATGTTTTCCTTATCATCATAAGTTGAATTTACCAGTTCCATTACCATATCCATTATTTCATATGCGTCAAATTCATTTACCGCCTTTGATACGGCAAGTTTCTCAGGGTGCATTGTTATAAGCCTGAATTCTTTTTTAAATGTAAGACTGTTTGAGCCTACATTGTAAATAGCTGATTTCATCTGAGCATTTATGTATGGAAATACCTCAGAGATATCTTTGTCAAAATCCGCATAAAATTTTACCCTCATATTATCAGCAGTACATGGCTCTATAAAATCAAGCCTAATCTCTTGCAAAAACTTTCCCATACCTACCTCCGTATTTTTTCCATATAAATCCTGTCAAAAAATCATCAAGTAATCATATTGTGTTTCATAAATAAATTCAAACTTTTTAATATTCTTAGATTTTACTTTGAGAAATTTCTGCAAGAGCAGAATAAAGTTTATCTATCTCATCTTTAGTATTAAAATATCCTATCCCTACTCTGGCAGTTCCAGTTTTTACAGTTCCTATAACTTCGTGTGCCAATGGAGCACAGTGAAGACCGGCCCTTATCATTATATCGTAATTTTTATCCAGTTTATATGCTATATCCTCACAGCGTATCCCCTCGATGTTAAACGATATTACCATTGCGGCATCTTTGCTTTCGTCAGGACCGTACAGTTTTATTCCTCTAATTTTTTTTAATGACTGATACGCATATGCCCTTAGTTCTTTTTCTTTATCGTGAATGGTTTTAATCCCTTCGTTTTCTATATATTCAAGAGCGGATTTAAGTCCTGCTATCCCACTTATATTCATAGTTCCTACCTCAAGCTTATTCGGATAATAATCCACCTGATAAGGATAAGCTGAATCTCCTCCCGTTCCGCCTTGCTTTATGGACTTAATATCTACGTTTTCTCTTATAGCAAGACCTCCTGTTCCCATAGGTCCCATAAGAGATTTATGTCCTGTAAATGCGATGATGTCTATGTTATCTCTTTGCATATCTATGTCAAAAGCTCCGGCAGTCTGAGCCGCATCTACTAAGAACAGTATATTGTGTTTCTTTGCTATTTCTCCGATTTGCCTTACAGGCTGAATACTCCCGAGCACATTCGAGGCATGGTTAAACACTATAAGCTTCGTATTTTTATTGATTAAAGTTTCTACCTCCTCGGCATTAGTAACCCCGTCTACATCACAAGGAACATTTGAAACAGCTATGCCTTTATCTCTTTGCATAGTCTTAAGACATCGCCAAACTGCATTATGTTCTAAGGAACTTGTTATTACGTGGTCATTTTCTTCCAGTATCCCGTAAAGTGCCATATTTACAGCTTCTGTCACATTTGAAGTAAAAATGACCTTTTTAGGGTCATTTTGGTTAAATAGTTTAGAGATGAGTTTTCTGGTATCGTAAACTATCTTATCAGCGACCATAGCCTTTTTATATCCGCCTCTTCCCGACGAAACTCCTATGTCTGTCATAAAATCATACACAGCTTTAGCGACCTGCTCCGGCTTCGGATATGAGGTAGCTGCATTATCAAGATAGATTCCCATATACTTCTCTCCTAACTGCATAGTATTTAGCTTTAATTATATCAAATTTATCGCTTTATTT
>JBHASY010000037.1:0-2589 GCA_041831635.1 Acetoanaerobium sp. | reverse complement strand
TAAAGCGTATTTTTATTCTATTATTTATACAGTAGGTATTATAGTATTTTTTGTAAATACTGCAAATTTTTCGCCTCACGCTAAGGTGGTTGAAGTAAAGGCTAATTTTTATGGACCTGTTATTGCAGTTATTTTGAGTACGACAGCACTTGTTATTCCGTTAAATCTTCCTGTAGTTTATGATGAGGGTCTTTCGCAGGATATGACATCAAGATTTCCTATCTTGAAATCTATTAGAAAAACGGTAGATGATTTTATAGGTGGAAGTTCTTTTATGTTTTCAGACTTACCGTTTCAACCAAATACAAAAAAGTTGGGCGGAAAAGTAAGAACTACAGATACGATTATGTTCAGGGTTAAAGCTACACAACCTCTGTATCTAAGAGGAAGTGTAAAGTACGAGTACACAGGACATTCGTGGGAGGCTACAGATCCTATATACTACATAATGAAAGGTAACAAACTAAATATCGACCCCATATCACTAGGACTTCCTTCCGGAAAAGTAGAAATCTATCCTGAGAAATTAAAAACAAGAACTATCTTAAACCCATATTTTACTTATCAAGTCCATAATGTGAATGATACAGAACTTATTCATACTCTGGATTTGGAAATAATGAGAAATAACGGTCAGAAGAATCAGACTGCACCTTATGAGGTAAGTTATTTTAATGTAAATTATTTAGGAGAAAGAAAGTATACAAGCGAAGAACTGGAAACTCTTAAACCATATACGGCCTTGCCCGGCTCAGTAACAGACAGGACAGTGACTCTAGCGAAAGAGATAACTAAAAACCAAAGTGGAACGTACGAAAAACTCAAGGCACTTGAGCAGTATTTGAAAACTCATTATCCATATACGTTAGATACTTCTGAACTTCCGAGAGATAGAGACTTTGTGGATTATTTTCTCTTTGAAGAAAAAAAAGGATATTGCACTTATTTTGCATCTGCTATGGCAGTAATGGGCAGAAGTCTGGGAATAGCAACCAGATATGTGGAAGGTTTCAGTATGAGTGAAGAAATGGATGAAAATGGACTTTATGTAGTGAGAGCCGATAAAGCACACGCATGGGTAGAGGCATATGTTCCGGGAAGTGGGTGGCAAACTTTTGAACCTACAGGAAGTCTTACTGAGGAAGAAGTATCTCAGACTGCTGTTTTTGATGAAGTAGAAAGTACAGATGCAAATGATGAAACGCCGGATTATTCAAAACAGGAAAAGCAGGATGTTACAGGTAATAATCAAGGGGACATAGGCATTGATAACGAAGTTTCAGATACCGTACCTACAGGGAAATCATCAAAAGTAATTTTAAAGGTAATTCAGGTTTTAATAGTGGCAATTTTGGCAGCGGGTGTTATTTTTAGAAAAAGGATTTTTGAAGAGTACAGACATATCAACTTTAATAAGGAGAGTGGTATGATTGGGTTTAGGAAAAAGTATTCGGAAATAATTCGAATTGCAAAGTTGATAGATGAGCAAGAGGTCAAAGGTACACCGAAGGAAATAATGAACACCATAAATGATAGATTTAACATCAGTGAGCATAATATCGGCGAACTGGTAAATGAAGTTTTTTATTCAAAATGTATCATAACGCAGTCACAGATGGATATTATGGACGAGGCTTATGAAAAAATATTTAGAGTATATACCGGACAGAAAGATGATTATTAAGGTTTTTCAATTTCATAGCTATGTAATCGTAATATTAGATAAAAAGGTCGGTTCAAGGTTTAGTTTTCACGATAAAAACGCATAAATAAATCTTCGTTTTTTTGTAAATTTTACTCCGTAGTAATTTTCGCTTATATCTATATATTCTATAAATTGAAGTTCATCATCATTTAATGTGGTTATGAGCTTTTCTTTTGGGATAAAATAGTTATAAAAAGATAAATTAGCATTTGTGTTTTCCGGTTCTAAAACCCACAATTCCCCGTCTTCTTTAAGAAGTCTTTTAATTTCTTTTATAAATTTTTTTGCATCCGGAACTTTTTTCAGTATATGAAACATAAAAATAACATCAGCAGAGGAATCCGGCAAGGCGGTAAAATAGTTGTTTGATCTGATGAATTTAGCCTCAGAGTGTTCAGGCCTGGTTTTAAGCAGATTGTTAATTATACTCATGCTTAGATCTACCCCTATTACATTTGTAAAGAAGCTTTCAGCAGTAAAGGTAAAGTAACCGTCATTGCAACCGAAGTCAATGAAAGTACCTTTGTAAATTTTTCTGTTCATAAATTTTAAAATTATATCTTGAGGTGAGGGGATATTAGTTAGACCGTTTTTAAGGTCTGTATTTATAATATTTTTGTTGGCATCCATTTAAATCATCCTTTCGATACCATTATCCATACTTAAAAATTAGTTGTAAGGGAAATTTCTATTTTATTGATAGTAATTTATAAAAATGGGAATACTATAGTAATATGTAAGGTGTTTATATATAATACTATAGGCTATATACCTATCTTTTATTTTTTTACACCATTTTTTAAAATTTATTCATACATTATTTAAATATAATTTAAATTCTATATTTTAAAGATTTGACTATATACTTTAAATTTATATAAAAT
>JBHASY010000036.1:0-3955 GCA_041831635.1 Acetoanaerobium sp. | reverse complement strand
GAACTATATTATTTTATGGACGCTGAAACATATGAGCAAATTCCGTTGAATTATTCTCAAGTAGAAGAAGCAATAAAATTTTTAAAAGAAAACGATAAAGCGATGATTCGTTTTTATCAAGGAACAGCTTTCCAAGTGGAGGCACCTAACTTTGTCGAACTGGAGATAACTGACACGGAACCTGGAGTAAAAGGAGATACGGCTACCAATGTTACAAAAGCTGCGACCGTTGAAACAGGGGCTGTAGTTCAAGTACCTCTGTTTGTAAATACAGGCGATAAAATAAAAATCGACACACGTTCAGGAGAATATTTATCACGTGTGTAATCGAAAAAGGAGGCTACCCATGCAGCATTTATATGAAAAGGTTTCTTATCTTAGAGGTCTTTGTGATGGAATGGAATTGTCTAAGGAAAGTAAAGAGGGCAAGGCTTTAGCTGCTATCGTTGAAACTTTAGAAGAGTTTGCAGGTGCGATAGTTGAGCTGTATGAGGAGCAAAAGGATTTGTCTGAATATGTGGAGTTCATTGATGAGGATTTAGCCGACATCGAGGACGAACTATATGAGGATGAGGACTTGGAATTTGTCAAGTTACAATGCCCTTCATGTGGCGAAGAAGTAGAGGTAGACGAAGATCTGCTTTATGATGAAACTCAAGACATCCTTTGCCCTGCATGTGATGAAGTTATCATTCATGCAGAGGAGGACGAAGAAGGCGAAGACATAGAGTGTTAGTATGTTTTCAAAATAATATTTGCATGAAAAAGGCTGCTGTTGCAGCCTTTTTTCAAAGTTAAAAGATTAAATGAGGGAAAAAGATGAAAAGTAAATTATATGAACTTCAAAAGAAGATAAATTACGAGTTTAAAGATGAGAAACTGTTAAATGAGGCACTTACTCACAGTTCGTATTCCAACGAATATAAGCAGGCGAAAAATAAAAACAATGAGAGATTGGAATTTTTGGGAGATAGTGTACTGGGGCTTATAATAAGCAGTAATTTGTTTACCATGAAGAAAGAACTTCCGGAGGGAGAATTGACCAAAATCAGAGCGGCTATAGTTTGCGAAAGGTCGTTAAAAGAGGTTGCTAAGAGTATACAGCTGGGAGAATTTTTATTGCTGGGAAAAGGAGAGGATTCTACGGGGGGAAGAAAGAGAGATTCTATACTTGCGGACGCTACTGAGGCTCTTATCGCTGCGATTTATTTAGATGGGGGATTTAGAAAAGCGAGTGATTTTGTATTAACTCATATGAAAGACATAATTTCTCAGGCCGTTCAAGGCAAGATTATGAGAGATTATAAAACTCAACTCCAAGAAATCATACAAAGGGACTGCAAAGAAACTATAAGTTATAAGCTGATAGATGAATTTGGACCTGATCACGATAAAACTTTTAAGATGAATGTATTTCTGGGAGAAAAACTCATTGGAAAAGGAGTAGGAAAGAGTAAAAAAGAGGCAGAGCAAGAGGCGGCAAAAAATGCTATGGAGAAAGAAATTTGATTATGAAAAAGAAAATTATACCGATATTTATCCCTCATCAGGGGTGTCCGAATGATTGTGTTTTTTGTAATCAAAAAAGAATAACGGGAAAAGGTGTGTCTATAGATTTTGAAGAGATAAAATCTGATATAGAGGTTTCGCTGAAAACGATAAAACCGGATGTTTTGATTGAAATAGCTTTTTTTGGCGGAAGTTTCACAGCTATAAGTATAGAAATTCAAAGAAAATGTTTGGAAATAGCAAATTATTATAAAAACATAGATGATAGAATATCTGATATAAGGATATCCACCAGACCTGACGCTATAAATGGGGAGATACTCGAATTTTTAAAAAAGTACAATGTCAGCATAATAGAACTAGGAGTACAGTCTTTAGATAATCAGGTGCTTATCTCTAGCGAAAGAGGGCATAATGCATTTTGCGTCTACACCTCATCTTCGTTAATAAAGAAGTACGGATTTACTTTAGGTTTGCAGATGATGGTAGGACTTCCGGATGATACTGAAGAAAAAGCAATCTTTACTGCTAAGGAATCTGTAAAAATAAAGCCTGATTATGTCAGGATTTACCCTGTGCTGGTAATTAAAGATACAAAACTGGAAGAACAAATGATTTGCAATGAATATACTCCTATTACTGTGGAGCAAGCTATAGAAATAGTAAAAAAAATATATGTCTTATTTGAGAAAAATAACATAAAGGTAATCAGGATAGGACTTCAGGCGAGTACGGAAATAAATGAAAACGCATCTGTAATAGCGGGACCTTTTCATCCTGCCTTTGGAGAACTTGTTTTTTCAAGGTTATACAGGGATTATTTAGAGTTTTTTTTCCGGAAAGATAAAAATGTTGCCGGAGTGTTTTTAAAAGATGAAGTTGAAGTTTCTAAGAAAAAAATTCTTCATATTGATTCTTCTGAAAAAGCGTTTAAGAGTGTAATTTTAAATGACAATAATTTTGAAAAGGAAACTTTTAAAGATATTGTAGTCCAAGTAAATAAGTCTCTTATATCGCAATTTATAGGAAATAAAAAGGAAAATATTAAATATATATATGAAAAGTTTAATATAAAACTAAAAATAAAAGAAAATAATGCTCTTAACAGTGATGAACTTATCTTAAACAATGTAAATTTGAGTTTAAGCGATATATATAACAGGCTTTTTCTAAGCTATTTTAAAGTAGGTGGTTAAGTAATGTATTTAAAAAAAATGGAGATAAAAGGATTTAAATCATTTCCGGATAAGACGGAAATTTTATTCCCATATGGACTGATTTCAGTCGTAGGACCTAATGGCAGTGGAAAAAGCAACATACTTGACGCTATCAGATGGGTGCTGGGGGAGCAAAGTATGAAAAGTCTGAGAGGGGATAAATTAGAGGACGTTATTTTTTCAGGTACAGAGAAAAGAAGCGAGATGAACTATTGTGAGGTTTCACTGCTTATCGACAACCAAGATAAAATGATAGATATAGATTACAGCGAGATAAGTATAAAAAGAAAGGCTTTTAAATCAGGAGAAAGTCAGTTTTTTATTAACAACAAACAGTGTAGATTAAAAGACATAAAGGAGCTTTTGCTGGATACGGGGATAGGAAGAGAGGGGTATTCTATTATCAGCCAGGGGAAGATGGACGAGATAGTAAATGGAAACTCTGTTCAGCGAAGAAAAATATTAGAAGAGGCTGCCGGAATAACAAAATTCAGGTATAAAAAGGAAGAAAGCGAAAAGAAATTAGATGTAACAAATGAAAATTTAGAGAGAATAAATGATATATATAAGGAAATTGAAAAACAACTTTTGCCCCTTGAAATTCAGAAAAACAAGGCGGAAAAGTTTTTATCGCTGAAAGAAGAGCTGATCTCATCTGATGTGAACAGATTACTGGGCTCGTATTTTTCTACAGAATTAGAATTTGAAAAAATAAACACGATGATGACAGAAACAGAAAAAATAAGTCTGGACTTAAGTAAACAACTGGAAAACAGCGAGGTAGAAGTAGATAGATTAGAAAATGAACTCAAGGAATTAGAACAAGATAGACAAAATCTTTCTAATGCAAACGCTGAACTGGAGCGAGAAGTTAATGAGTATATCAGAAACAAGGACGTAGACAGCCAGAAGATAATCAATTTAAATGAAAACCTTGAAAAAGCTTATACTCAAAGAGAAAGGCTTATTTTAGAAATAAACTCAGGTAAAGAAAATTTAGTTTTTATTCAAAAAATCTATGATGATTTAGTCGTAAAGAAGAAAGATTTAGAGGAAAATTACAGGAGTAAACGAGAGAAGTATGAAACTCTGGAAATAGAACTGAAAAAATACGATAGTGAAATCGAAACTAACAGAAATAAAATTCTGGGACTTATGAATGAAGAATCTAAGATTACATCTAGAAATGAAATATTAAGTGACAATATCAAAGACTTGGAAAACAGGAT
>JBHASY010000035.1:0-11273 GCA_041831635.1 Acetoanaerobium sp. | reverse complement strand
TCCGGTATGTCGCTAAGATATAAAATTTCTGTTACCGCAACTCTTAAAATACTCAAATCCACTTTTGCTATTCTATTAATATCCCACGAAGTGCTTGAATTTTGGATTATCTCATCTATCTTATCTTTATTATCTAAGAAATTTTCAAAAACTTGTTTTAAATAATCATCTTTTAAGTTGGTCAATTCATTTTCTACTAAAAATTTTTTATAAATCTCATTATCAAAAGTTTTTTTGATATCCATTTCATAAAAAAACTTCACAACAGCATCTCTAAGTTCTTTTCTCTTCATTCTTCCTCCTAAAAATATCCTCAACTCATAGAACTGTTTACTGTAAAATTTGCTCTAAAATGTCAAGCCTGTATTTGCTATTTAGTTTCTGCGTTTTTTTCGTGTTTAGTAGTAATCCCTTGTATATATACATCAACTACAGTTACTTCAAGACCTGTCATAGTTTCAACAGTAGATTTTACATTATCTTGAATTTTTTTTGCAATTTCAGGTATCACACTTCCATATTCCACGTGAACGAACACATATACTTCTGCTTTGTCTTCCGTTACCTGAACTTTTACACCTTTTGAATGATTTTTCTTGCCCAGCATTTCTCCTATATTTCCTGTTATGCTCCCACTCATTTGTGCTACGCCTTCTACCTCTGTAGCCGCCAGACTTGCTATTATAGATATAACATCTTCAGATATTTTAACTTGACCAATATTTTTACTGTTCATATTTGACCCTCCAATTTTTAAATTCACCGTCTATAATTAGATTATATCATTATTTACTTGTTTTTTTGCATAATCTTTTATTGTAGATAATAAATTACTCTCATAAAACTTTATTGCCTGTTTTATTGCGTTCTTTATGGCTCTTGCTTTAGAACTTCCATGAGCCTTTATAACTATTGCGTCTACCCCTAAAAGTGGTGCTCCGCCTTGTTCGTCAGAATCCAATTCTTTTTTCATATCTTTTAATGATTTTTTAAGCATCAAAGCAGCAAGTTTTGTCTTAATATTTTCAAACATAGCTCTTTTTAACATGTCAAAAAATCTTAATGCTATTCCCTCAGTAAGTTTTATAATTATATTTCCTGTAAATCCATCACACACTATCACATCTACATTAGAAGTAGGTATATCTCTAGCTTCTATATTTCCTACAAAATTATAATCTTTATTTTTTTTCATCAATTCAAAAGAATTTTTGTAAAGTTCATTTCCTTTCCCATCTTCTGAACCGATATTTACAAGTGCTACCCTTGGTTTTTCTCTTCCTAATATATTTTCAGCATAAACCGAACCCATCATTGCAAATTCGTCTAAATTTCTGGATTTACAATCGGCATTTGCCCCTATGTCCATAATCAAACTTCCACCATGTTCATTTGGGAAAATCCCTGTAAGTGCCGGTCTGTCTATCCCTTTTATTCTTCCTACTATAAATAATCCCCCTGCTAATATAGCGCCTGTACTGCCGGCAGAAACAAAGGCATCTACTTCGTTGTTTTTAAGCATATTAAGCCCGACAACTATAGATGAATTTTTCTTTGTTCTAACTGCTTTTACAGGTTGCTCGTCAAAACCTATGGTTTCTTCGCAATGAACTATAATCATCTTTGAACTTATAGTGTCATCACTAGGTATAAGCCCTTGAATTTTCGACTTATCTCCAAGGAGTACAACTTCAACTCCAAACTCTTTAATCGCCTCTATTGCTCCATCCATATTTGATTGTGGAGCATTATCTCCACCCATGACATCCAGCGCAATTTTCATATATCTTTCGCTCCTTTTTATGAAAATAAACCTTAAATCCTCATAGAAAAAATGCAATTAACTATTCCCATATAAAAACAAAATATCTATGATAAAAAAAAGCATGTAGTTGTCTACATGCCTCTTTTATTTAGCTACTACTTCTTTTCCTTTGTAATGTCCACATTCAGGACACACTCTATGAGATAATTTAGGTTCATGACACTGAGGACATTCAACTAGGTCCTTTGCTGTTATCTGCATATTTGCTGCTCTTCTTGAGCGAGTAGCTGACTTAGCTGTTTTTCTCTTTGGTACTGCCATTTCGCGCACCTCCTTCATTATTTTTTAAAAGACCTTTTAAAACTTCCATTCTAGGGTCTATGTTTTCGTCGACAATGTTACATTTGCAAGTTTCGGTGTTTAAATCTACACCACAGTCTTTGCAAAGCCCTTTGCAGTCAGATTTACATAACAACTTAAAAGGAGCATAGTCTATTAAAGCCATGTCTAAAATATGTTCCATATCAAGCATATCGTCTTGCATTAAAATAACATCTTCATTTTCTTGCATTATTTCATCATTAGCAAGTAAGCCACTGACAGAAATATTTTCGTGAACTATCATATCTTTTAAACATCTAGAGCAGTTCTCTTTTATAAATAGCTCCACATCAAAATAAGCACATATATCAGAAGAGTCTTTATATATGTTTCCTATTATCTTAGGAAACTCTGAAAATTTAAACTCAACATCTCCTAAATCTCTTTCTAATATAGAAAGTGTGATATCAACCTCTTTGTTTCTTCGAGAACCGGTTTTAAAATCCTTTACTGATATCATAGCTGTTCACCCCAATAATCAACAAGGCTTATTATATAAATTTATCATAAATTTGTCAAGTAAAATTACTTAATAGAAGCAGGTAAGCAAAGCCTCCTGCCTCTATATTAAAAACAGTATATTAGATTGATTTTACTATTTCTAAAGTATCTCTAGCTATCATTAACTCTTCATTTGTAGGGACTACTAAAACAGCAACTTTTGATGAAGTTGTAGAAACTACTTTTTCTTCTCCACGAATTTCGTTTTCTTTAACGTCTATTTCGATTCCTATTCCTTGCATTCCCTCGCAGATAGCTTGTCTAGCAGAATATGAGTTTTCTCCTAATCCCGCTGTGAATACTATAGCATCAACTCTTCCCATTTCCGCCATATAAGAACCGATGTATTTTTTAACTCTTTTGTAGTAAGTTTCTAGTGCTATCTGAGCATTTTCATTTCCCTTTTCCGCCTCAGTTTCGATATCTCTAAAGTCAGAACTTACTTTTGAAATTCCTAAAACTCCGGATTTTTTATTCATTACATCGTTAGCTTGTCCAGAACTTAGGTTTTCTTTTTCCATTAGGAAAGTAACTACAGCCGGATCTATATCTCCGCATCTGGTTCCCATAATAAGTCCTTCCAGTGGAGTGAATCCCATAGATGTATCTACAGATTTTCCTTTTTCTACTGCTGTAACACTTGCTCCATTTCCTAAGTGGCAGGTAATGATATTTATATCTTCAAGTTTTTTGTTTAAGATTTCTGCTGTTCTTTGTGCTACGTATTTATGAGACGTTCCATGGAAACCATATCTTCTAACTTTGTATTTTTCATAATATTCATATGGCAATCCGTATAGGTATGAAGATTTTGGCATAGTTTGATGGAATGCCGTATCAAAAACTGCAACCATAGGTACGCTTGGAAGAATTTCTTGACAAGCATTTATCCCGATCAGGTTTGGCGGGTTATGTAACGGAGCAAGTTCGATACAGTCTTCTATTGCTTTTTTAACTTTTTCGTCTATTAAAGCCGAACTTGAGAATGCCTCTCCGCCATGAACTACCCTATGTCCTACTGCTGATATTTCTTTCAAGTCTTTAATTGCACCATATTCCGGATTCATAAGAGCATCTAAAACCAGTTTTAGAGCGACCTTATGGTCAGGCATAGGTTGTTGAATTACTTTCTTATCTTTGCCTGTAGTTTGATGAGTCAATATAGAACCTTCAATACCGATTCTTTCAACTAAACCTTTCCCTAATACTTCTTCAGTTTTCATATCAATAAATTGATACTTAAGCGAAGAACTACCACAGTTAATAACAAGTACATTCATGATTTTTACCTCCTGTTTTTTATTATATGATAACATAACTATCGTCTATATTTTTGGCGGGAGTATGTAGGAATCGAACCTACCTAAGAGGCTCCTAACCCCTCAAACTAGTTTTGAAGACTAGAGGGCACACCAGCACCCATCTACCCCCATTCAAACACTATTGAATTATACCATATTTTCACTGAATTTGAATAGAAAATTTTAATTTTACCTATTTCTATTAAATATAGTTTTGGAATACAAATTCATAGGAATTTTTATAGTAAATACACTTCCTATGTTTTCTGTACTCTTTATATCTATTTCGCCTTGATGCATCTCTATGATTCTTTTCGTGATATATAACCCTAAACCGCTTCCGCCTGAACTCCTGCTTCTGTCTTTTTTTATTCTGTAAAACCTTTCAAAAATTCTGTTTATTTCACTTTGAGGTATTCCTATCCCTTCATCTCTTATGCTTATACAAGCCCTATTTTTTTCTTGGTATAATGCGACTTCGATTTTAGAACCAGTTTCACTGTATTTAATAGCATTTTCAATTATATTTGAAACTGCCCTTCCTATCTTCGTAGGGTCTATGTAAATCTGTAGATTAGAAAGAGGAATAAATTCCAAATTTATACTCTTTTTTAAAGCTATAGGCTGTAGTCTTTTAACTATACTTTCACACAGATAATTCAGATACGAAAGCCTAAATTTCACTATATAGCTGTTCGGATCCAGATCAATAGACTGCATCATATCGGTTATTATATTATCCATTCTGTCAACTTCACTTACAATATCAGAAAAAAATTCTTTATAAATAGATATTTCGTTCTCTTTAGAATACTGTATGCTTTGAGAAAGTATTTTTATAGTGCTAAGAGGCGTCCTAAGTTCATGTGATATATCATAAATAAAAGAATCCTTCTGTTTTTCTAAGGTCTCAACTCTAGCCGATATGATATTGAGCTGAATGTCCATCTCTGTATGGGTATTTTCATCCAGTGATATCCTTTCATATCTACCATTTGCAATGCTCGACATTCTACTAAGCAACCCATTTAGGTATCCTTTATTTAAAAAATAACTGTACAAAGCAACAGAAAGAAATAGTATCACAGCAAAAATCATTTTGAAATATATCCATTGTTTCTCAACGATAAATAAATACAACAAATATAATGCAAGAGCATAAGCTGATACTATACTGATAACCACACTATTCTTTTTCAAACTTGAAATAATATCCCTCACCCCATTTTGTCATTATATGAACAGGATTTGAAGAGTTATCCTCCAGCTTTTCTCTTAACTTTCTAATATGCACATCTACAGTTCTCAAATCTCCAAAATGCTCATATTTCCATACTTTTTCAAGCAATTCCTCTCTTGAAAAAATTTTATTAGGATTATCCATCAACAAAAACAGCAAGTCAAATTCTTTAGAAGTTAAGTTTATTTCTTCAGAGTTTTTTGTCGCTTTCCTATCTAAATAATTTACAGTAATATCCCCTAAAGATTTTTCAGGAACTATTTTTTTAGATTTTTCAATTCTCCGAAGTATTGCATTTATTCTCGCTTTTAACTCCATAACGTTAAAAGGCTTCGTCATATAGTCATCGGCTCCGATTTCAAGTCCCTTAATTTTACTGATGTCTTCTCCTTTAGCACTTAAAATTATAATCGGAACATCTGAGGTTTCTCTGACTTTTTTACACACTTCAAAACCATCTATAACAGGTAACATTAGATCCAAAAGTATGATATCATAGTCATTAACATAAATATTTTCAAGTGCACTTTCTCCGTCGTATGAAGTATCTACTTTATGTCCCTCTTGTTCCAGTGAAAATTTCAACCCTTTCACTATCAACGGTTCATCATCAACTACAAGGATATGTGCCATAAACTCACCTCTTAGTTTTTATCATAATATATTCTGACTTCTCCACTTCTCTTAGTGAATTTTATTCTGTCAAAGTATTCCATTATAGCAATTAAATATTTTCTACTTAACTCAGTTTCGTCTTTTAAATTTTTTATACTGACTTCTCCGTTTTTGTTAAGATAGTTTTTAACTATATTTTGATACTCATTTATTAGAGACTTATCATAAAACAGTTCATCACTTAATTTTACTAAAGACTTATCTACCAAATAATGTAACATCTCCAGTTTTTCTGTACTATTGCCTATGACTTTATCTGTTTGAAGAGGAGTTTTATTATTGATATAGTGACTTTCTATCTCTTCTTTTAAAGCAAGTGCTTTATCGTCAAGCTTAACTTCAAATCTATAGCTTGAAACATATTGGTCAATTAACTTAACTATATTTTTGTTCTCTAAAAAGTTCATCAGTTCATCAAATTCTTTCGGTCTTAGCTTAAGCATAATCTTGGTTCTTAGTTCTTCTTTGCTAACTCCTGTTCTAAAAGGAAATTTATTATGAAAATAATCAAGTTGTTTTTCTATTTGTCCTGCTATGCTATCCAAGGCTTTTTTATCTAAGATGAATCCTGAGATTTCTACTAGCTCCTCGTTTTTTATCATTAAATCTATTTCAGATTTTATCTTTGAAATATCATCACCCAGTTCATTAGCTATGCTTTCTCTATCTGTCAATACCGGCTTACTTTGAATTAGATTCAATATTCTATCGGAAAGACTTCCTTTTTCTTTTAAATTAAGTCTGTTTACTATATTAGGTGTATGGATGGTATGTTTATCAGGACAGGAATCCAGAACAATTCCTCCTCCTATAGTCTCAAGAGGAGAATAATACCTTAATACTATATGGTCTTTTTCTTTGCAAGATAGTTCTTCTTCTAATCTTAACTGCACATATCCCGTTTTTCCTTTTTCAATTGTTTCAGCCTCTAAAGGAACTGCCCTTGCCAATATTTCTCTTGCTCCATGATAAACCCTTACTCTATCCCAATGCTCTAAACCCTTTGATATTCCATCTAACATAGTAATTTTTGCATCTATCATCATTGAAATGGGAAGATTTGAATTAGAAGCCAGAATATCACCTCTTTGTACCTCACCTAAAGACACATTACTAAGGTTGACCGCTACTCTCTGCCCTGCATAAGCAATATCTGTATTCTGAGAATGCACCTGCAAACCCCTTACTCTAGTTTCAATTTTTTTAGGATAAAGGTACACTAAATCATCGACTTTTAAAATTCCTTCAATCAAAGTGCCTGTAACTACACTCCCAAAACCTTTAACAGAAAAAATTCTGTCTACAAATAGTCTTGGCTCAACATTTAGGTTTTTAGGTTCAAAGTCTTCAGTAAGCTTATCTATTTTTTCTACCAATAAATCTATTCCTCTTTTTGATATGGAGTCTACTGAAACTATATCAGCATCTTCTAAAAAAGTAGACTTTACATAAAGTCTTATATCATCTTCCACCATTTCTAAAAATTCATCGTCTACCTTATCAGCTTTTGTTAAAACTATTATCCCTTTTTTAATTCCGATTAAGTTTAGGATCTCAAGGTGTTCTCTAGTTTGAGGCATAACACCCTCTTCGGCAGATACTACAAGCAAGACAATATCCATACCTGCAACTCCAGCCAACATATTTTTCAAAAATTTCTCATGACCCGGTACGTCGATTATTCCAGCAGTTTTATTAGGATTTATCTTGAAATTAGTGAAACCCAGATCAATAGAAATTCCTCGTTTTTTCTCTTCTTTAAGCCTATCTGTATCTACGCCCGTTAAAGATTTTATAAGTGTTGTTTTTCCATGATCTATATGTCCGGCTGTTCCGATTATTATATTATTCATCGTTATCCCTCTTGTGATAATATTTGTTTTATAGCTGCAGATATTTTTTCAAAATCATCTTCAAATAAAGTTCTTACATCCAGTATCAACATGTCATTTTGAATTCTGGAGATGATGTGATACTTACCTTTTCTCAAATCCTCTTCCATCTTTGACACACTTATTTTTAGCGGCTTAAAGCAGACAGCATAACTGTCTATATATTCGTTCGGAAGTGAACCTCCGCCTACTTGGGCTTTGGTTTTATTGATACACACTTTTGCTATGCCGTCAAAATTTATATCTTTCGTCAATATATCGTATAGGTGTTGTGCTTTAGATCTTACTTCATCTACAGGTTTTGACATAATTTCAAGTATAGGAATAGACTTGCAAGGCATTTCAAACTTATCATACTCTAGTAAAGTATGATAAAGAAGAGATATCATAACTTTATCGATCCTAAGTGCCCTTAAAAGCTGATTTTTCTTGATTTTTTGAATATATTCTTTTTTCCCCACTATAATTCCTGCTTGTGGTCCGCCTAAAAGTTTATCTCCGCTAAACGAAACTATATCTGCTCCCTGATTTAAAGAATCTTGAACAGTAGGTTCATAAGCCATATTAAATTTTCTTAAATCAATCAAAACTCCACTGCCTATATCCTCTACTACAGGTATATTATACTTTTTTCCTATCTCTTTAATTTGTTTGATTTCCAAGCTTTCAGTAAATCCCATTATTTTAAAATTACTTGTATGTATCTTCATAAGAAGAGCAGTCTCTTCTGTTATTGCATTTTCATAATCATAGGCATGGGTTTTGTTCGTAGTTCCTACTTCAACTAACCTACTACCACTTTGCTCCATAACCGATGGTACTCTAAATGAACCTCCTATCTCAACCAGTTCTCCTCTTGAAACTATGACTTCTTTATTTTTTGCAAAGGTCGATAGTATCAGTAAAACAGCGGCTGCGTTATTATTAACCACTACAGCATCCTCTGCACCTGTAATCCTGCACAATAAATCTCTTAGATAATCATGTCTGGAGCCTCTTTTTCCGGTTTCAATATCAAATTCTAAGTTTGAATAGTTTTCAATCGTCTCTAACGCTGCTCTGGTAACATATTTAGATAGTGGTGCTCTCCCTAAATTTGTATGGAGCACCACTCCTGTAGCATTGATAGTTTTTTGTAATTTTTTATTTTCGTATTGTTTTAACCTATCTTTAAATCTTCGCAAGGTATTGTCAAAATCAAGTTCTTTTTCAGTCTTTATCCTATTGTTTAGCACATCTTCTCTTAATTTTGATAAAGTATCTCTAATCAGCTCAACTGTCTGATTATGTCCATTTACAGCTATACTATCCAGAGCTATACGGCTTTGAAGCAATTTATCAGTAGATGGTAATTTTCTAATTAGAATATTTTTGTCTATGCTCTCATTCATCTTTTTACTCCAATACGATATATTTTTCTTGCTTGTTTATTACTCTCCCTATTATTTCACATTTTATAGTTTGAGTTGAGTCTAAAATTTTCATATATTTCGCAGCCTCACTTTCAGGTAAGCTGACTAAAAGTCCTCCCGATGTCTGAGGGTCATATAAAATATCCGATTCTATAGATGATTCATATTTACTGTTTTTGTATATGACATAATTCTCAAAATAAGCTCTATTGTTATATGCCCCACCCGGAATAATTCCCATTTTAGCATAACCTATAGCACCGTCAATAAAAGGAACTCTATTTGTTTCTACTACTATAGTTGTATTTGAACCTTTAGCCATCTCCACAAGATGTCCTATAAGTCCAAATCCTGTTATATCTGTTACTGCATTTACTTTTAAATTATCAAAAGGCGCAGCTGCGTACATATTTAAGTGACTCATCACCTTTACCACTTCTTCAAAATGAGGTTTTTCTATTATTTCTCCTTTAATAGCAGTATTTAAGATTCCACTTCCCAGAGGTTTAGTTAAAACTAAGACGTCTCCTTCTTTTGCTCCGGCATTTGTAAGCACTTGTTTAGGATTTGTAATTCCTGTAACTGAAAGCCCATATTTAGGTTCATCATCCTCTACAGAGTGCCCTCCTACTAAAATAGCCCCTGTTTCAGCTACTTTATCATATCCACCCTTTAAGATTTCTCCTAGAACTTCCATATCCAAGCAATTTGGGAAACAAACAATATTCATGGCTAATATAGGCTTGCCACCCATAGCATAAATATCAGATAATGAGTTTGCTGCTGCGATGCTCCCGAAAAGATATGGATCATCCACCACAGGAGTGAAAAAATCTAAAGTCTGTATCAATGCTTTTTCATTATCTAATTTATAAACGGCAGCATCGTCAGAATGCTCATAACCTACGATTAAATTTTCATGATTTCTTTGAGGGATTTTTTCTAATGCCTTTGCCAAATCCTTTGGCCCTATTTTAGCAGCTCATCCTGCTGATTTTGTCATTTGAGTTAATCTTATATTTTTATTTTTCATAATCTTCTCTCTTTCTCACTACGATAATAATATATCACACACTCTATATAAAATAACACCCCTTAGTTACACGGGGTGTCATAGATTCTATAGTAATTTTTTTGCCTCTTCGATTACTTTATCATAATTTGGATGCTCTGTAACTTCTTTTACATATTCTACATATGTTACTTTATTATCTTTATCTACAACTACTATCCCTCTGGCGAGCAGTCTAAGTTCTTCTATTACAAAACCATAGTTCATACCGAAAGATAAATCTTTATAATCTGAATATACCTTTACATTATCTATGCCCTTCCCTACACAAAATCTCTTCTGTGCAAAAGGTAGATCCACACTTAAGGTAATTACTTTAACATCTCCCATTCCTGCTACAGTTTCATTAAAGTGAGTAGTTTGAAATTCACATACAGGAGTATCTAAAGATGGTACTACACTGATTATTTTCACAGCAGCTTTCTCACTGCTAAAAGTTACAGGGTTTAGATCATTATCCAGTACAGTAAAATCAGGAGCAGTATCTCCTACTTTTATTTCATTTCCAAGTAAAGTTACAGGATTTCCTCCCATAGTCACTGCATTTTGTCTTTTATTCATTATGATTCTTCCTTTCCTTTTCCTCAAATTTTATTTAAACTTAAATTATTATACTAAGAATTATATACCCAAAATATCCACTTTAATCAATTTATTGTTACCTTATCTTTAATTTCTGAAAATTTTTTATCTCCTATTCCCGACACTTCTCTAAGCTGCTCCACCGAATTAAATTTTCCAAGTTCTTCTCTTTTATCAATTATCCTCTGTCCCAAAGTGTCTCCTATTCCCGGAAGAGTTTTTAATGTTTCAATATCGGCAGAATTTATATTTATTAGATTAGACGATGTGGTATTTTGATTCCCTTGATTTAGCTCGTAATTAGCTTTTGTACTGGTATCATCTGTAGATGGAATGATATAATGTCCCTCTTCTTCCAGTACTACTGCTAAATTCACAGCATTTAAGTCAGCTTTTTCTGTAAGGCCACCACACATTTCCACAGCATCGATTAACCTTTTACCTTTTTCAAG
>JBHASY010000034.1:0-21733 GCA_041831635.1 Acetoanaerobium sp. | reverse complement strand
GATGTAAACTCTATTATACCATTTTTAAGCGCATCCAAGTTAGTTTCTATATTACTTTCTTGCATATGTGCAATACTTATCCTAAATTCATTTTCAGACTTGATATTATAATAAAACAAAGGTCCTTCCAAAATCTTTACACCTTTTTTTTCTAAAAAATTTTTAAGATCTATAGAACTGTAATCTTTTGGCAGTGCCGCAAAGAAATTTACCCCTCCTGAAGCCTTTCTAAATGTCGCTACATTGGAAAACTTAGTTTCAATGTAATTTTTTGCCACTTCAAACCTGGTTTCATAAACCTTTTTTATAATGTCCAGATGATTTTTCCATCCAAAAAACGTCATATAATAATAAAGTGAAAGTTGAGTAAAACTCGACGTGGATATATCCATAGCATACTTAACCCTGCTTATCACATTTCTAACATAAATAGGCATTTCCATAAATCCTATTCTAAGACCGGGCATAAGAATTTTTGAAAAGCTCTTAATATATATTACCCTATTTCCGTCATCACACGCTCTAAGCGGTCTAATTTCTTCATTGTTAAAAGAAAAATCACTCATATAATCGTCTTCTATAACTAAAAAATCATACTTCTTCGCAAGATTTAATATTTCTTTTTTCTTCTTCTCACTATAGCATATCCCTGTAGGATTTTGATAGTTCGGCATAGTGTATAAAATAGAGGGTCTGATTTTTTCTAATTTCATTTTAAGTATCCCTATATCTATTCCATCATCCAGCATAGGAATCCCTACTACTTTTACTCCATGCTCCTTAAAAACATCAATCGCTCCCGGATAGCTGGGTTCTTCCACAAAGGCAATATCCCCATAGCTTAATATAGAGTTCACTATTATATTTATGCCCTGCTGTGCTCCTGATATAATCTGTATTCTGTCGGGCTCACTTTCTATAGATAAGCTCTTCATATAGTCGCAAAGGTTTTTTCTAAGAGGCTCATAACCTAAACCCTCTTGATAGTCAAAAAGTGTTTCCGCCTCTTTTTCGATAGCTATAGCTACTGCCTCTTTAAACTTATCTACAGGAAACATATTTGCTTTAGGATTTGCTATATCAAACCTAATTGCCTCAGTAAGTTCCTTTGAGATTGAGGCTTTCGGATAGACATAAGAACCGCTACCCTCCTTCTTATATATATATTTCTCCTTTTCGAGCAAGTCATATGCCTTGACTGAAGTAGATATGTTTACATCCAGAAAAGCACTGATCTCCCTTAGAGCCGGAAGTTTCTCGGATGCCTCTATTTTATCAGTTTCTATCATAGTTTTAATATTTTTATATAACTGTATATACTTGGGTCCGTTTTCTTTTTTAAAATCCATTTTGAATTTTTCCATAGATACCTCTTTACTTAGTACATAAGAAATTTAAAACAAAAATAAAATATGAGACATATATATTATATTATAAATGAAAAAAATAATCAAAAAAGCCTGCCTACGATTCACGTGGCAAGCTATTTTAAACTAAGTAAAAATTTTGTGTTAATGAATTAAGTATATTCTTAAAAACTATCCCTCTTGAATATAATCATTCTCATACATATCGCATTTATTGGCAGTGCATCTTTCATTTATGCAATGAATGCAAGTAATAAATCTGCACTTTCTTTGTAGAGCAAATGCCTTAATCTCTTTCTTATCAGTGGTTTTGCCAACAGTAGTTTGCATAGTCATAGTGAGCACCTCCATAATAAATAATATGTTTTGCAATTTCATATTCTCATAATATCATCTTCATTTTTATCTGTCAATGCATAATTTTATATTATCAAAATCATTTTTCCTTCTTTTAAAAAATATTCTCTCAATTCTTTTTTAAAGTTTTATATTGAAATTTCAACCTTTTAATCTTATATTGCAAAAAACATTGCAATATTTTATTTAAAAGTAATGAAACTTTCATTTTTTAAACTTCATTTTTTGTCGTTTTTTGACATAAAAAAATACCTCATATCTCAATTTTATTTTAATCGAATATGAAGTACCCTAAATCATTTTTTTAAAATTATGAATAAAAAAACCGGAATGCCGTCATTGCTCAAATTCAATACCCGAGCTCAACTCAGGTGGGTACCCTGTTGACAATTTCCGAAGTCCTTCCTCAGGCATTTCTTCCACTGCCAAACAAATAAGTTCCCTTATAAAATATGTCGGTTGAATTTAAAGCTGATAAACAAACACCCCAGTCTTTATTCTATTATACTACAAATTACATTTATAACAAACTTTAATAATATTATTTTTATTACATTTTTATGAACTTTGTCTTTCTACCAAACTATGTGGCAAACTGGTATACTTGCCATCTACTTCCTGATTGTTTATTAGTTTTACTATTATCCTCGATGCCACTGCTCCCATATCGTAGATAGGTTGCTTGATAACAGTAAGCGACGGTCTGATCATAGAAGCTATTTTCGTGTCGTCATAACCCGCTACGCTTACATCTTTTGGCACATCTATTTTGTTATCTATCAGAGCATTTAAAGCCCCTACCGCAAGTTCATCACTTGAGGCAAATATAGCCTGCGGAACATTTCCTTTTTCAATTAACATCTCTACCATCTTGTATCCCGAGCTGTCAGTAGAATCTCCCTGAATTACAAGGTTTTTGTCCAGTTTTATATTTGCATCTTCAAGGGCTTTTTTATAGCCTTTATACCTTTCCGAGTCCTCGATATTGCCTTCCACCGAGGCTCTTAAAAATGCAATCTTCTTCTTTCCCTTTTCTATAAAATAATTTGTCATATCATAAGAAGCTTTTTTATGGTCTATCCCTATTGAGTATACATCGAAATCTTTGGCATTTTTGCTTATATAAACAGCAGGAATATGACTTTCTTTTATGAGGTCGACTTGAGGTTTTTCAAGTTTTTCACTTACAAATATAATTCCTGCAACTGCCTTTGATTTTAGCAAATTTATATATTTTAGTTCTCTTTCAGATTCGCCATAGGTATTACAAAGAAACACATCATAGTCGTACATTCTTCCTATTTCTTCTATCCCGCTTAGCAAATCTCCTACAAACAGGCTCGAAATATCAGGAACTATAACCCCTATAATATCACTTTTTTTCGTAACCAAACTTCTCGCCACAGGGTTAGGAACATAACCTGTTTCTTTTATTACCCTGAGCACTTGATCCCTTATATCACTGCTCACAGGCTTAGAATCATTGATTACTCTTGAAACTGTAGAAATAGAAACCCCTGCCATCTTTGCAACATCTTTAATCGTAACTGCCATTTTCTCCTCACCTAAATCCTGATTATTTATACTCTAAAATCCGCTATTACCAATTATTACCCAAAAGCCGGACTTCTATACGATAAATCGGTAAATTTTTTTCCATAAATCTTTTTTCATATTCAGTTAGTATGAACCTCTCGTCATCTGCCTCAAAAACCTTAGAATGTAAGTCCAAATCCACAGATATAAGTCTGTCTTTCCTCTCGCTTAACTCCAATAATGTAAATTCAAATAAATTTTTATTATCTGTTTTAAATACAAGACTTTTGCTTTCGTCCAAAATCTCCTTATATTTACATAAAAAATTCCTACTGGTCAATCTTCTCCTGCTGTGCCTGTTTTTTTTCCAAGGATCTGAAAAATTGAGATAAATCCTGCTAATATCCCCTTTTTCGAAATATTCTTCTATTTCATTTGCATCTAAGCTTGCAAATTTAATATTTTTCAATTCCTCTTCAAAAGCCGTAGTTACAGCATTTAATAAAAGGGCCTGGTTCTTTTCAATGCCCAAATAATTTATTTTAGGATTTCTTCTTGCAAGTTCTAACAAAAATCCACCCTTGCCACAGCCTATCTCCAGCATAAGCGGAAAATCATCCGTGTATACTCCTTTTATATCGACATTTCTCATATTGCTCAAATCAATATAGGTCTTCCCTTCATATACTGACAGTTTTTCTTTATAATTTTTCGGTTTCCTGTATCTCAACTTTTTCCTCCCAAAATACCATAATAAATTTACTCTATAGCTATTCTTTCAATTGTTGTTAAATGATAAAGTTTTTAGATAATTTTTTGACTAACATATCCATATCTTGCGGCAACTTTGACTTTACACGAATAATTTCAGGTTTTCTGGGAGAATAAAATCCAAGTTCAAAACAGTGAAGTGCCTGCCTATTTATCAAACTCATATCTTTACCATATAATTCATCTCCTAAAAGAGGATGTCCTATATGAGAAAAATGTACCCTTATCTGATGGGTTCTTCCCGTCTCTAAAGACATCTCTACAAGACTTGCATTTTCCAGTTTCTCGATTACTTTATATCTTGTAACTGCTCTTTGCCCTAAGTCTGAAACTATTCTTTTGATACCGTCACTGCTCTTTTCTATAGGCAAGTTAATTACCCCACTTTCATCTTCTAAATGCCCACTTACTATCGCATAATATCTTTTTTCCATCTTGTGCATAGCATCGTCTTTCGTAAGTACACTATGGCAATAGCTGTTCTTTGCCACTATCAAAATCCCGGATGTATCTCTGTCTAACCTGTTTACAAATCTAATCTTAGAATTTATATTCTTATCCTTAAAAAGTTTTATAAGTCCATTTGCAAGAGTGTTGTTTTGATGGCTTTTAGTCGGATGAACTACCATAAAAGGTTCTTTTTCCACCACCATTAAATCCTCGTCTTCATAAAGTATTTTTATATTCATATCCTCAGCTTTATAGTCATTTTCTTCATTTGGCAAATAAATTTCTATCACATCTCCTACGTTTACTATCTCGTGCATTTTACAGGGCTTGCAATTTACCAGAACCTGATTGGCTTTCTTTCTAGAATACAAAAGTCTCAGAGATATCCCTATATCGTTTAGAAGAATTTCTTTTAAAATATCATTTCTTTTTTCGTTTTTCCATACTAATTTATTGTATTTTTGGTTATCAAGCCACATTATAATCTCCTCTTATATCATTTTCTTGTTCAAAATCCTGCTACCCCAATCAAATCAAAAAAATAAAAAACTATTTTTCTATCAATTTTTGATGTCCCTCTAAATAATAGAAATAAATAATTATCTTTGCATACAAACTCAAATTATAATACAATCATTATATATTAACTGAGATTTTACTTAAACCCAATTTTGAAATTCAAGACAGGAGTGATACTCTTGAAGAGAAAAATAATTGTTACCTACAACTCCTACGACCGTTCTATCAGAACAGCTAAGATACTGCGTACCAAACTTGAAAGTGCAGGATTTGAAGTTTTAGAAAAATCAGACCCGCAGGCGGAGCTGCTCATAGCAATAGGTGGCGACGGTTCGTTTTTAAAAACGCTTCACGATTATGAGTTTCCGGAAGTTCCTATCATCGGTATAAACACGGGGCATTTAGGATTTTTTCAGGAAATTATGCCCCCACAGATAGACACCTTCATAGATTCCTATATAAACAAAAGATACACTATACAGGAAATTCACCCTATCGAGGCTGTAATATGTACCAAAACCAGCTGTGTCGAACTGCAAGCTATCAATGAATTTGTAGTCAGAGGGGATAAAAGCAGAACTATTCATCTGAATATCAGCGTGAACACTAACTTTATCGAATGTTTCAGCGGAGATGGTGTAATACTTTCTACACCTACAGGTTCTACAGCATATAACTATTCGTCGGGAGGAAGTATAGTAGACCCCAGTTTAAAGTTGATACAGGTAACTCCATTATCTCCTATAAACACAAATGCCTACCGTTCTTTTACATCTAGCATAATACTTCCATCAGATGCAATAGTAAAAATAAGTCCCGAATACAGATTTGAGAATTCTTTAGTGTTTGTTACTGACGGAATAGAACATAGATATAACCAGATAGTAGACCTTACATTCCAAACTTCCACCATAAACATCAGATTACTAAGACTTGGAGGGTATGAATTTTGGAGTAAGGTAACCGAAAAGTTCCTTTAAGATAAAATCGTCCTCATAACTTTTATATATAAAATTTTTCCTCTTTAATCCGACATCTACGCTAAATATAAATTTTATTATATTAAGAAAGGTTGATAAAAATGAAAATAGGTGTAATGAGCGATACTCACGGAAGTCTTCATTTCTTTGAAATGGCTATGAACTATCTTAAAGACTGTGATAAGATAATTCATGCAGGAGATGTATTATATCACGGTCCCAGAAATGATATCCCGGGCGGGTATAATCCAAAAGAACTTGCACAAAAAATAAATGAACTGGATAACATAGTCTTCGCAAAAGGAAACTGCGATAGTGATGTAGATCAAATGGTTATAAATCATCCTATACAAAGCCCTTATACCATGATTGAGGCTGACGGTCTTACTATTTTAGTAACTCATGGATATATAAAACCAAAAGAAGAAATGATAGAGGAGGCTAAAAAATTCAAGGTAAATATTTTAATATACGGTCACACTCATAAAAAAGAACTTGAAAGATACGAAAACTTAACTGTACTAAACCCGGGAAGTACATCTATCCCAAAAGACGGCTCAAGGTCTGTTGCTATCATAGAAAACCGTAAAATTTCTCTGATTGATATAGAAAATGGCGGAAATATTTTAAACGAACTCTCAATATAAAAATAGACTTCTAATTTCAATAAAACACCGACCTGTCAATCATTAGGTTTTAAATTCTAACTTTTGAAGGTCGGTATTACTCGTTATATAACTTTACACCAATTTAGAAACTAAGCACTATAAGAATTTTAAATAAATAAAATTTCAATCTTTATTTTATTCCTCTATATAACTAAGTGCAACACTCTCGCACATAGCGTCTTTATCACTTGAATCTATAGCTTTTACATTTAATTCAAATCCGGTTTCTTCTTTAAATCTGTTTTTAACAGATTTAAATCTGTCCTTTAGCTCCTCTTTAGTCGTATCCAAAGATAAAACCATAAATTTTGAACTCGAAACTCTAAATGCTAAATCTTTCTCACTGTTCATAGTTCTTCTAATAAGAATAGAAAGGGTCTTTAGTAAATCATCAGCTTTATCATAGCCTATATCTCCATTTATTCCCTTAAAATTCTCTATGCTAAAACTCAAAAGAGAAAACTTATCTCCATGTTTCTTAAATTTATCCACCGCATCACCGTATTTTTCAACCAGATACCGTCTGGTATATAGTTTGGTAAGGCTATCTACAGTGGATATATTTTTATAAACTTCTTTTTGTGCCTTGATGAACTTATCTCTGGAGTCAAGTTCTTTTTCTAAATTCTTAATCTTGTATTTCAAATAAGATATCTCTTCAAGTTTATTCATAACATTTGCAGAATAAGGATAGATATTTATAACCAAATACTTAGGATTCACTTCAGATAAAACCATAAGTTTCCCATCTATTTCCAAAGTGACATCGTCAAATACTCTAAGGTAATTGATTTTGTTTTTTATTTCCAAGGTCACTTCACTTCCAAAAACCTCATCAAGGGTCTTTCCTAAATAAGTTTTTTCTCCTAAAATTTCATAGATATTGTCAGTTATATGCTTTATCTTATCATCCTTGTCCACCATAACAGTAGCATAAGCGTTCATCTTAGCTTTGACTACAGACACCTTAGAACTGGGCCTTCCTTTTTTCTCAGACAAAACAATATAGTTACTAAGGTCAATCACTTCTTCATAACTAATCTTAGTTCCAATATAAAAACTCATCCCGTTTGAATAATTTATCTCAAACTTAATAGTCCCATCCATATCAGGAGATTCCACGATAATTCTCTTTCTGTTTCTGCCAAAAGTTTCCTGCTCATAAAGTATGTCCATAAAATCATCTTTTGACTTAAGCTCAGGAAAATAAACATTAAACTTGTTATTTTTGTAAACAATATTTCCCTCTCTATCAAATGATGCAATCATATAGAAACTGTCTTTGAGCACTGTATTTAAGTCAAAAGTCATAACACACCTCATATCTTACCCCGTATCTTTCCAATTTCAAAACTATTATATTATATACCCCTCAAGTCCTTATATAATCAGATGTTTTTGTTGTGAACACTATATAATATTTGAAAATAACTTATTTGGAATATCAATAATTATTTTGTAAATTCTAACTTTTTATATGGAAAAATATATAAATCTCAATAAAAACTTTTGCAAAAAAACAACCTGTATCCCAAAAAGAATACAGGTCATATGTTTTTAACTTAATTCTAATAAATTTCTATAGTTTTTGTTTCTGCGTTCCACTGTACATCAAATCCTAATTTCGCTAAATCAACAGTCCTGATATACTCGTCTTTAGTTTCTATAGTAGTAGAAAGAACATTTGACAATTGACTTACGTTTAGATATGTTGCACCGTTTACATTTTTTATTTCTATTTTTCCTTCTTTAAACTCATAGCCTTTATAGTACATATATGAACCGTCAAGACTAATTGATAACGGCATAGGCGGCATTTCAGGCATCATAATTTCATTTAGTTCCTGCTGAGTATATGATTTAACCGAAGTCGGTAAATCTATTTTCAGGTCACCAACTTTATTTGATACACTTTTCATTTCAAGTTTTCCATTTATCAAAGGAGATTTTACATCAAGAACAGCCTCTTGAGAATATTTTGTCTCTTCAAAAGTATCTACCTGATAATAAGTGCTTCCTTTGATTAGTCCTTTTACATTATCTTTGTAAGAAGCAACAAAAGCATCATATTGTGCTAGAACTTCTTTCTTTTCTGCATCTGTAATTTTAAAATTCGGGTCTATCATAGCAGTAGTAGGAACTTTATCTATATTGTTAATGATATATCTCATATAGGCATCCAACCAATCTACCATTTTATCAGAGTCCAGATTTAGAGTATACTTATTTCCGTCTTTAACCATACCTGTGTCTATCCCTAAATCCATTTCTTCTATGAATTTCATCATATCTTTAACAAGAGAGACAGTTATTTGCATATTTCCTTCACTTGAAATTTTAACGAAATCTTCAGTTATAGCTATATCTTTTTGGCTTGCCATTTTTACAAAAGCAACAAAGGCTTCTTTGTTAATATATATGTCTAAACCTTTAGTATATAGCTTAATCTGAGGAATAGCAGGAGAGTTTTCTAATGCCTGCGCATTTATTTCCACATAAGTAAGCATATCTTTCATAATACCTTTTGATTTCATATCTACTTTGTAATTGATGGAAAATCCGTCAGTTGTTTTAAAGTTAAAACTTATATCTTGATCAGATTCAATTCCTCCCCACTCAATCATTTTCTTACTTTCTTCAAAATATGCTTTTTCAACGCTCGTAAGACCCATTGTAGTCATCATAACCATCAAAACAAGCATAATGATCGATAATTTTTTCATTTCTTACACTCCTTTAATTTTATATTTTATACAAAATCTATTCTCACACAAATAGCCTATAATGTCTATAGTAATATTTCCCTATATACATTGCTCTTTTAAGACATTATGTAAAAATTCTTACCTTTTCTATTCTGTTCTTATCTACCTTTTCTATGATGAACTTTATACTCTTGTACTGAACTGTGTCGCCTGTATTTGGCAGTTTCCCTACCTCTCCTATGATAAACCCGCCAACTGACTCAAAATCTTCAGACTCCAAGCTTATTCCCAACATCTCATTAAGGTCGGTAAGTCTGGCAGAACCATTTACTACATACTCGTCTTCCTTTATAACCTTGATTTCCTCTTCAGTATCGTCATATTCATCATCTATCTCTCCAAATATACTCTCCACTATATCTTCCATAGTTATAATTCCGGCAACTCCGCCATATTCGTCCAAAACCGTAGCCATATGAATTTTATTGCCTTGCATTTGCTTAAAAAAGTCAGATATTTTAATAAATTCAAATGTGTTAAACGGTGCTCTCATATAGGTTTTTACATCGAAACTAATCCTGTCTGTCTCTTCATCCAAAAGAAATAAATCCTTTGCATACAAAACCCCTATTATGTTATCTATAGTATCTTCATAAACAGGCAATCTGGAAAATTTCTCATTCTTAAAAACCTCTATAATTTCATCATAGGTATCCTCTATAGATATCGCCTTTATGTCCATTCTTTGAATCATCACATCAGCTACTCTAAGGTCACCGAACTCAAAAATATTATAAATCATTTCCTTTTCTTCGTGTTCAAGTACCCCCTCTGTGCTGGACACATCTACCAAAGTTTTTAACTCTTCTTCTGTGATAAACGGTTTTTTATCCCCCGTCTTTCCACCTAATATTCTTATGATGAGATTCGTTATCCTTGTAAGTATAAACACTAGCGGATAAAGTAATTTAACCAAAAAATTTATAACGGGAGTTATCATAAGTGAAAGCTTTTCAGAATGCTGAATAGCTAAGTTCTTAGGTGTTACTTCCCCAAATATAAGAATTAAAATCGTCATTACGGCGGTCGCTATCCCTACCCCGCCATTAGGATAAAGCTTTATCGCAAGTGCTGTAGCTATAGATGATGCTCCTATGTTGACTACATTATTTCCTATCAAAATTGTGCCTATAAGTCTGTTAGGCTCATCCAGAAGTTTTTCCACATTTTTTGCATTCTTAATATTTTCCTTGACCATATGCTTTAGCCTAATCTTGCTAAGTGACAGCAATGCTGTTTCAGATGCCGAAAAAAAAGCAGAAGCACCTATCAAAACCACCAAAAACAACCACTGCCAATAATCCATCGTATCCAAAATACATTCACTCCCCTTAAAAATTAACTGTCAAAGCATATGTATTTTTCAACAAAGCCCTCTAATCCTTGCTCTCTTATATCTTCCCATTTAAACATAAAATATTCTTCCAAAAGATAAAACATAGTTAAAACGGTTTTTATACTGTCTTCGTCATATTCGACAGAAACTTTAACTTCATTAAACTTGTCAAACAACGCTTTCATCTCATCACTGAAACTTTCATCATAATCATCTTCTAAACTGTCAAACACTCTGATAATCCCACAGTGAACCTTGTTTACCTCTTTTTGTTTATTCATAGCCTTTTCAACACTGAAATAATCTACTGTATCCTCCAAATCTTTGTCTTGCAAAAAATATCTAATCGGAACATTATCATAACAATCTTCCACCTTTTTACAAAGGCTGTCGTATATAAAATGCCTTCTATCCATATTCAAAGCAGATACAAGATGAAACATATCATCTTTTTTCATAGTTTCAAAATTTAACTCTAAATCTGCCAGAGCCTTTGCACAAATCGCATACTTAACAGAGTCATTTCTAAAAGTCCTTATCCAATCAAAATACTCTGTGGTATTGGATTTAGCGAGTTTTGATTTGTTTTTAAGCACTACATCTACCAGTTTTTTAGTTTTTTCGCTTACCCCTTCATATATTTCCTTAGAAACCTCATCTTCTTTCAAAACCTTATCCATAACCAAAGCCAGTTCACAGACTTCCTCCTCTACCTGAGCTTTCGCCAGCAGATAAATCATAAAACTCTCTTCCAAAGTAATATCTTTAAATCTTGACTTCAAAACATTTTTAAACATAGTTTCCCCCCTAAAACCGGTCAGTCGAATAATAAAAAAGCTTTTATCATACTGCTTTCCTCTTAATTATAATACAAACGGTTTATAATGGAAACCAAATTAAATTAAAATCCCTGGTGTTCGCAGATGCTTGATGAAGAATACTGCCGTCTTTCCGGTGTTACCCTTACCAAAGATGCGAATTTACAACGTGGATCTCATAGCGGAATTGTGCCGCATATTTCAAATCCCGTTCACTATGCATATCTTATCTCCAAGTTTTTCGGTTGTTTAGCATATACTGAAAAATAAGCTGCCTTACAATGTTTGTGTACTTTTACCCAATAACTCCGAATTTGAGTGTAGACATTTATCACGGAGCATATAAAACACTCCCCGATAATTTTTATTTGAATATATTATCAAGGTATTCTTTAACGGGAACGATTTCCTTCTTGAATTCTTCAACCTTTTCTTTATCTTTTGAATATCCATAAATCTGGTTGCCATTTTCATAGTCAATATAGATTTCAAAGTAGCCATCTTTTGTGCGAGGACAATCACTTGAAGAAGCTACCATACTACCTGTATGGAATTTCGACATATTTGAAGCATCAATCAATTCAAATAGTCTATCATAAAAATCTTCCGGTATATCTACTAAATAATCCTGTCCATCTTTAGTCTCCAAATTATATTCATCTTTATATAGCTTTTTTATCCCGTCCGTATCAATCATTTCGCAATATTGGTAAGCAACAACATTTTCATTAAATTTTATATCGAACCGGATGATAGTTCCGGCTTCCTTAGATGGTTTCAATTCTTCGTGACCTTTTTCAATAAAGTACTGTCTGAATAAAACGAATAAATCCTTTGGCCAATAGGCTTTCGGATCATTATCTTCACTAAAGTATAATACTTCACCACTTTCATAAACTACTTTTAAATAGCATGGCTGGTGTTCGTAAGGTAAACCACTGGTGTATTCATCTTTACCATTTCGTTTTACTAGCTCATATTGATCAATTATTTCTTGAACATCTATTAAAATCTTTTCATCAACGCTTTCGCTAATGTTAATTGGTTCGCTTGAACTTAATATTCCATCTTTAATAGTAAAGTCATAAGTGCCGCTGTAGTCATCATCACCGGCTTGGAGGTGATTATTCATATAGAACTGGGTACTGAATTCTTTAACTTCTCCCCTTAAGTGTAATAAACATGCCCACACTCAATATGGGGTGACCCTAAAAAGTCTAACTTTTTAGGGTCACCCCAGAAATCATAGAAAACCTATTGCTTAATAGCTATTTACAGAAAAAGGTTCACATACTCATAAATATTTTACGTAAAATTTCATATCTGTCTGTTTATATCCTATAGTCTTGTAGAATTCCATTGCGTTCGGATTTGTTAACTCTGACTGAAATTGTATTCTTTTACATTTGGCAGATTTTTTGAATTCTCATTTTTATTTATCTAACCCTACTCTTTCCACTAAAAATTTCGACGCTATTCCTACAAATATCCCCGTTGCTACAGATACATATGCAAGCATCGGTAAATATGCAAGTATTTTTATATTTTGAATTATGGCCGCTGCTGCCAGTAGTTGTCCTATGTTGTAAAACAATGCTCCGGAAACGCTCACTCCAACTATGCTTATATCAAACCTAAAAAGTCGCTTCGTAACAGACATGGCTACAAGACTGAGCATTCCTCCCGATATACTGTATATGAAAGAAGATACTCCTCCTGAAAAAAGTGACGAAATCAATATTCTCATAGAGAGCACTATAAACGCATCTCTTACCCCTGAAATATAAAGTATACTGAGCGTTATGATATTCGCAAGCCCCAACTTTGCTCCGGGCGCAATAAAGGTAAGTGTCGGCAAAAACGATTCTATGATGTAAAGTACCAGGCTTTGAGAAATCATAAGTGACAAAAAAACCAGTTTTCTTGTTTTATTCATCAGACATATCCTATTTCAGTCTTTTCTCTAAGATAGCTTTTTCTTCTTCATAACCTGCTTTTCCCAGAAGTGCAAACATATTTTTCTTATAAGCCTCTACTCCCGGCTGGTCAAAAGGATTCACTCCCAGTATATAACCGCTAATCGCACAAGCCTTTTCAAAAAAGTATATAAGTTCTCCCAGATGGTATTCATTAAGCTTAGGCAGATGTATGACTATATTCGGAACTTCTCCGTCGGTATGGGCAAGTGTAGTTCCTAAAAAGGCTTTGTCGTTTACATAGTCTACGGTTTTTCCTGCTAAATAATTTAATCCGTCCGAATCGTTATCTTCTGTAGTTAGAACTATATCTTTTCCTGGCTTGTCTATTTTTATTACCGTCTCAAATATATTTCTCTTTCCGTCCTGAATGTACTGACCCATAGAGTGTAAATCTGTAGAGAAATTTACAGATGCAGGGAAGATTCCTTTTTTATCTTTACCCTCACTTTCTCCATAGAGTTGTTTAAACCATTCCGATATATATTGAAGTTGAGGTTCATAATTTACAAGTAACTCTAAATCTTTGCCTTTTCTGAGAAGCACGTTCCTATACATAGCGTACATAAGCGGAGCATTTGTTTCTAAATCGTTTTTTAGATACAATTCTCTGGCGTCTATAGCACCTTTCATAAGCATAGTTATATCTATACCTGAAACAGCTATAGGGAGTAACCCTACTGCTGTAAGCACCGAAAATCTTCCACCGATATCGTCCGGAATTACAAAGGTTTCATAGCCTTGCTGAGTTGCCAGTGCTCTAAGTGCTCCCTTTGATTTATCAGTAGTTGCATATATCCTCTTCTTAGCTTCGTGCTCTCCATATTTTGAAACCAGTTTATTTTTTAAAATCCTAAATGCAATGGCAGGCTCCGTCGTAGTTCCCGATTTGGAAATTACATTTACTGAGAAATCAGCATCTTCAAGCACTTCCAATAGGTCTGCCATATAGGTAGAAGAGATGGAGTTTCCTGCATACAGTATCTTAGGATACTTTCTTTGCGATTTCGAGAGGTCATTTTTGAAGTTATGACTAAGAGCATCTATAACTGCTCTCGCCCCCAGATATGAACCTCCTATTCCTACTACGACCAGTATATCAGAGTCTGTCCTGATTTTTTCTGCACATTTTAATATTCTGTCGAATTCTTCTTTATCGTAATTTAAAGGCAAATCTACCCAGCCCATAAATTCATTTCCTGCACCTGATTTGTTATTTACCATATCATTTGCCATTTTTGCCAAGGGGCCAATATACTCAAGTTCGTGCCCTGCTACGAATTGCTGACATTTAGAAGTGTCCAGTTTTAAGTTTTCCATAATTACACACCCTTTCCAAATAGTTTGATATGGAAGTTATATCCTGCCTTTACGCTGAGATGCTTCCTCTTGCATCTATCACAGCTTTTGCTATATTGGAGGCATGGTCTGAAATTCTTTCGAGATTGCTAAGCAGATCTAGAAATATTATCCCTGCCTCAGGATTACACATATTGTTGTTAAGTCTGTATATATGAGCACTTCTGCAAGAACGCTCAATTATATCTACCTGTTCTTCCACCTGCACAGCCTTAATCGCAAGCTCCGTACTACCCTCTCTCATAGCTCTTAGTGCAAGTTCATATGTTTTCATAACCTTGGAGTACATAGTGTTTATATCTTTAACCGACTCTTCCGAGAAATTTAAATCTTTTTCTATGACTTCCATAGCAAGTTCAGCTATGTTATCTGCGTGATCTCCTACTCTTTCTATATCGTTAATTGTATTAAAAAGTTCATCGACTATGATTCTGTCTTCTCCCGAAATAGAAGCATTTGAAAGATGAATCAGGTATTCCAGTATATCTCTTTCTAACTGATTTACTTCTTTTTCCGTACCAAAAGTTCTAAAGGCTGCATCTTTGTCTTTGTCAATAAGAGCAGATATGGAATTTTCCAATGAATACTTAGCCTTATCTCCCATATGAAGACATTCTTTTATAGTGTTTTTAAGTGCTATAGAAGGAGTGTTCAGCATACGAAGGTCGATAAAGCTGCTTGCCTTGAATTCACTCTCTTCAGGTTTTTCAGGTATTACTCTTTCCGCTATCTTAACAATAAGACCTGCAAACGGGAATTGAATGACAACGTTAATTAAGTTAAAGAAAGTATGGGCATTCGCAATTTGTCTTGATATATTAACAGGGTCTATCGAAGTCACAAGCATAATTATAGGTCTGTTTAATATCAGTGCGAAAATCAAAGTTCCTATTATATTAAATGTAAGATGCATAACCGCCGCTCTTTGAGCATTCTTGCTGGTTCCTATACTTGATATCAACGCTGTGGTACAAGTTCCTATGTTATCTCCGTAAAGTATAGGAAGAGCCGACTCCAGCGGAAGCATACCCTGAGACGCCAACGCCAAAAGTATCCCTATAGACGCACTTGAACTTTGTACCATTAAAGTAAGCGTAAATCCCATAAGTATTCCCAAAACGGGATTGTGTCCGAAATTAACAAGCATATCCTTAAATGCCTGCACCTCACGAAGAGGGCTCATAGCGTCCTTCATATAAGTCATACCTACAAAGAGTATACCGAAACCTATCAGAATTTCCGAATAGCTTTTTAGCTTTTCACTTTTGCTGATCATATGCATAATTACGCCTATACCTACAGCTACAGGGGCAACCGCTTCCAAATTAAACGATACAAGCTGTGCAGTTACTGTGGTACCTATGTTTGCACCCATTATTACTCCTATAGCCTGATTAAGCTGCATTATTCCCGCATTTACAAAGCCCACCACCATAACCGTAGTGGCACTTGAACTTTGAATAACACCGGTTACAAATACTCCTACCAAAACAGCGATAAATCTGTTTTTTGTAAGAAGTTCTATTATCTTTTTCAACCTGTCTCCGGCAGCTTTTTGCAAACCGTTTCCCATAAGATTCATTCCGTACAAAAACAGTCCCAATCCTGCCAACAGCCCTAAAACTATACCAAAATACATAATACGATATCCTCCCGATTTTTCGATAATGTCTCTAATTGCTTGCCATATCAAAGTATATCAGACAGCAAAGCATAAAATGTTAATTTTATGTTAAATCTTTCAAAGCCCTAAATTTTTCACATTCTAAAAACTTACTTATTCGGGCTGTACTTTGCTATAAGTGCCTGTGCAGATTTTATTCCGTCAACAGCAGAAGACATTATTCCACCTGCATATCCCGCTCCTTCTCCGGATGGATATAATCCCTGTATGGACGTTGACTCCAGGGTAATTTCATCTCTTACTATTCTAACAGGTGCGGACGATCTGGTTTCTACCCCTGTGAGTATAGCATCCGGATAAGCAAACCCTTTTAGCTTTTTATCCATATCCACTATCGCTTCTCTAAGAGTGTCTATAAGTTCTTTATCGTATAGTTTTGACAAATCCGACATTGTAAATCCCGGATTATATGACGGTCTGACCTTTCCTATAGCTTTGGTCTGTTCTCCTTTTAAAAAATCTTCTATCCTCTGAACAGGTGCTTTATATCTTCCACCGCCAAGTTCAAAAGCCATTTTTTCAAATTTTTTCTGAAATTCTATTCCTGACAGTGCCGAGCCGCTAAAATCTTTAGGCGATACGCTCACTAAAAGAGCACTGTTTGCATTTTCGAGATTTCTGGCGTGATAACTCATTCCATTTACTACAAGCTCATTTTCTTCCGATGACGAAGCTATGACAAGACCACCCGGACACATACAAAAAGTATAGGCAGAGCGTTCATATACATTTGACCTGTAAGTAAGTTGATAATCCGCCATTTCTAATCTGGGATGGTTATAAAATTCTTTGTACTGTGCCTTGTTTATCATTTTTTGCGGATGCTCTACTCTAAATCCTACTGCAAATGGCTTTGCTACAAGTTTTACTCCAAAATCATCCAGCATTTTGTAAGTTTCTCTGGCACTGTGTCCTATTGCTAAAATTAAAGCCGATACCTCGACATATTCCGAGTTTATCCATACTCCACTGATATGCCCGTCTTTTTCTTCTATTTTTTCGAGCATAGCTTCAAATCTCACTTCCGCTCCCATTTCTATTATACGCTTTCTCATATTTATAACTACATTTCTGAGCAAATCAGTTCCTATATGAGGTTTATTCATATATAAAATTTCTTCAGGAGCACCACAGTTATGAAAAATTTTCAAGACCTCCGATACTCTGCTATCTTTGATACGAGTGGTAAGTTTTCCATCTGAAAATGTACCTGCTCCACCCTCTCCGAACTGCACATTCGACTTTGGGTTTAACACCCCGTCTCTCCAGAACTTCTCTACATCATCAGAACGTTTTTCTATGCACTTTCCTCTTTCGATGAGCAAAGGTTTATACCCGTTTTTAGCAAGAATATATGTTGCAAACAATCCTGCCGGTCCGCTTCCTACGACCAACACTCGCCCATTTTTCTTTAGATTTCCCTTTTTCAAAACAATAGGTGCAGGCTTTTTATATCTTGTTATATTAGGGTCTTTGATAGTCCTTAAAATATGCTCATCATTATCTACTTCAACCAAAACCTGATAGACAAAATCTATTCGACCTTTTTTCCTTGCATCTATAGACTCTCTCAGTATTTTGTAGTGCATTCGCTGGTCTTTGAGTTTTAATTTCTTTCTGATTTTAGCAGTTAGGTCTTTGATATTGTCTTCTATGCCAATTTTTAAATTGGAAATAAGTATCATTTTTTTCTCCTATATATTTACCGATATAAAAACATCTATGCTTTCCATTTCAAAACATTCTTGCCTTATAATCTTTACTATTTCATCAAAATCTATATCTTCAGTTTCTATATTCAAACCATAAATCAAAACCTTACATCCGCAACTTTCTTTGTCCTTAAACTGTCCTAACGGATTTAGTTTAACCACATCTAAAGAAAACAGCTGAGTTTCTAAAATAAGTTCGTCGCTGTAGTTAAATACGTCAAACGACAGCACACTTTCATATATATTAGGTTTTTCAAGAAATGTATATTTCATTTATCTTCCTCAAACATCTCATAAATTTTCTTTTTTATTTTTATCAAAAGTCTTCCTGAAATATTCCTCTTTCATCAAGCTGAATATCCTGTGTAAAGAACTGCCTTTGTCTTTAGCAGTATCATCTATGTAAAAGTCTTCAGATTCATTCTCTTTTTTATGATCGACATCACATATCTTTTTCTGATTATCTATTATCTGATTTCTGTACGTGCTGTCATATTTCAGTTGAGAAAGATACGCTAAAAAACTGCTGTCCTCAGCCGCATATATCCCCAAATTATTATTCAAAAGAAATTCTGTATTTTTTTCTTCCTGTCCCGGCAAATACTCTCTTATTACAATAGGAAGGTTGCAAACCATAGCCTCGGTTATGCTTATTCCTCCCGGCTTGGTTACAATAACGTCGCTTATCTTCATTATCTTATCTATATTTTTTACAAAACCTAGCACCATAATCCGGTTTTTTAAATCTTTTTCTTTTTTTAGTTTCAAAACTTCTTCATAAAGCTCCTGATTGTTGCCGCAAACCACAATTATATTTGAAAATTCGTTTTCCTCTGATAAATTCGCAGAATTTTTAGACGTCTTATTTTCATAATCTATGAGCAGTTGCACCCAGCTTTTTATATTTCCTATTCCAAAACCTCCACCCATAATCAAATATGTAAACCTGTCTTCAAGTACGTAATCTTCGTCTAAAAACTCATACTCGGATTTCAAAAAAATATATTCTTTTCTTAACTTTTCTTTATCAAAATGCTCGTTAAACTCACTTCTGACAGGAATACCGAAAAATTTTGCCTTTACCTTGCCGTTTTCATCTTTTTGTAAAAACTCCGGCTTTGTCTCTTTTAAGAAATATTTAAGTCTGTCCGAAGCAAAAATAAAATAATCACTTATATCATTAAACCACGACGGATGCACCACATAATCGGTTACTACCGTCATTATGCATGAATTCAATTCTTCCTTTGACTTTACATACTCTCTTATTTCCGTAAGTTCAAGCAGCTCTCCGATAAATGGATGAGTACAGATTATAAACTCCGGTTTTTGCTTTTTCAGTTTAGACATCAGTTTTTTCTTAATCATCACTTTATTAAATATATCAGTAACTGTAATCTCTTCTTCCTCAATCTTTCGTTTTAATTTTTCGGAACCTCTTTTTAGCTTCTTAGGATTTTCAAAAGCCTTTTCAGCTTCAATTTTGTATATGAACGAGTAGATATTGGGCATATATTTGAGAACTTTCAGATAATATTCGGTAAACACCTTGTTAATCAAAGGACTTACATCTTCTAAAACATCAAAGATATCTACCTTAATATCTTTACTTTTTATATTTTTAGTTTCAAGATACTCTTTCAAAGCGTTTGAAACACTGATGTGTCCATATCCCGCAGTAACTGTCAAAATAAGTACGTTTATCTCTTTCAACTCAAACTCCTCCTGCAAAATCATCTTATCTCAGATCTTTCATATACTCAGGATTTTTTGTAAAATCCAGTTTAGGAAGTGTGATACTGCTTTCAGCTTTAAAGGTTATAGACAGATTGTAGCCATTTTTCATTATGTCTATTATGGGACTTTTTATATTCAGGTAGCTAAGCAGCATCGAGCCGTTTCCTATTACGCTTATCTCATACGGCGGTGCTATCGCCACAGAGTTGATATTGATATGATTTCCAGCAAGCGTTATCTCTGACATTGCATTTATTCTCTGCCCATTTATGCTTATAGCTTCGCAACCTTGACTTTTCAGTTCATTTAGCAAAATAATAAACAGCTTTTTTTCTTCCATAAGGTATGCCAGATTTCTATCGTCAGTAGTGTCTATTATTATCTTAAGGCCCGGACCTTCGACAGCTTTATATGCCATGGCATTTTTTAAATAATTTGCCTTCTTCTTGTAGTCCGTCAATATTTCGTTTTCATATGTGGCTCTATCTTCTAACTTATCAATTTCTTTTTCATATGATCTTTTTTGTTTCGTAAGAGCGTAGATTTCGATTCTCTCTTTATTTATCTTAGCTATTACATCTCTCACTATAAAAGAACCCTCCGAGCTGATTTGATAAGGACTTTTTATCTGAATTCCTATAAGTATTCCCAGTACTATGCTCGTAATAAGAACCCATACAAATGATTTCAATTTTATATCACTACTCCCATCCTGATTCTGCTATGTAATCTTCCAGTTCTTTCACTCTTTTTTCAAGCAAAGCTACTCTTACTTCCAGACTCTCTCCCAGTTCATTTTTTTCTCTGATTTTTTTTATAAATAAGTACCCCAGTACGAAAGGAACTACAAGCATACCCAATAATACCAGAGCATTTACTCCTTGTATGAGATAAATCATAAATAATCTCCTTCTTTAGAAGAGGCTGTCCTAAAATTGACTTTTAGATAAGTAAATCTTAAATGCCATTTCCCGACAGCCCCTTTATATTGAATTTATTCTACGCTTATATCATATCCGCCTTGCTCAAAAATATTTATAATATGTTCCCAAATCTCATCTTTTCCTGTTTTTTTCAGCGAAGATATAGGAAGTATTTTTTCTCCGTGATAGTCCAGCTTTTTCCTCATAACTGAAAACGCCTTTTGGAAAGCCCCCCTTGATATCTTATCTGATTTTGTTGCAATAATAGTGACAGGTATATTATAATGCACTGCATATTTGTACATCAAAACATCATCTTCTTTCGGCTCATGTCTGATGTCGAGAAGCAGGAAAATATGCCTTAAATCTTCACTGTTTTCAAAATATTCCTGCATTACCTTCCCCCAATTTTGACGCTCTGTCTTGGCAGTCTTTGCATAGCCGTAACCGGGTAGATCAACAAAGTAAAATTCATTGTTGACTTTATAAAAATTTATCGTTCTCGTTTTTCCCGGATTTTGGCTTACTCTTGCCAGACTTCTTCTGTTTAACAGGGTGTTAATAGCGGAAGATTTTCCTACATTCGACCTGCCTACAAATGCAATCTCAGGAAGTTCGTCATTTGGGTATTGAGTTTTTGACATAGCGCTTATTACAAGTTCAACTGATTTTAACTTCATTTTATTTATCCTTTTTTTGTTTTTTTTACATTTTATTTGTTTTAAGCTTGCTGATTTTTTATTTGCTCCGGTTATTTAGAGTTTTTCTACTTAAT
>JBHASY010000033.1:0-21471 GCA_041831635.1 Acetoanaerobium sp. | reverse complement strand
TTTTTTAAAAGAAGTGATTTTTATAAAAAGATATTTGATTTTTTCATGATTGTCGGTATATTACTAAATCTCATAGGATTAAATTTTAATACTGTAAATTTAGAAAAAGGAACTTTATCTATTTTTATTATTGTATGGATGATTAGTTCTTTTGCCTATAGACAAAAGCATAAATAGAAAATATCAAATAATATACAATAGTTCACCTTTTTAAAAATGAGTTTACACCAATTATATAACAATTTCAGGATTTGTGAAAGGAGAGAGGTGTATGCGACGAAAGAAAGGAAAAATTAAGAAAATGGGAAAGCTGACACCCTTTGGGGAAGCTGTTAAAAAAATATTAGTGGAAAAGGAGATGACGCAAAGAGATTTATCTCGTGAAATGCACATAAGTTATAAATATCTGCACCTTATTTTTTATGGATATCGCTCAGGAGAAAAGTATATTGGCAAGATTGCAAATTTTTTAGATATTGATTTACAGAAGTTTCTAAAAGCATCGTAGGTGGTCTTATGAAAAAAGACAAAAGAAAAAGAGTGTCTCTCCTGCAAGATACGACACTCTAATATATGCAGATGAAAAAATCATCTAATAACAGTATATCAAAATTCAAAGAGATTTGCAAATAGGAGGTGAGGAGAGATTGGAAGAGATATTTGTAAGTTTAGAAGAAGCGGCTATATTAGAGGAATTGACATATAAGGGAATGTCTTCAAAAATACAGAGAAATTTGGAAGAATTTATAGTTAAAACAAAATCAGGAGATAGAGGAAAAGATAAAGTATTTGTAGCTCTCTCCTCTTTGTCAAAAAAGGCAAGAAGAAAATATAAGCAGGCACTTAGTGTGGATGTAAAAGATGTGCTTATTGAGTCAAATACAAAGGGCGAGAATGTGCCTTGGTATATAACTATGGATTCTAATTGGTATATTGAAAACTATACTAAGGAATATTACAAGGCAGTGGAGTTATCACGATATGTTAAGGATTTTTTAGATTGCCCGAAAAGGACTAATCGTAGTGATCTATCAAACGAGATGGCTAAGGCTTTTAAAATCAGCAAGAGGTCTTTTCAAAGATATGTTAAGGACTATGTCGAGGCTTCGGCGTGGGCGATGAAGATGCAAAAGTATGACTTCGGAAATTATGAGTTTTTCAAGATATTGTCACTTTGCAGAAAGCCAAGGGAAAAAGGCAGCTTTCCATCGCTATCAGAAAGAGTTAAGGCATATATTGAAAACATCTGGTTTAATAAGGATTTTGCAGCAAATATGGGAACTGTAGAAATGCTATATAGCAAACTTTCGGAAATTGCTAATGAACAAGGAGTAGCATACCCATCATATCAAACGGTTTACAGATATATAAATTACCTTATGGAAGAAAAGCGAGGCAAGAATGCTCACTATATGGCTTCTAAGGGACTAAGAGAGTACAAGAATAAAGTTATGGTAAAAGGAAGCAGAGACACAGGCTCACTTAAAGTGATGCAGGTGTTACAAGGAGATGAACATACCTTTGACTGCTGGGTAGCATATAAGCATCCTAACGGAAAAGTTACAGCGATTCGCCCTACTCTAGTTGCATGGATTGATACAAGAAGTAGGTTAGTGCTGGGAGATGTCATATGTAAGAAAGCAAATTCGGATATTTTAAAGCAATCTCTTCTTAAGGTAATTTATGGCGATGTCGGTGGAGTGCCTGAGTATTTGTTGATAGATAACGGAAAGGACTACACAGCAAAAGAAATGACAGGAAGACATAGAAATGACAAAAGAGATGAACTATCTTTTGACAGCGAGACAGTAGGATTTTACAAAAGTCTTGGTATCAAAGCAGACAAAAGAAGCCTTCCATATGAGCCATGGTCTAAAGCACAAATAGAAAGATTTTTCGGAAGAGTATGCTCGGATTTTACTAAATGGATGCAGTCTTACACAGGAACATTAACAGGCTCTAAGACGGCAAGTAAGGTAAAAAAGAATACTCAAAAGATGCTGGAAAATGAAACCCTTATGAGTATGCAAGAGTTCTACGAGCACTGGAGCAAATGGCTAAGGGAAAGGTATTACAATAGTGAACACAGCGGACTTAAAAAGCAAAAGGAAAGATATAAGACACCGCTTGAAGTTTTCAAAAATGAAGAAAGGTACTATAAAGCTCCACCACCAAGATCATATGCAACTATGATTATGATGAAAGCAGAGCGGGTTCATGTCTACAATGTGGGAATAAGAAAGTTCGGACAAGAGTATCGCTCACAAGAGCTTACAAGCTATATAGGAGACAAGGTGGATATACGCTGGGATATTCAGGATATTACAAAGATTTATGTATATACAACAAACGGGAAATTTATAGGAGAGGCACTATCTCAGGAATTACTGCAAATTGCTCCTAAAGTTTCGCAAAAGGCATTAGAAGAACATCTAATGATGCAAAATCGTCAAATCAAGGAGGATAAAGACAGACTAAGAGAATATAACACACCGTTTGAAGAAAGGATTGCAAGATATAATGAGGCTTTGTCTGAAACAGTTGGAGTTGTTGATATAGTTAAAAAAGGAAAAGGAGCAAAACAAGTAAATCAGGACAAAGTTATTTCACTTCCTAATGACAAGCAATATTCAGATGAAGTTAAGTCTAAAAAAATTAAAAGGCAAGAAAATACAAGTAGCGACTTTTTTAATAAGAAAGCTGAAAGTGTTTTAAGTAAATTAAGAACTTTAGGCTAGAAAGGGTGGGGGAAATGGAAGATGTAGCAGAAAATAAAAGCGTAGATATTGTAAAACGTATCAATGATTATTTAGAAAAAAACAAGAAGTCTAAGGCAGAGCTTGCAAATGAAATCAACTATTCCAGAACTGTGATATCAAAGTTTTTGCTAGGGAAATATGATGGAGATGCTACAGAAGTTTCTTCAAGACTTTTAGAGTATATTGAAAGTATGGAAGGCTCAGGAAGTGTGATAGAGTTTCGTCCTCAATACAGTGCAGCGGATTTTAAAAAGAATAAGACTTTTTTTGAGAGTAGAGACTCTAAAGGTGTTATAGGTGTATGCAGTTCCTGCCAAGAGGATATGGGACTTGGAATTATAGTAGGAAAGTCAGGTTTTGGAAAGACTTATGCACTTAAATACTATTCTAAGATGATGAGAGTGGCATATATCGAGTGTGATGATACTATGTCAAGCAGAGACCTTGTGGAGGCTATTGAAAGAGCACTTGGTATTCCTGTATCATATGGCACTATCTGGAAAAGGGTTAATGCAATTAGAGAATTTTTCAATGTTAATAACGGATATTTGCTGATTATTGATGAAGCTGACAAGTTAATCAGCAAGTACACTCAAAAGAAAATGGAAATACTTAGAGCAATTTATGACCAGTCAGATGTAGGTATGGTCATAGCCGGAGAGCCTAGATTAGAGGCACAGATTAAAAGTTATCTTACAAGGTTTGCTAATCGTGTAGATTTTTATTCTTCTTTTAAAGGGCTATCTAAAAGCGAGGTACTGGAGTATCTATCAGCATATGACATAGACGAAGAGGCTATGAATGAGCTGATATACAGAGCTTGTGGCAGTCAGATTGGGTGTTTCAGGTTACTAGACAGAACTTTAAATAATGTTCTTAGGATTATGAATGAAGTGAAAGAAACTACTATAACGCTTGATATTATAAGGCAAGCAAGTAATATGATGATGTTATAAAATTTTCAAGATAAATGGCGTTTATGAAAATAGGATAAGGAGGATTTATATGTTTAGTATTATGTGCGTTTTAGTTGGTATGGTTATAGGTTTTATCTTTGTTAGGGCAATGGATAAAAAGGTAGTGAAAAAGGCTAACAGGAAGATAAGGTATGTGGATATGACAAATAAAGAGGCTTACAGCAGGGGGTATCAGTGTGGACTTACTTATGGGAAATATTATGAAGAGTAACAAGGAGGTAAAGGCTGTTATTTTAAGTAGTGACAGTAAGAATGTACTTATTTTTTACAAAGATGGAAGTTATGAAAATTATGGCAGGCACGAGTATGAATTTGAAATAAAAATCGAAAGAAAGCCGAGGTGGTCTAATGCAGGATTTAAAGATAGGGAAGATGTATTTAGTAGAAAATATGGATACAAGCAAGAAAAGTAAACAGGAAAGAATTAAGAAAATGGAGTATCTGGGAGAATTTGCAAATGTGTATTTGTTTAGACATCCTTGTGGATACAAGGAAGTTTTTATGAAGAAAGAACTTGGCATGAATTTTAAAGTATTTGATGAAGATAATAGGAGGATAGGCTAATGGCTAGAACTAAGATTGCAGATGAAATGGTGTTAAAAGATTGGAATGATGTGGATATAACGCTAAAAGAAATTGCGGAAAATGAACTGGAACTTGAAAAAATTGCAACAGAGATGAATGAAAAAGTGCATGATATAAAGCTTGAAGCTGAGATGAAAGCTAAAGTGCACAAGGATAATATAGATCGTCTTGGAATGTATGTCAAGAATTTTATGGATGCTAACAAGACTGAACTAAAAGGAAAAACTAAAGTTCTTACTTTTGGAAAGACAGGTTTTAGGCTAAGTACAAAGGTTGTAATTAAAAAGGTTGCTAACACTTTATCTGCACTTAAAAAACTTAATATGCTCGACTGCATTACAGTAAAGGAAAGTGTAAACAAGGAAATTTTGAAAACGTATCCGGAGGAAAAGTTATTTGAAGTCGGAGCAAGTCTTCAAAAGGAAGATACCTTTTGGTATGAAACTGACAGGGATAAACTCCAGCACGTATAAGATTATGGGGAGCTATGCTCTCCTTTCTTTTAGGAGGTGTAAAATGAGCGTGTCTAAGATTGATAATAAACAGATTAAAAGTATATGGGGACTTTCAAAGGAAGTTGATATTGATAAAGAAAATCTATATAGTATCATTTTTCGCATAAGCAATCAAGATAGTATGAAGGCTCTTACTATGATCCAGGCAAATGAGGTTATTTTGGAACTTATAAAACTAAAAGATAAAGGTAGTGTAAAAGCTCAAAAAAGAACTGATGAAGGTGGTCGAAGTTCTACTGTAGCTATGAGACAAAAAATATATAAGCTTTGTGAAGAACTCGGCTGGAATAATACAAACGAGCGTATCAATGGATTTTGTAAGAAAAGATATAATGTAGAGCGAATAGAATGGCTTACAGACAAGCAATGTTTTTACTGTATTGAGGCTCTTAAGAAGATGGTGCAAAGGATAGACAAAGATGGTAGAGAAAAAACGGAGGCTAAAAAAATATGAATATTATAAAACAGGGATTTAAGTTTACAGGACTTACTCCAGTAGCAAAAACGAAAAAGAAATATATTGTAACCCACCATCCTGCAGCAAGAGTTTATTCTCCGGAGCAGATTCACAAACAGCACACAAATCAAGGCTGGGGTGGTGCAGGATATAATTTTTATATCCGCAAGGACGGCAGCGTATATGAACTTCGACCTACCCTCACATGGGGAGCTCACTGCAATAAAAATAATAAGAATGAGGATGGCATAGGAGTTTGCTGGGAAGGAAACTGGGATATAGAAACGATAATGTCAAAAGAACAGTTTCAAGCAGGAGTACAGCTTTATAGATATATTATGAAAGAGTATAATATTCCTCTAGCAAATGTCAGTAGGCATTTGGATTATAAACCTACTAGCTGTCCAGGTCGTAACTTCCCATGGAAAGCTCTTTTGGATGAACTAAGAAAGCCTGTTCAGGAATTTACTTTGATACAAGGAGCAACTACAATCACAAAGGAAGAGGCATATAAACATATCAATGATACTAATAATAACTGTCAGCTCACAGTTAAGCTGTCAGAGCTGATTGATTATTATTTTGAAACCTGTAGCAAGTACAATATTCGTACAGAGGTAGCACTTTCACAGGCTGTTCATGAAACGAACTATTTCAGATATGGTGGAATTGTTCTTTATTCTCAAAACAATTTTGCAGGAATTGGAGCAATAGATGGAAACCAGAGTGGACAAGCAGCTACTTTTAAAACGGCAATCGAAGGTGTTATTGCCCATGTGCAACACTTATTTGCCTATGCCAGCATAGAACCTGTTAAAGAGCCTATTTTAGATCCACGCTTTCATTTGGTAAAAAGGGGCAGTGCTCCAACTTTAGAGTATCTTAGTATTCCAAATAATCCGGCAGGTTTTGGTTGGGCAACAGACAAGGACTATGCTTCAAAGATTATAAGAATTATTAACAAGGTTAATAATACAAAAGTTGAACACCAACACTGGGGAGTTCCTCTTATAAACGGACTAATCGAAAGAGGAATCGTCAAGGAATTTCATAATTCTACAGATATGGTGACTTGGGCAGAATTTGCTGCTGTGACTTTAAATCAGCATAAGCTGATTTTACAAGATATAGAAGAGATTAAGAAAGAACTTAAAGGTTTAAAAAATGTGAAGGCTAAGCAAGGTTAGTTTAATAAACTAGGATAAGGAGGCGATATCTTGAATAATTGGTTAAGGTTTTTAAGCAAAGATGATTTGCCTGAGCCATATTTCTCTATAGCTCAAAGGTTCGGAGTTGATGTAGCTTTGGAAGTAAATAATATGTTTCAAGGATCGCAGATATACTTTCCAAGGCTTGAAAATGCTTGTAATGAAAAAAGAAAAGAATGGATATTAAATGAATTTGACGGATATAACTTTCAAGAACTTGCAAGTAAGTATGAATGTACAGAACGATGGGTAAGGATGATTTGCAGGGATGACATGATAAAGCAAAAGAATAAACCTCTTGATGGGCAGATAAGTTTTGATGAGCTGTAAGGGTTGACTTTTAAATCTTTATTGAACCATTCAAAAGACTATGTTTTATAAAAATAATAGACTGTATGTAAGGACTAAAAACTTACACTCAGTCTATTTTATTTTTTTAACAAGGAGGCTTAAAATGGAAAAAATATTTGCAAGTGCGGTGGATTTAACGATGATGTTTTTACTTTGGGTAGGTGTGTTTTTGTCTACATACCTTAAAAGGTATGTAGTAGAAAAGATTGCCCTTATCAAAGACGAGAAGGTGCAAAATATCACTATGAATGCTTTAAGTCGTGCTGATGATTTGGCTGAAAAGGTGGTAAAGAAATTGCAACAGACTGTAGTAAATGATTTTAAGGAGAAGTCTAAGGACGGTAAGCTAACTAAAGACGAGATAAGAGAAGTTTCATCCAAGGCAAAAAGAGAATTGGAACTGCTTATGAATGACGAGTTATATACTTCGCTTGAAAAGACGGTAGGAGATGTAAATTTATATATGCAAAATCTGATTGAAAGCAAGGTGCTGGATCTAAAAAAGGACTTTATTACAGTAAATGATGTAAACCTTGATTTCTTACAAGATGAAAACTCTACCGAAGCGAGTATAGTTTAGGAAGTTTGATATGATGGACATAAATTGGATATTGCAAACAATAACAATGATTATCCTCGGGCTTTTAGGTTTTTTTATAAAAAGAACCTTGGATAAACTTGAAAAAAGCTCTGAGGATTTAAGTCTGAAATTAAGTGAGGTAAATCAAAAGTATGACAAGGAAGTAGATAAGCTCCGCTGTGAACTTAACGACCTGAAAAACGATTTACCTTTCATATATGTGCTAAGGGAAGATTTTTTGAGAGTAATGAATAATGTCGAGGAAAAGCTCGACAAGATAACAAATTACATTCTGGAAGGGAGATCAAAACGTGAATGAAGATAAAGAACTACGTATAAAGCAAAATAAAGCGATTAGAGGATATATCGTACGTTCTTTAGTCAAAGGATACCAAAATGCTCTTTTGGTAAGGCATATCGTCAATTCTATGGTAGCAGATGGCTTAATAGTATCTCCTGATATATCTAAACATCTAGAGTATCTATTAGAAGCCGGATATATCGTTTTTACAAACAGCAAGGTAAATTCATATACAGCTTACATGGCAGATGCAGTTATAAGGCTTACTAAAAAAGGAGTAGACCTTGCAGAGTACACTATAGAAGATCCCGGAGTTGATGTTTAATGGGAGTGCAAAGAGAGCGTACACGTATAACTTCAAAGATATTACAGCTTCCACATAAAGTTAAAAAACAAGTAGATGAAATGCTTTCTGATACAGGGATAACATATAGAGAAATTTCCATGTGGTTACTCGAAGAAGGTTTTGAAATAAGTACCAGCAGTGTAGGAAGGTATGCTATCAAGACAAATAAGGTACTTAGAAAACTGCTAGAAGCACAGGAGCAGACTAAGGCTTTGGTGGAAGCTATTAAGAAAGATCCTGAGGCAGACTACACTGAGGGAGCACTTAGAATTATGACAAATGAACTTACACAGAAATTTGCAACTGCTCAGGAGTTATGGGATGAAATGCCGCTAGATAAGGCGGCTCGTGTTATGGTGTCGCTTTCAAGAACAAAGGCTTACAAGGACAAACTAAAACAAGATATGCAAAACAAGGTGGAGTTGGCATTTTCGGGAATGGAAAGTGAACTTATGAAAGCTATTAAGTCAGACCCCGCTTTGGCAGTTTCTCTTAAGGAAATTCTTACAAAAGCTAAGGAAAAGATGATGGCAGATGATTAAGCTAAATGAATATATTGACATTTTATCTGAAGGAAAAAGCTCACAGGAACAAGACTATGAATATAGTCAAAATGAACTGTTTAAATCTTATGTACTTAGCAAGGATAATTTCAAAGAAATCAGGCTTGAGTTACAAAAAGAATATGAAACAGGTGTCAAGCTCATAGGAGAAAAAGGACTTAGGAAAAGACTTGCAGCTATAGATTTAGAGTACTTTAAACGAGCATATTTTCCTCACTATTTTTCAAGAGTATCCCCCGCTTTTCACTCAGAGCTTGACAAGATGTGGCAACAAGGAGTGCTAAAAGGCATAAATCCTTATTATGAGCCTTTATCAGTAAATAAAAATAAAGGCTGCAGGCGGGCAACAGCAGCTCCAAGGGGACACGCAAAATCTACGAATCTTACTTTTGCAGATACCTTGCATGCAGTAGTGTATAAATACAAGCACTACATTCTTATTTTGTCAGATTCTTCCGAGCAGGCAGAAGGTTTTTTGGCAGATATAAAAACTGAGCTTGAGGATAACAGAGCTCTTCATGAAGACTTTGGAACACTAAAAGGAAACAAGGTATGGAGCAACAAGGTTATTTTGACAGTAACTGATATCAAGGTAGATGCGATAGGTTCAGGTAAAAAAGTTCGTGGACGAAGACATAGAAACTGGAGACCGGATTTGATTGTCCTGGATGACATTGAAAATGATGAAAATGTAAATACTCCTGAGCAAAGACGAAAACTTGAAAGCTGGTATTACAAAGCTGTTTCTAAAGCCGGAGATACTTACACTGACATCATTTATATAGGTACTATCTTGCATTATGACTCTTTACTTTCAAAAATTTTAAAAAATTCTGAGTATGATTCTGTAAAGTATCGTGGAATCTTATCGTTTTCAGATTCTCATCTTTGGGATATTTGGGCAGATATTTATAATGATCTGACTAATGAAAAACGAAGAGAAGATGCAAAAGCGTATTTTGACGAGAATAAAGAAGAAATGCTGAAAAATACTAAGGTGCTGTGGGAAGAAAAGCTATCCTACTACGACCTTATGGTTATACGTCTTACAGAGGGAACAGCATCTTTTAATTCAGAGATACAAAACGACCCTATAGATCCTGATTCAGCCACATTTAATGAAGAATGGTTTGATTTTTACAATGAAGAGCTGATAGATTTTTCTGATAATGAATTTATACTTATCGGAACAAATGACCCATCACTTGGCAAGAATAAAAAAAGTGATACCTCAGCAATAATCACATTAGCAAAGAGTCTAAAAGACGGATATCTGTATGTAGTTGATGCAAGTATTGAAAGACGAAAGCCGGATGCGATAATAAATGACGTTTTTGAGATGAATCGCAGATATAAAAGGGAGTACAAAAAAGCATATAAAACCTTTGGTGTTGAGACTAACCAATTTCAATTTTTCTTCAAAGAAGTTATGACGCAAAAAAGTGCAGAAGAAAACGAGTATCTACCTATTGAGGAAATATACTCTACTTCAAATAAAAAGGCAAGAATAGAAAGCCTACAGCCATTTGTAAAAAACAAATACCTGAAGTTTAATGAGAAACATAAGGCTCTGTTAAAACAGATGAAAGAATATCCTATGTCTGCTAACGATGACGGACCCGATGCACTTCAAATGGCAGTCGCTTTGGCATTAAAAACTAAAGGAAGTTCTATAACAGAATATAAGTCGGTGCTTGGTAGACTTATGAAGTTTAAGAAAGGAGCGTTCTGATGAGGGGAAAATCAAAAAATAAAGCCGGTAAGTTCAGCTCAATAGTTACATTTCAGACATCAGACCGTTTCTCAAGCTATCCGTCAAATGGACTTACTCCTGTAAAACTTGCAAGGATTTTAAGAGAGGCTGACGATGGAAGTATTTCGGCACAGATGGAACTCTTTGAAGAAATGGAAGAAAAAGATCCACATCTATTTTCACAGCTTCAGACTAGAAAAAACGCAGTTACGGGACTTGATTTTGAAGTAATTCCTTACAGTGATGAACCGCTTGATAAAGTGATAGCAGAGTTTGTGAAAGAAGAATTAAGCTCTCTGGAAAATTTAGAAGAAATATTTACAGACTTGTTAGATGCTATAGGTAAAGGGATTTCAATATCTGAAATACTGTGGGATTACAGCATAATTCAAAACAAATACCATATCAGAGAAATTAAGAACTACCATCAAAAGAATTTCTTCTGGGATGAAAAAGACAAGTTTAAAGTAATAACAAAGGATGAGCCGCAGGGAATAGAACTGCCTGAAGACAGATTTATAATACACAAATACAAAGCTCGTTCAGGGCATCCATCAAGAGCGGGAGTGCTAAGGGTATGCACCTGGATGTATCTGTTTAAGAACTATTCTCTAAAGGACTGGTCTACTTTTTCAGAGGTATATGGAATGCCGATTCGTCTTGGCAAGTATGATCCTTCAGCTTCTGAAAATGACAAAATACAGCTTATGGAAACTCTATATCATATAGCTTCAGATGCTGCAGGAATTATGCCTACAAATGCTGATATAGAGATAAAAGAGGCACAAAAAAGCACAAGTATTGAAGTGTTTGAAAAACTTGTAAGGTATGCAGATGAGCAGATTTCAAAGGCAATCTTAGGGCAAACTCTGACATCCGACTCAGGTGGAGGCTCATATGCTCAGTCCAAAACTCACAACGAAGTAAGACAAGATATTCTAATAGCTGACTGTAAGGCTTTAGCTGCAACTATAAGAAGAGACCTTATAAGACCACTTGTTAAATTTAATTTTGCAGAAAACAAAAGAATACCAAGCATTCGTTTTGATGTGGAAGATAGTGAAGATCTTGAAGTTTTTTCCAAAGTTCTTGACACTTTGGTAAATAATTTAGGGTTAAAAATTTCAGAAAGCTATGTTTACAAGAAATTCTCTATTCCTCTTCCGGATGAAAATGAAAAAGTCTTAGCAGGAAAGCCTGTAAGTTCTTCATCTGAAACTGAATATACTATGAAGCTCAAAGAAGATCCGATATCTAAAGACTATCAGGAAAAGGTAGATGAGATTGCAGAGTTTGCAACGAAGGTTTCAGGAGAGATTTTTGAAGAGATATTTTCTCCTATAGGACAAATGATAGATGGGTGCTCTACGCTAGAGGAACTAAAGAACAAGCTTGATAATGAAAAGGATATACTTGACATTCTTTCCAAGATGGATAATTCAAAGATGAGTGAGCTCTTAGAAAAAACTATGTTTCTTTCAGACCTGCAAGGAAGGATGCTTGAAATATGATTGAGTTTAAATTTGATGATATTGAAAGTGTAGAGAAATATCTGGGGGCAAAAATACCAATCACTTCTAAGGAGTTTTACAGGCTTGTAGATAAATACAAGTCTATAGCCTTTACGGTAGCTAACTACAACAATGTAAAAATTTTAGAACTATTTCAGCAGGAACTTATGAAAGCTCTGGAAAACGGAAGCACTATGGAAGAATTTAAAAAGTCAATGAGTGAGTTTCTTAAGGAAAAAGGCTATAAAGGGCTCACAAATTTCAGAGCTGATAATATCTTTCGCACAAATATACAAACAGCATATCAGGCAGGACATTATGAAAGTATGACAAGTGACACTGTAAAAAAACTTAGACCCTACTGGCAGTATGTAGCTATAGATGACAATCATACCAGAAACTCACATCGTGAACTAAATGGAAAGGTATATCATTGTGACAGTCCTGTTTGGGATACTATATATCCTCCTAACGGTTTTCGTTGCAGGTGCAGCGTAAAAACTTTGTCTAAAAGACAAGTAAGTGAAAGAGGACTTGATGTAGAAAGTAAGCTTCCTAAGATGGTAAAGGTTTGGGATAAAAAGCTTGGAAAGATAACAGGAAATATGCAGCCTTTCAGTATAGATCCACATTTTAAAAGAAACGCAGCTAAGGATTTTTTCAGTATAGATGGCAGAGACTTACCCCCTGTTTTAAAAAATGCTTTGGAAAGGAAAAACAAACAAGGCTCATAAATGCGATTTAAGGCGAGTTGTTTTTAAAGAGGTAATTATACCGGGCATTGATTTTAAAAAAATTTTGCACGCCTGTTTCACGCGAATTCACGCTATATCCATATAGGTGTTATCTACCCTGAAAGGACGGTGACCAAAAAAATTGAAAAAAATGACACAATACACCATGATTTTAAGTCAAGAAAATCTATCTGAAGTACCTTTAGAAATAAAGATACTCCCGCTTGGGGCTGTAAATTCGGAAAAAGGAAGTTTCATAGTAAACGATGAGAGTTTTAATCTCATAGAAAAACAGTTTAAAGGCAGAGGACTTGATATTGTAGTTGATTACGAGCATCAAACTCTGAAAAATGTACAAGCACCTGCAGCAGGATGGATCAACAATCTTAAAAAAGGAACAGATGCAATAATAGCAGAAGTCAAATGGACGGATAAAGCTAGAGAGTATCTGAAAAATAAGGAATACAAGTATCTATCGCCTGTAATAAGAGTTAGAAAAGATGGACTTGCAGTAGGACTTCATTCGGTAGCTCTTACAAATACTCCGGCAATAGATAAGATGTTTCCACTTGTACTTAAAAATTTAGAAACGGAGGAAATTCATATGGAATTTTTGAAAGAAATAGCAGAAAAACTGGGAATAAAATTGTCTGATGATATGAGTGACGAGGAAATAGCACAGGCGATATTTACGGCTATACCGGAGCCTACACAAAAGAAAGAGGAAAATACAGAACTCATAGCAAATAAGAACATCTTAAATTTGCTGGGACTAAAAGAAGATGCAAAACAAGAAGATGTAGTGTCAGCCATTTTGTCATTAAAACAAGAAGACGGTCTTCAGGAAAAGTATCTGGGATTAAAGGCAAGGCTTGACAAGAAAGAAGCTGATGAACTTGTAATGTTTGCTCTAACTTCAGGGAAAATCACAAAAGACCAAAAACAGTGGGCTCAGGAATATGCACTTTCTAACAAGGAATCTTTTGAAAAGTTTTTAGAAAAAGCTCCGCAGGTAGTGCCTATAGGAGATTTTATGGGAAGTCTTAATTTAGATTTAAAATCAAAACAAAAAGAGGATGAAACTGATGAAACGGTTCTTGCTATATGTAAGTCTATGGGCGTTTCTCAGGAAGATATTAAAAAATATGGAAAGGATGATAACTAATGGCAGCACTTACAAGTGGAAGAAATACAGTTGAAATACTGGACGGAAAAACATTATTTGTTCCGGTTAAAGCAAATACCAAGATATATGAAGGGTCTTTGGTCGCAACTGAAGCTACAGGATATGCAATTGCCGGAAAGAAAGCTGAAGGGCTTAATGCTTGCGGAAGAGCAGAAGAGTTTGTAGATAACACAGGAGCAGGAGGCTCTGCCGGAGCTAAGAGTATTAGAGTAAGAAGAGGAATCTTTAAATGGGAGAATGATACATCAAATCCCGTAACTCAAGCTCATATAATGCAGAAATGCTATATACTGGACGAACAAACGGTTACATCTCTTGCTACAGGTGCAAGTGTTGCCGGAAAAGTAATAAGAGTGGATGACACAGGCGTAGTAGTAGAAACTTTATAGAATAGGAGGATAATAGATATGCTTATAAATCAAACAGCTTTAAGAGGTATTTATACAGGATTTAAGACTATTTACGGCAAGGTTTTTGATGAAACTGTAAGCACTTATGAACTTGTTGCAACAAAAGTTCCTTCAAGCACCAAAGAAGAAAATTACAAATGGCTTGGAAAAATCCCGTCCATGAGAGAATGGATTGGAGATAGGGAAATTCAAAACCTTTCAGCTAGTGATTACACGATTAAAAATAAAGATTTTGAACTTACAGTAGGAGTAGACAAAAATGATATTGAAGATGATTCATTAGGAGTATATAACCCTATAATTTCCGATCTGGCTCAAAGTTCAAAGACATTTGCGGATAAGCTGGTATTTAATGTTCTTAAGAATGGATTTACTAATACTTGTTATGATGCAGAGCCTTTCTTTTCAGAAAATCACAAAGTAGGTAAGAAAAAAATATCGAACAAGGGAATTAAAAAACTTACAACGGAAAGTTATGCTACAGCGAGAACTGCAATCATGAATATGGTAGATGAAAATGGAGAAAGTCTTAATCTTGTGCCAAATCTTCTTGTAGTACCACCGGCACTGGAGGGTGCAGCTCTTGAAATACTAAAAAGAGACATTATAAACGGTTCTACAAATATTTACAAAGATACGGCAGAACTACTTGTAACTCCACACCTTTCAGGAAATGACACTGCATGGTATCTGCTTTGCACAAAGAAATCACTAAAACCTCTTATTTTCCAAGAAAGAAAGGCTCCTAAATTCACATCTCTTACAAATGAAAATGACGAAAATGTATTCTTTAACAAGCAGTATATCTACGGTGTGGATGCCAGGGCAAATGCAGGATATGGATTCTGGCAAATGGCATATGGATCTACAGGAGAGCAGGAGTAGGATATGTATAGCTTTGTAGATGAAGTGAGGCTTATGCTAAAAGACCATGTGCTGGAGACATTCCTTAGCAATGACTTTTACGATATTACAGACCCTTTAGAAAAAGAAGTAGTCATTGTTTCGGTGGTACAAGACGCTATTGATGATGCTGATGCAGAGATTAACGGATACCTTGCGAAGAGGTATCCTACTCCACTTTTAGTTACTCCTGCTGTAATTAACAAATATTCTAAAGACATAGCAATATATAATCTGGCATCGAGATCCGGAATGAAATCAGATGAAAGAGAAAACAACTATTATGTCAGATATAAAAATGCTATCAGATACCTTGAAGCGGTTGCTAAAGGAATAGTTGAAATTACGACAGGAAGCGGTTTAGAAGATAGTGGGAAAACTTCTGCTTTAACATCAAACTTCAAAATTCAATCTTCTGAGAAACTTTTTGGAAGACAAAATATGAAAGGCTACTAAATATGTCTATTAAAATCGAGGGCAATATTGAAGAATTTAATAAGGCAATGAATAACCTTAAAAATATTGATAAAAAAAGGTTAAGCCAATCGGTGGGAGAAGTTTTAAGAGAATCTACTTTAGAGCGTTTTCAAAATGAGGAAGCTCCTGACGGCAAGAAGTGGAAAAAATCTCTAAGAGCTACGGGACAAAATGGCAGTGTGGGAAAAACATTGGCAAAATCGGGAGCTTTAAAATCATCTTTGCGTATACAAGCAACCTCTTCAGGCGTTGCTTTAGGAACTAATTTGATTTATGCGAGCATTCATCAAACAGGTGGAGAAATAAAAGCAAAGTCAAAAAGAGGACTTCGTTTTAAAATCGGGGACAGGTTTGTTCGTGTAAACAAGGTTATTATACCTGCCAGACCATACCTCGGTGTTTCTGATGAAGACAGTAAAGAAGTAACTGCCACAGTGAATAATTTTATGAGGGAGATTATAAAATGATTATACAGTGTAGACAATATCTGATGTCTATTTTAAGCCGGATGCAAATTAGAGGAAGAATTTATACTTCTATGAAAGAACTGCAATCTTCTAATGCTGTAGACTATGGAGCTGTTTTATTTAATGGGGAATCGCCTAAACCCTCTACTTTGCATAGACGATTTAAAACGGATAAATTAAGTGTCAGGAGATTTAAGGTATTTGATAGAGAAATAAATTTTATGGTTTCTTTCGGGAGCTCAAAAGCACAGCACACAGAAAGCCTGTATGAGGACTTTATGAAAAAGTTAGATAAAGCCATAATCGATAAAGATGAGAACTATGTGCCTATTCGTTTAGGTGCAGTAGAATGGCTCGATAGCAATGACAGTATTTTACGCTCGGAACTTTTGGTACAAATTGAAGTGATATTTGAAGCAGGTCTATATAAAGACCATGAAATAATCAAAATCCAAGAGATAAGCCAAGAACATGAAATAGTAAAGGAGGATTAAGATGGCAAAAACAACTGATAAATCAATTACTGATTCAGCTTCAGAAGAAGTTAAAACAATAGAAGTTCATGCAAGAGAACAAGGTATTTCTCTAAGCATACTGGAAGGTGTCAAAGCAACTATGGACTGGTCGTACAAAAAAGAAGTTTCCAAAGAAGATTTTATAAAAGCAACTAAGGAATTTCTCGGAAATGCAATTGATGGAGGTAGAAAATAATGCTTGGAGATGTTAATGCAAAGATTAAAGATGGAGGTCTTGGGATAACCCAGCTCATGGGAGAAGGTGTTCATTTTAAGATTGGATTTGCAAGTAAAAATCATAACAAAATAATGACTATAACAGCTTCAATGGATACAGATGTTGTCAAAGATAAACTTGGAGATACCCCTCTTTATAATGCAGTAATAGACTCTATCTCTATGGGATGCAAAACTATTCATGTTATTCCGGTTGAAGCTTCTACTCAAGGTAGTATAGGAACTGTAAAAAAAGTAATGGCCGGAAAAGGGGGAGTGTCTGTAGAAGGTACTCCAATAAACGACTATGAAGTAAGCATCATAATCGAAGACAGTGGAGGATTCAATGAAGCAACATACTCATATAGTTTAGATGGAGATAATTTTACAAAGAAAACAACTATTCCAAGCACAGGGATTATAGAACTTGGGATAGGAGTAACAGTGAAACTCACAGAGCATACAGTAAAAAGTGAAAGTTTTATAGCAAAAGATAAAATATCTTTTGATTGCCATGCTCCTAAGATGACAAATCAAGATGTACTAAATGCAGTTAGACATCTTAAAAATACAAAGCTGAATTTTGAATATGCTCACATCGTAGGAGAATCAAGAAAGCCTCTCTGGTCAGCTATGGCTATTGAAGCTCAAGAGTTCTTTGACAAATGGAAAAAGCCAATGTTTTTCATAATGGAGGCTCCGTCAATTTCACAAGAACAAACACTTGACGAATATACACAAAGTCTTCTTACAGAACGCTCAAATGTGGTTTCATGGAATATTCAGGTAGTACCTACTCGTGTTGAATTCACAGCAAAAGACGGTAAAATAAGGAACACTCCTTTATCCAATATCATCTGTGGGCTCTACAGCAGAGCCAAAGTCAATACCTCGATCGGAAAGGTCGAAGAATTTCCGCTCAATGGAGTGCTTAAGCTTCTTCCAGAGGGCATCGACGACTATATCGAAATCCTCGATGAAGCCGGTTACACAACGGCAAGGCAGTATCTGGGACTGGAGGGATTCTATATTTCCAACGCCCGAAGCTTTGCCAATCCGGTATCAGATTACATTTGGATGGAACACGTAAGGACAGTATACAAAGCTATAAGGCTTGTAAGAACACAAGCTTTATACAAAATGCACATGGAAATAGATCCGTCTGAAATGGAAGTAGAAATGAAAGCACTTGAAAAATTTCTTGAAATTCCACTAGATCGTATGATACAGGATAAAGAAATTTCCAGGGCAAAAGTCATCATAGATCCTAATCAAAATATTTTGGGAACAAGCGAGCTTAAAGCGAAAGTTCAAATTGTACCTATGGGTACACTTAGAAATCTCATACTTGAGTTTGGACTTGTAAATCCATACCTGCAACAAAAGCAAGGAGGTAGTAACTAATGGGTAGAGTTAATGGAAGAAATTACGACTGGTCAGATGTGAGAGTTAAATTTCCTGATTTTATTATGGAAGTGCAAGAGATCTCTTACGATGATGAGCTTGAAAAGGAGCTAAAGTATGGCATAGGGAATAAACCTAGAGGATTCGGTACAGGAAATTATAAGGCTTCAGGAAAATTATCACTTCTTTTAGAAGATTATGAACATCTTACAAACTATGCCGCATCAAAAGGCAAAGGTATTTATGACCTTGTAATTCCAAAAGTCATTGTATCTTATGCCAACGATAATCTTCCAATACAGACTGATGTCCTGCCACATGTTACCTTCACTAAAAAAAGTAACAAGGCAGCTCAGGGAGATAAGACAATTAAAGTGGAACTGGATTTTATAATTGCAGGGGTAATAGAAACTAACGATGTAAAAGCTTTAAATTAGTACATCATTTTTCAAGATAATTGTCATTTATAAAATTTTAAGGAGGAAAAAATTATGAGCACATATGAAAGAGAAACAGAGATTAAATCAGATATAGGAGAAAAAGAAAAAAAGACATATAACGTGAGTATCGTGCTTGACAGTGAAGATTATGGACAAGATCCTGTTGAACTTAAGTATCGTTTTAAAGAGCCTTCGCCTATTCAGTTCAACAGATATATAAAAGAAATGTCTAAAGATGTAGTAAAGGCAGGTAAAAATCTGGTACTGTCAAATGTATTTGCACAAGACAGAGATAAGTTAATAGATGATATGGAAAAGTATCCCGGACTAATTCTTACACTTACACCTAAGTTCATGGGAATGATGGGATACACAGATAATGTGACATTTCATAGAATCTAAGATTGATGAAGCATATAGCAATCTGACAGGTTTTGATATGGGAAATCTCTTGATACAAAAGTATTTTCCAAAGTTAGATATTGAGAATCTAAGTATGCAGGCATGGACACAGAAAGTGGCGGAAGTTAGATATTTGCAAAATCAGGAAGAAATCACTCTTGCAAATGCAATAGCAAGAGCGTTTTCGCAGTAAAAATATAGAGCCTGTAACAGGCTCTATAGCTTATACGTTAGACCAAATAATTTACTGAAATAAAATTTGAAAGGTGCAAAAAGGAAACGACCAATAGGACGGTTATCCAAGTATTCTTCGGTTACTCTGCCATATTGAAGTTGGAATCCTTCCCATAACCAATATGGAATAGCTATTATAGTATAAACAATACCCAGAGGAATTATTATCAGGGCACAAAATGCTGCTATTTTAATAGCTAAATCTAGAGAAGAATATAAACTATTCATAGTCGCACCACCTTTCATAATAATTAAAAATATCTATTTTTAGTATATACCCACTTTAGAAAAAAATACACCCTAAAAATGGAAAGGGGTGAGAAAAATAGGCTTAGAAAATTTATATAGGCTTTCACTTATTGTCAATATGATTGATAATCTGAGTGGACCGGCAAATAAAGTTCAAAAGCAGCTTACCGGAATGATTGGAAAGATGGAGCAATTTGTAGATGCTTCTGCTAATCTAGCAAAATCAGGGATAACACTAAAAACAATGGGACAAGAGATTGTAGATGGTGTTCTCGCTCCAGTACAAGCTACGTTTGAAACTCGAAAGGCTATAGGAGAATTATCCTCACTAGGTGTCAAAGACCTAAAAGCTGTGGAAAATGCAGCAGAAAGTTTTGCAAATACCTGGGCAGGAACTACAAAAGCAGATTTCATTACTGCAGCATATGATATTAAATCAGGTATTGCATCCTTATCAGACGAGGGCATTGCAAAATATACCGAGCTTGCAGGTCTCACAGCTACAGCAACCAAGGCAACTACTGCTGAGATGACCTCGTTATTTGCTTCAGGATATGGAATCTATAAAGGATATTATAAAGATTTAAGCGATATAGAGTTTGGAGAAATGTTTTCTGCAGGAATATCTGAGTCAGTAAGAGCTTTTAAGACATCAGGTTCAGGTATGGCACAGTCTATTCAAACACTAGGTGCAGCTGCAACCTCCGCTAATGTTCCTATGGAAGAACAAATGGCAATACTAGGAATGTTACAGGCAACTATGTCAGGTTCAGAGGCTGGTACAAAATATCGTGCATTTTTAAAATCAGCAGCAAAAGCAGGAGATGAACTGGGAATATCGTTTTTAGATGCTAACAATCAACTTCTAGCTATGCCGGAGATACTTGCTAAACTTAAAGGGAAATTTGGAGAAACTATTGATGCTGCTGAAGCTATACAGCTACAAAAAGCGTTTGGAACTGATGAGGCAGTAGCTCTTATAAATCTGCTTTATTCAAAAACAGGAGAACTCGAGGGAAATATCCTCGGACTTCACGGAGCAATGGGAAAAGGTGCAGATGTTGCAAATCAGATGGCAGATGCAATAAACCAAGAACCGGGACAACAGTACATTGTTCTTCAACAGCAGATACAAACACTAAAAGAAGAAATCGGCACTCAGTTATTACCTACAGTAATTGAATGGATGAAAAAAGGAAAAGAAACCGTCTCAAGTATTTCAAATTGGGTTAAAGAAAATCAAGGATTAGTGCAGACACTGATGACATTAGTTCTTTACTTTGGCATGGTGCTTACTACAGTAGGTACTTTTAATATGGTAATCGGTGGAACAGGGATGCTAATCGGTAAAACAGCAAGTAATGGAATAAAATTATGGAAAGTTCTTACAGGATTTCCAAGTATACTGGCTAAAATACAAGCTGCAAAAGCATTTGCAAGTATGAAAAGTGGAATGGAAAGTATAGTACTACATGGAATGTATGCCAAAGATGCAATGATAAAAGGAGCACTTGCGGCTAAAACATTCGCTTTAAATTTACTTACTACCGCAAAAACTGCAATAATAGCAGGATTTAATGCTTTGCCAGGACTTATAGCTTCGGTATGGAGCTTTACTGCTGCTTTACTTGCAAATCCGATCACATGGATAGTCATAGGAATAATCGCTCTTGTAGGTGCCATATATCTACTTTGGAAACATTGGGACACTGTAACTGCATTTATAAGCTCAACATGGTCTACGGCTGTAAACTGGGTAGTATCGACATTTGAATGGATACGCTCAAAGGTTTCTGAGCTTCCTATAGGGTTTCAGATTTTACTGGCAGCAATATTTCCTATTATTGGGATACCAATGCTTATCATGAATAACTGGTCTAGTATCACACAGTTTTTTTCTACATTGTGGACAGGTATAACCACTGCAT
>JBHASY010000032.1:0-11954 GCA_041831635.1 Acetoanaerobium sp. | reverse complement strand
GTGGTTAAAGCGCTATAATAAAAATAGGTCTTTATGTTCAGAAAGGGAATTTTATGAGTAAAACTGCATTTCCGCTTAATGTAAATAAAACTGCATTTCCATTTGATATATATATATTAGTTTTATTTTTTATATTTCATTTTTCTTTAGCAATGTCTAAAAGTCTTTTATATATGGACATAGTCTCTCCGGTTGTAGCTTTTTATTCTGCTTATGTAATTTATTCCAGTGTTAAGAAAAGAGCAGAAAAAGAAACTGATCTGAGTTGGTATTTTTTATTTGCTTTCACTCTTATTTATGGAGTTCTTGATATTATTCACTTGATTGTTACATTAGTTTTAAATACTAATCTTTATCATACTCCACTTTATATGTTCTACCTTTTACCGAGCTTTTCTCTGGTCGGACTGGTAACATATATGTTTTTTAGGATTTATAAAAAATGGAATAAAATTCAACTTTTGGTAGATATTTCTACATCAGGTATAATTATAGCCATATTGATTTGGTCTGTTATGTTTTCAAACTTCGGTTTTAAATATGACAACTATTTAGACTTAATGTATACTGTGCTATATGTTATATCTGATTTTATAGTATTTTCATTTTATGTAGTTTTTTATTTTTCAGCAAGAAAAAAGAAATCTCCACTTAGTTTCAATCTGGTTTTTGCAGGGATCATTGTATATGCCACTGCAGATTTATATTATCTTTATATGGATTTAACAGGGAATCATTTATTTGATATATCTATAGACTTTTTATATACTTTGACCTGTGTCTTAATGGCTGTAGGTTCTTATTTCAGGAGCATTCGTCCTATACACCGTAATGATTCTTATAAAGAGTATGCAGGATTGCCATATAACTATGGAAAATTAAAAAAAGTTCAGTTAGGCTTTGCTTTATTTAGTATAGTCATTTTATATCCTCTTTTAGGCTGGCATGACTTTTTTGTGGTGTTGATGATTATCGGTGTGTATCAACTTATTACCAAATATATTCAAATATCTATAAAAACTGAATATCTTCTAAAAAAAGAACAAGATGTAAATGAATATTTAGAAAGAACTATACAGGAGAGGACAGCTGATTTACTACTTGCAAACAAAGCCTTAGAAGATATTTCTAACAAAGATGTTCTTACAGGTCTTTATAACAGAAGATTTTTCTTGAAAACTTTAGATCACCTTATAGAAGATAAATCTTGTGAAAAATTTGCTTTGTTTTATATGGATATGAATAGATTTAAAGCTATAAACGATACTCATGGTCACAATATAGGAGATAAGGTTCTTTATGCACTGAGCAAACGTTTTGCTAATAATTGCAAGGAGAATTGTGTGATTTACAGAGTAGGCGGAGATGAGTTTGCTATTATAGTAAAAAACTATGAAGATGTTTCATATCTTTATGATGCTATACATTCTCTTATAAAGATATCGCAAGTTCCTATAAGAATATCGCCTTATCTATTTAGTATAAGTCTTAGCATCGGTATTGCAAAATATCCCGAAGATGCGACAGATGTGGGAACTTTGCTTAAATACGCCGATATATCTATGTATGAGGCAAAAACATCTAATACCGGTAAAAATTACTTTTTCTTTGATAGCACCCTAAGCGAAAAAATTCAAAAGAAACATAATTTGGAAGTAAGACTTAAAAATGCAAATTTCGACAAAGAATTCAAGTTGTATTATCAACCTCAGTATCGAACATCAGACAAAAAGTTAATCGGTATGGAAGCTCTTATTAGGTGGGTAAACTATGAAGACAGTTTTATATCTCCATCTAAATTTATCCCCATAGCTGAGGAAATAGGGATAATCCATGACCTGGGAGAATGGGTAATAAATCAAGCTATAAAACAAATAAAATTATGGAATACAAAGTATGACGCAGATTTTAAAGTAGGTATAAATATTTCTCCGCTTCAAGTCGAAAACTCTGATTTCGTAAATATGATAAGACAAGAAATATATGATTCCGATATAAAGCCTGAATGGATAGATTTAGAAATAACTGAAGGAGTAGCTATGAGCTCCCAAGCTTCTATGGAAGAGATCCTTTCAGGATTATCGAGCATAGGCGTCAGTATTTCCATAGACGACTTTGGAACCGGGTATTCTTCGCTTAGCTATATCAAAAGATTTGATATTGATACTCTTAAGATAGCAAAGGAATTGATTGAAACTATAGTTGAAGATAAAAATACTTATCTTATCGTAAACGCTATCATTAAAATGGCTAAAGGTATGAAGCTGAATACTATAGCTGAAGGTGTAGAAGATGAAAAGCAGTTAGAAATCTTAAAAGAATTGGACTGTGATGAAATTCAGGGTCATATATTCGGAAAAGCTGTTCCACCTGAAGTTTTCGAGCAGAAACACATTATCCCCAGTATATAAAAACCGGCAACAGTTTGGTTGCTAGTTTTTATATACTACTTCAATTTCTCCGTTTGCATTTTTCTTAAATCTGATATAAATTTCTCCATCGTCTAAAGATTTAAATTTAACGCTTTCGTCAGAGGAAGTTAAGAGTTCTTCTATCAGCTTTCTAGGTATGCCGTCTTTAAATTCAGGTAAAGAGTTTTTCCAAAGAGTGAATTTGCAGTCGTTTTTCCAATTAGTACAAAAATACGCTCTTGAATTTTCTCTTATCTTTCCGTCTTTACAAAGCGGGCAGTTACCTAAAGGAGTTTTATCCATATCGATCGTTTGGTTTTTAATATTAGTATTTTTTGTCAGACTAAGAACTCTACCGGTGTTTTTTCTAATATAGTTTTCCAGTTTTTCCATGTACTCATCGTTTTTTATTTCTCCTGAGGCTATCATAGAAAGTCCTTTTTCCCAGCTGGCTGTCAGTTCAGGTTTAAGTAGCGACGGAATAGATACATCAACAACGTCATAAATTTCTTCCCCGAGAGAAGTCGGAGTTAAAATCTGAGTTTTTTTATTAAGTGCTATATAATTTATTTTTTCCAACTTGCTTAGTATCTCCGCTCTTGTTGCACTTGTTCCTATTCCACTCCCTTTTATTTGCTCTCTGAGTTCATCATCTTCTATCAGCTTCCCGGCATTTTCCATAGCAAGAATAATAGAACCTGAATTATATCTCTTTGGAGGAGTTGTCTCTGATTCCTTTATATCTATTTCTTTAACAGAAACAATCTGCCCCTTTTTCAGCTTTTTCAAAATCTCAGCCTTATCCTGCTTTGAATCGTCATCTCTCTTTTCATCGTTTAATATAACTTGAAATCCCTCAGAGGTACACACCTTAGAAGTAGAAAAAAATCTTTCTTCTCCAAGCTTTGTAGTAATAGAAAGCTGACTGTATATCGCAGGAGGGAAAAATATTGCTAAAAACCTTCTGACTATAAGTAGGTATACTTCTTTTTCGATAGATGAAAGCTTATTGTAAGCAGATAACCCTTGCCCCGTAGGAATTATGGCATAGTGGTCTGTTATAGCTTTGTCATTTACATATTTTGTTTTTTCAATTCCCTTATACTTCCCGTTGTTTATAATATCTAAGGTATAATCCGATAAAATATTATTCTTTTCATCAAGCGAAGCTGAATCTTTCAATTTTGCTATTCCTTTTAAGTTTGAAAGGATTTCTTTACACACAGCCGTAGACAAAACTCTTGCATCCGTTCTCGGATAAGTAATCATCTTTTTTTCGTAAAGATTTTGAGCTATCTTTAGAGTTTGGTCAGGGCTTTGCTTTAGCTTTTTAGAAAGTTCATTTTGTAACTCGGCAAGATTGTAAAGGAGTGGTGGATTTTTAGTTTCTTTCTTCTTCTTTATATCCTCTATTACAGGCTTTTTGCCAGAGGTTTTTAACTCATTTACAAATGTTTCGGCTAAATTTTTATCAGTAAAACCTATTTCCTTATAAATTTGATTTGACTGATAGTATTTCGAACCTGAAACAGCTTTCCACTCAGCTTCATAGTCTATAGTGTTTTCAAATTCAAACAGAGCCTGAATTTTATAATACGGAAGCTTGATAAAATCCCTTATTTCTCTTTCTCTGTTTACTATCATTGCTAAAACACAGGTCATAACACGCCCTACCGCTATGACTATGTAATCTTTATTAAGCTTTTTGGCAAGAGTTTTCCCATAACACAATGTAAGAAGTCTGGAGAAATTTATTCCCATAAGATAGTCTTCTTTTGCACGAAGAAAAGCTGAATCAGCTAAATTATCATAGTCTTTCAAAGGTTTTGCATTTTTTACACCTTTTTTTATTTCATCTTCTGTCTGGGAATCAATCCAAACTCTTTTTTTCTCTTTCTCCTTTGTATCCACCATCATATCTACAAGTCTGTATATGTACTCCCCTTCTCGTCCTGAGTCTGTACATACATATATAGTAGCTACATCATCTCTATTCATCTGCTTTTTTATGATGTCAAACTGTTTTTGAACGCTTTGAATAACTTCATACTTGTACTCTTCAGGCAAAAAAGGTAGATCAATCAGTCTCCAAGACTTATATTTTATATCGTATTTTTCAGGATAACTCATAGTTACAAGATGACCTATACACCAGGTGAATATTGCATCGGAAGATTCGACATAGCCGTCTTTGTTACTTCCTTTTATCCCCAGAGTTTTTGCAAATTCACGAGCAACGCTGGGTTTTTCTGCTATGAATAAGGATTTGCCTATAGTAATCTCCCCCTTTTTGTTTCCTAAATATAAGACTCTTGAAATAGCATTTATTCAAATATTTGCCTGATTTACTTTAATATAACATATATTTTATTTTCTTCGCTTGAAGATAGGCTCTTTGTAAGGTTTAGATTATATGATTTCAGATCGTATATATACGAAATGATTTCACTTGTTATCTCTTCTCCTGCCAGTACCAGCGGAATTCCGGGAGGGTAAGGAACAAGCGACTCTGCCGATATCCTACCGACAGCGTCTTGTATATCTACAAGTTCTTTTTCCAGTTCTTCAGCCTCGTGCCGGTTCATTACAATCTTCGGTTTTGGCATAAATCTGTTGGAATTAGATATTTTATTCTTTTCAGATTTTGATATAAAATTGTTAGTTGAATTTATATCAATAATTATAGTTTTATCGAATTTTTTACCTTTGCTAAAACTTGTGTCGTTATCGATATTTTTGCAGCTGTCAATGTTTGCATTTTCATTATTTTTTACAATATTTTCATTCCCATATCTAATATTTTCAAAAATTTCTTTTAGTGCTTTTACCAATTTCTCATACATTTCTTCAGTATCTGCTACAGTTGCGATTAAAACTACATTATTAAAATCAGCCATTTCCACTTGGATATTATACTTATTTCTTAAAACTTCTAAAAGGATATTCCCTTTGACCGGTGTATTTATAACCAGTCTTGTAAAATCATAGCTTTCATTTTCTAAATAAGTTTCATCCAAAATCTTAATTTCTTTTATATCGGAAAGAACCTGTTTTGTTTTATCTATATTTATCTTTAGTTCTTTTAGAAGTTTTTCTCCTTTGGTTTGCATCAAATATCTTGCTATATCAATAGATGCAAGGAAAAGATATGAAGGACTGCTGGACTGAAACATCTGAAGTCCATACTCTATTTTTTCCATTTGAGCTTTTGTAAAGTTATTTGATAAATTAAGCACAGCTGTCTGAGTAAATGCCGGTAGCGTCTTATGAAAGCTCGATACTGAAATATCAGCTCCCAGACTTATTGCAGTTTCCGGAAGTAAAGAACTGAAATTAAAGTGTGCTCCGTGTGCTTCGTCTACCAACAACAGCATATTGTTGTCCTTGCAAAGCTTGGATATTTCTTTTATATCGGCACAGGTTCCATAGTAAGTGGGAGAAGTTATTATCACGGCTTTTGCATCTTTATTTTCACTTATAATATATGCTAAATCACAGGCATCAACCGTTGAGGCTATATCAAAATCTTTTATGACTTTCGGATAAACATATACACTGCTAAGTTTTCCCAGATAAATAGCTGTGTGTACTGATTTATGACAATTTCTTTGGACTATTACCTTGTCATTTTGGTTTAAAAGTCCAAGTATCATAGTATAAATCCCACAGGTACTGCCATTTACCAGCATATAACTTTTCCAACTTCCCATAGCCTCAGCCAGAAGAATCTGAGCGTCCTTTATCATTTCTTCAGCTTCATATAAATTATCAGTTCCGGAAATCTCTGTTACATCATAACTGTAAATATTGTCTTTTAAAAATTCGAGTTCTTCAAATACTTTTTTATTTTGTTTATGTCCGGGCATATGAAAGGCTGTATTATTTTGGTTTTTATAAAACTCAAGTCCCTTTATTATCGGGACTCTGTCAAAATTTATCATATTAAAAACTCCATCTCGTCTTGGTTTAACATCACACAGGCCTCTACCATAAGAGCACATTCGAGTCTTTTTCTTTGCATTTGGCAGCCAATGTCGTATGGTTTTAATATATCGTTGTTAAAATTAAATGCATTTGCGTGGCAACCGCCTGAACAATAAAATTTTGCCCAGCATTTTGAACATTCATCTTTAGCATAGATATGTGCTTCTTTGAAAGTTTCTTGCATTTCTTTAGGTAGATGTACTTTGTCTTGCATTAAATTTCCCATCTTAAATTTTTCCTGCCCTACAAACTGATGGCAAGGATAAATATCTCCCTCAGGTGTAATTGCAAGATATTCATTCCCTGCCCCACAACCTGTCATCCTCTTTATAACGCAAGGTCCTTGAGATAAATCGACCATAAAATGAAAAAATCTGAACGGTTCTTTGTTTACTCTCATTTTTGCATATTCCACTGCCAATTTTTCATATTCAGCTAAAATTTCAGGTAAATTTTCTTCTCTTATAGCATATGGATTTGACTCATCTCCTACCACAGGTTCTACAGAAGTCAAATCAAAACCTAAGTCCTTAAAATGAAGTACATCTTTGCTAAAATCCATATTATCTGTAGTAAAAGTACCTCTTACATAATAATATTTGTTTTTTCTGTTTCGTATCAATTTCTGAAACTTAGGAACTATAATATCATAACTTCCTTTATCGTTAAAAGTAGGCCTCATACTGTCATTTACAGATTTTCTTCCATCTAAACTGAGAACTACATTATGCATATGCTCGTTGATATAATCTATGATTTCATCGTCTAATAAAACACCGTTTGTAGTTATTGTAAATCTAAAATTCTTTCCTTTTTCTTTTGCGAGTTCATTGCCATACCGAACTATTTTTTTTACTACTTCAAAATTCATAAGCGGCTCTCCACCGAAGAAATCCACCTCTAAATTTTTTCTGTTTCCTGAATTTTCAACCAAATATTCTAAAGACTTTTTCCCTACTTCAAAACTCATAAGAGATTTTTCTCCACCAAAATCTCCCTGAGATGCGAAACAGTATTTGCATTTTAAGTTACAATCGTGTGCTATATGAAGACACATAGCCTTTACAACAGGTTCTCTATTTTTAAATGATTCTATATCAAGGTAGGTATCAGGAGAATATAAAAGTCCCTCTTCAACCAAATTTTTTATTTCATCAATAGTTTCTTTTATCTCATCAATATTGTATTTCGGAAGTTTTTTTGCAATTTCTTTTGCATCGCTTAATTCATAATAGTCAAGTACATCAAAAGTAATTTCATCTACCACATGTACTGCTCCTGAATTTACATCTACTACTATATTTAAATCATTCATCGAAAACTTATGTATCAATTTATTTCCTCCCAGAAAAAAAGGAATAAAGCCTTATTGCTTTGATTCCCTCTCACAAAACTTATGCTTACTATTTGCTTTCTCTTTCGCACTCTTGATTAGCTACTGTACATGAAGTTTTACATGCAGACTGGCATGAAGTTTGACACTCTCCGCAGCCGCCCTTAGCAGCACTTTTTTTAAGAGTATCTTTTGAAAGAGTTCTTATATGTTTTTTCATGATTTTACCTCCGTAGATTTTTATATATCGACTTAGATATTATACCATAAAATACTAGATTTACAATATGTCTATAATTATAGAGATAATAAAAAAATTATATTCTGTAATTTATTGTAAACAATGTTTTGCAATTCAAAAAAATATTAGTCTTTACACTATTTTAGTTATTTAAATTTATAAAATGGCAAAAGTATAAATTTTGTAATTGGCAAATACTAATTTATTCTTTTATATCCTCTTGCTTCTTGTTTTCAAAAATACTGTAGATTCAAAATTTATGTGTATCTTTATTTAAAATTTATGATAAATTAAGAGTATAATATATTAAAATATCTATTCGAGGAGGTAGAGTATGCAATTTATAGTAACCGGATACGATGGAAATGATGATAAAGCCTTGGAGCGTAGACTAAATGCTCGAGAAGCACATCTCAATATGGTGGACGAAATGATAGAAAAAGGTCACTGCCTATATGCTGTTGCTATTTTAGATGAAAACGGAAATATGAGAGGCTCTGTAATAGTGCTCGAATTTGCCTCAAGAGATCAACTTGATACTTGGCTGAAAGTAGAACCCTATATGGTAAATAATGTATGGCAAAAAGTAGAAATAGTTGAGTGCAAAGTCGCAGCAGCATTTATGAAATAAAAAAAGGGCAATGCCCTTTTTTTATTTTTAAAAATCCAGTTCTGATATTGTTTTCATGGTATTTAAATCAGTAGCTACTACCTTGCTGTTTGATAAAGTATAAATAGTGTCTCCTATATAGATTATTCTTTGGATGTTATCATCATAAGAATACATATATGGATTGTATTCTTTAAAATGAGTTATAGTACCTTTTAAGTCTATTCCTTTGTCAGCAGAAACATTGTAAATATATGCACCTTGGAATACTTCCTCACCATACGGTGGAAATCCCAAATTATCTCGTTTTTCATTTGACTTAACTCTTGCAACTGATATAGGAAAGCCCATCAGTCCTCTTGATTTATCATACATCAAAGCTTTATGGTTATGAAGAACCTCAGACTCTGTACCTCTATCTCCTATTTTTTCTATGTCTTTTTCTACAGGGTTGTTTACATCTGTCACATCAAATAAAGATATTTTCATCCCTAAATAATAGGCATTTCCCTGAATTTCAACTGTATCTTTTCCAAAACCTAAAATATGGTTTTCGTCATATGGATGAAGATAATCACTATATCCCGGTATTTTTAAATATCCTAACATCTTAGGATTTTTCGGGTCTTTCAAATCCATAACGAAGAACGGATCTACATTTCTAAATGTAACCATATAGGCTCTGTCTCCCATAAATCTCGCAGAGTATATTTTTTCTCCCGGTGCTATGTTATCTATACTTCCTACTTTATTCATATCTTTATCAAATACGGTTATAGAGGAGCCTTTATTGTCCCTGTAAAAATCGCTTGTGTACGCCACTCTGAAATAGTCATTGTATTCGTCCATTGAAAACTGATTTAGCAAATAGCCTTTAATTTTATTTTGGGCACTGTAGGTTATAGAAGTTTTATCAATATTAAATTTCTTTATAGTGCTTTGAGTTTCACTTGGAACAGGAGGCATAATCATTCTTTGTGAACCCGTTGCAATCTCTGTCTTAACCAGTGGCATAATATAATACGGGCTTTCTTGGTAGGTCAGGTACAAGCTATTTTTTGACATATAGATATTATCTGCATTTCCCATAAAAGCAGTTATCTTGCTGTCATCATTCTTCTTTGTATCTACACTTGAAATTACTACTATTGACTGCGAAACATACCCAGGGTAAATCATTATCTTAGATGGGTCTACTTCTTTATATTCTTTTGATACGGCTGAATCCATAATTCTTGGAACCAGGTTCGAATCGCCATAATCATAAGAATAATGGTTGCTTATTATGTGAAGATTATCCCCATTTTTTCTGGAAGATATATAATAACCCTCTTGCTCCAAAGTCCTTTTTACTACAGGTTTTGCTTTATCTGTAACATCGTAGATTACTGCTTTGGTAAAACTGCCTTTTGAATTATAAGTATTTCCCACTACTATAAGTATGTTCTTGTCTATATAAATATCAGACGGATAAAGTGCTGTTTCAAGATATCCTATACTGGACATTTTTTTCATATTGTTTTTATCAGCTTTTATAATCTCTATCTCATTATCTTTAAGGTAATATATATATTCTCCGTCAGTTTTAACTATGTCGGCTTCATCTATCCCTGCAACTTGAACATTAGTGGTAAAATGAGAACCATTCTCTACCCCTGCTGCACTTGCCTCACCTGCATTTTTCCCCATAGCCGGCATAGCAGCTTCTCTTGCTTCCGCATTAGTATCAACTGTAGCATAAACCACTCTACTTTGTTTTTGATGTATCTCTGAAAGTCTTTTTAAGTTTGATACATCTCCGACTACAGTTTCTCCTTTATACTGCGAAATTTTGTAATCTTTTTGTTTTGTACTTAACTGTACCTTTATCCCTGTCATATCGTAAAGAGGAATAACTATAGCCTCTTTTTCTCCTTTTAGGTTGATTAGCATAGGGATTTCATTTCCATTTTCATCTAAAAATTTGATGTCGCTGTAGACCTTATCTTTGCTTAGTTTTTGGCTAAATTCAATCAATAGAGGTTTATCCAAATTTATGCTGTCACCTTGTGCAAAATTTTTCAAAGGATTAACTGAGGTCAAAACGAGCGTCATAGCTACTATCAACACAATACTCCACAGTTTTTTCATTTTTCTTCCTCCTTTTTTACCAATCACGAATCATTACATTGTAAATTCCCCAAATGAAACAACTTTGAATAAAGCTCTGTTAATTATATTAAATCACAAATCGTCAAAATTATCATCTTATAAGCTGTTAAAAATATATTAAATTTTTATTTCTTTACTCCAAACTTTCTATAAATTCAATTCTCTATGAAAATTATGTTCGGATATTTTAGTAATTACGCAATTCTTGTATCTTTTTTTTAACTATTCCAATATATTTTTTACCATATCTTTCATCGCCTGAGAAAGCATAGCGGAATCCACACTGTTCGCAACCGCATCAAATCCCTTTGAAAGATATTTTTTCGCCTCAGATGCATTGTTTGTAAATGTTATACATAATTTCCCAGCATCCTTGCAAGCTTTAAAAATCCTGTCCATTGCAGCTTGAAACTCCGGATTATCGAACTGTGCCGGAATTCCAAGACAAATAGATAAGTCGAAAGGTCCTATAAATATACCGTCTATTCCGTCTATGTTCACTATTTCTTCAATGCTTTCAAGTGCTTCCTTTGTTTCACATTGAGGTAAAAGTAAAACCTTATCGTTACTGTTTTTCATATATTCAGTCAGTTCGCCACAAGCCCAATCCTCGCTTCCGAAACAAGATCCTCGTCCTTTGAAAAATCCTCTGCTTCCAAGCGGAGCATATTTCGTCAATTCTACTGCCTTTTTAAAGTCTGATATATCTCTAAGATATGGAATTATAATGCCTTCTGCACCGTTATCTACCGCCCTCTGGATTTCTTTGTGTGTAACATCGGCAACTCTTACCACAGGTGCCAAATTACTCGTTGATGCCGCACGTATAAGATCGCTCATCTGCATAGTATCATATGGGCCGTGCTCTGTGTCTATTATTACAAAATCCATTCCTGAATACCCTGCAATTTCAATCATTGCCGGTGTTGAAACTACAAGAAAAGTTCCGATTGCAAAATTCTTTTTCTCAATTGCTTTTTTAATTTTATTCATCACAGTTTCCTCCTATATTTTCATATCATTGTATTTTTTAGTGAAAAATTCGCCTATTGCTTTTACATTTAAACGGATACTCTCTTCGGTCTGACCCGTAAAATTCATACGAATCGTATTTGAACCTTCTCCTTCTTCACATCCCTCGCTGTAAAAAATAGAACCGTTGGCATAACAAACATTATGCACATCGACAAGTTCTTTTGCCATTCTCCCTGAATCCAAACCCTT
>JBHASY010000031.1:0-7750 GCA_041831635.1 Acetoanaerobium sp. | reverse complement strand
GATATTTGGCAAAGCATATTTTACTTACGGTTAAGGAAGTTTCAGAACTATATGGAATTTCTAATTTAGCTATAAGAATGAAAATAGCAAGAGGCAGTTTGAAAGCGAAAAAGATCGTCACAAACAAAAAATGTGGCTTTGAATACAGGATTGATTTGCAGGATTTGTCTGAAACTGCGAAAGTAAGGTATTATGCTAGCCGAAAAAGTGATAGTAATGTGAAGTGCAGTGATAAAGGCGAGGATTTAGAAATTGGAAAAACAGGAAAGGAATATGAAAAAGGCAAAAGCGAAGAAGATAAAAATATAAATGACAATAAGAAGTCAGGAACGGGCAAATTACTTAGGAAAGACAAGAACATAGGTAATGGGGTTGATAATGAAAGTAAAGAAAATCGAAGTGACGAAATTGATGAGGCAGGAAGTAATGATGTTTATGATTGGAGAAGTTTAACTGATAAGCAAAAGAAAAAGGCGTATTTATGGGAGGGGATATTAAAGGCTTGGAGGGAGTTTGTGGATGGTTTTGAGGGGAAGGAGACTGAGGCTACTTGTGAGTTTGTAAAAATATGTAATGATAAAGGAGAAGTAAAGGTATCTCAAAGGACACTTTACAGGAAGTGGAATTTGTATAAGGATAAAGGCTTAGCAGCTCTTTCTGATTTTAGAGGGAAGAAAGCTAATTTAGGAAGCGATATTCCTGAAGAGGCATGGACAATTTTTTCTAATTGGTATCTGGATATTAACAAGCCAAAGGTTGCGTTTTTGTATAAAGCTTTAGTATATCATTTTGAGGAGGAAAATCCTGATATTTTGCCGCTGCCGTCTATGGCTACTTTTAGAAGGGCGATAGAAAGCAGGATACCTCAGTCGGTAGTTACATATTACAGAGAGGGGAAAAAGGTTTGGACTGATGAGTGTGCTTTTTATTTAAGGCGTGATTATTCTTCTCTTAGTAGTAACGATATCTGGACTTCGGATTACCATACATTAGATTTGTTTGTGAAAGATGATGTTACAGGGGAAATATATAGACCTCATCTTATTATATGGTCTGATATAAAAAGCAGGAAAGTTTTAAGTATGAATCTTAGACGTAGCAGTGATAGTGATGGTGTGTTTCTTTCTTTTAGAAGTGCGGCAATAAAATACGGCGTACCGGAGATGGTGTATTTTGATAACGGACGTGAGTTTTTGTCAAGTGATATAGGGGGAAGAGGAAGAAGAAAGACTGATGTAAATTCTGATTATGGCAAGACACTATTTGAAAGGCTCGGTATTAAGATGATTAATGCTAAGGTGGCTAACGGCAGGGCGAAGATTGCAGAGAGGCAGTTTAATACTATGGCTGATCAGTTTAGCAGGATGTTTGAAACGTATTGTGGCAATAAGCCTGAGAACAGACCTGAGGGGCATATTGACAGGATTAAAGATGAAAAGAATATACCTTTATTATCTGAAATAGAAAATGAACTAAGGGACTATATTGAAGGATACTACAATAATATAAGTAGTCATGCTGAAGGTCTTGAAAAAGGAAGTCCAAACAGTGCTTATGAAAAACATCTGCTTAAAAAGAGGGTTATCAGCAGTGATATGCTTGACATATTACTTCTTAGAACTGCAAGACTGCAAACCTACAGAAGAAATGGTGTGTATGTGAGCATAGGAAGTAGCAAGGTGTATTTTTATGATTCTGATATTACTCTTAATTATTTAGATAGGAAAGTTTATGTGAGATACAATCCTGATGATTTATCTGAGGTAATAATAGAGGACGATAAGGGCAGGTATGTAGGAAAGGCAAAAAGAGCGATAGAAGGTGGATATGGTCTTGCTAATGATACGGAGTCTATTAAGTATTTAAGTAAGACTAATAAGAAGTTGGAAAAGATGGTAAGGGATTACAAGAAGGTAGAGCAGATAATAGATGTTCCGAGTGTAAGGGAGGTTATAAGTAAGAAAAGCAAGAAGCTGCTTGCAGGTAACAAGGACAGGTATTTTGCTAAGGTTATAGAGCCTATTTTAAATAATAGCGAATACAAGGCTGTAGGTGCTGAGGATGTGAATACTGAGCTTATAGATTTTGGAAGAATGATAGACAATGCCAGAAAAAACAAGAAGTAGGAGGTTTGTTATGAAAGAGAGGGCTTTAAAATATATTTTAGATAATAATATAAGCAACAGCAGTTTTGCGAGGAAAATCGGGGTTGCTGAAAGTACGTTTAGCAGGTATGTGAGCGGTAATTATCCTAATCCGGTAAGTATCGATGAAAAGGTAAGAGAGTTTTTAGAAAAAGAGGAAAGAAGAAAGAGCAGTTTTGTGAAAGATGATATAGGGTTTGCTATGACTACTATCAGTAAGAAGGTGATAGATATACTTGAGTATTCGTATATTCAAAAGGTGATTGCGTGTATTTACGGAGATGCGGGAATAGGAAAGACGTATACGACCAGGAAGTGGATGGATGGGAGAAATGATATTTGTTTTGTTACTGCTACTCCTACTTTTTCTAATCCAAGACCGTTTTTAAAACTTCTTTCTGGTAAGCTTAAGACTGCGAAAACGGCTTCGCAAGATGAGATGTATCTTGAGATAGTAGAAAAGCTTGAATCTACTGACAAGATGATAGTAATAGATGAGGCTCAGCATCTTACTAAGAAGACTCTGGAGATAGTAAGAAGTATAAATGACAGTACTAATACTGCAATAGTGATGATAGGTAATGAGCTTATATATAACAAAATGCTCGGAAAGGCTCAGGCGGAATTTGCACAGCTGTTTAGCAGAGTTGGAATGCAAAGTCATTTGCTTACGGATTTATTTAGTAAAAATGATATAGAGTTGGTATTTGAGGATGTAAATTCTGATGTATGTGAGTATCTGCTAAAGGTGTCAAGAAGTAAGTTCGGACTAAGAGGTGCAACGCTACTTTACACTAATACGGTAAATAACGGAGATATTTCTATAGAAACGCTAAAAGCTATGGCAAGCGTTATGGGAATAGCCTCGCACATAGCTTAGAACATAAAACATTTAGCGGATGTTTTATGTTCTAAAAATATCATATTTTTAGATGTTTGTCTATATGTACAGTCCGTGAAAAATGTTTTGGAAATGTTTATATGATTTGAATTTAGATTAAGGAGGGTTTTGTATGGAAAATATTATGTGTGTCTTTTTGGGTATGGTTATAGGCTTTATCTTTGTTAGGGCAATGGATAAAAAGGTAGTGCAAAAGGCTAACAGGAAGATAAGGTATGTTGATATGACGAATAAAAAAGCATATAGCAGGGGGTATAAAAGTGGACTTACTTGCGGACAATCTTATGAAGAGTAACAAGAAGGTAAAGGCTGTTATTTTAAGCAGTGATGATAAGAATGTACTTATTTTTTATAAAGATGGAAGTTATGAAAATTATGGCAGGCACGAGTATGAATTTGATATAAAAATCGAAAGAAAGGGGAAAGAAAGTGAGTAAATCTAAGGAAGCTAAGACTTTTGTTATAAGCAGAGAGCAGTACAAAAAGATTAAGAAGATGGATCATACTCAGATGGACAGCTTTATGAGAAATTTTGCTAAGAATTTAAATGATGAGTGTAATGAGGGAAGTGCTAAGGAGTTTGAAAACTTAAGCAATATGTATACAGACTCTATACTTAAGGCTCTTGAAAATACAAGAGGAATAGGACAAAAGTTAAAAGACAGCTTTATAAATGAGCTAAAAAGCATTATTAAAGACAAGGCAGACGGATATGATTTTGTGATGGCAAAAGATAAAGAAAATGAAAAAACACAAGCTGAGGTGGTCTAATGCAGGATTTAAAGATAGGGAAGATGTATATAGTAGAAAATATGGATACAAGCAAGAAAAAGAAAGAAGAAAGAATTGAGAAAATGCAGTATCTGGGAGAATTTGCAAATGTGTATTTATTCAGGCACAGGCATGGATATAAAGAGGCTTTTATGAAGAAAGAAATGGGACTGAATTTTAAAGTATTTGATGAGAGAAAAGAGGAGATAAAAAATGCTTAATGAAAAGAAGATAAGCAGTTCAGGCAGTATAACTATTCCAAGTGCAGTAAGAAGAGAGCTGGGAATACAAAAAGGCGAAAAGGTAAAGATAGAGACGGTAAATAACGGACAGATACTTCTTACAAGGATAGTAGGAAGCTGTGTGATGTGTGAGAAAAATGAACACCTTATTGCATACAAAGGCAAGTATATATGTAGTAAGTGCCTTAATGACATAAATAAAATTGCTGTGGAAAAAGAAAATGAGTAAAGTAAGCAAATATTCAATATTTACAAAAGATGAACTCGTAGACTTTTTAGATAAATATGAGGATAGGTTTAAAAGTTATAAATCTGTATATGGATTTTTAATGCAAGAAAAGATAAATAAAAAAAATGAAGAAATAAAAGCAAATATAGATGAGGGAGTAAGTATATCCAAAGCAATAGACAGTACAGATGATATATTTAAAAAAATAGAGCAAATGGATAAATTTCAGGAAAATCATAAAAAATGGGAAAAATTAAGCAAAGAGTTAGATAGTTTATATGAAAAAATGAAAAAGTATTTTTAAGATTAAGAAAGGAATGAATAGTATGTTAGAACTTGTTGATAAGGCTATTGAACTTGATATAAACATTAAGAAAATGCAGGAAGAACTAGACGAAATTAAGGCTACAATTCAGTCTTATGGTCTTAGTGAGATAGAAAACAGAAACCTTAAGTATTTGCAGTTATTTGGAGAAAAAGGCAGTTGTGATTTGACGTATAAACAAAAATTAGAGGTTGAAAATATCAATCTTTTAAGGGAAGTATTTGGCGAGATAATCGACAGTAAAGTTTCTAAGAAAGAAGAAATAAAGTATAAGGTGGAAAACAAGTTTAAATCGGCTTTAATAGCACTTTATTTGAATGATTATAAAGAACACGATGTTCAGATGATATTAGCTGAGATAGGACTTGACGATAAAGCCGGAAAACTTGCGATTAAGAAGTTAAAGGGAGAGTATATTGCCGACAAGAAGCTTTTAGAAAGTCTAGGTGCAGTAGATGAAGACGGACTTGAGGAAGAACTTGACGCTATAAGGGAAAGTAAGAATTTTGAAAATCTAAGTAGGTATGTGGATTTAAAATCAGTTAATGATGAGATGAGAGAAAAACTCAAAAGAGCGGTTTATGTAGAGGATACGCTATCTCTTGGACTTAGTTATGAAAAGTAAAATGTATGCACATTTTAAGTTAGGTGGTGGGATACATGGCTGAAATGATAAGTAAGGAGCAGATTAAAAACATATGGGGATTCAGTAAAGAGGTAGGTATAGACAAGGAAAATCTATACTGTATGATAGAGAGAATTTCAAATAAAGACAGTATGAGAAAGCTTACAAAGCTTCAGGCAAACAGGCTTATAAATGAGCTTATAGCTATAAAGGATAAGGAAAGGAAAGTAAAAAGAAGAACGGATGAAGCCGGAAGAGATGACACTGTTGCTATGAGAAGAAAGATATATGCTCTTTGCGAAAAGCTGGGCTGGAATGACAATAATAACAGGATAGACGGGTTTTGCAAGAGAATGTTTGATGTGGAAAAGATTCAGTGGCTTGATAAAAGGCAGTGCTATATGCTTATTGAGGCACTTAAAGATATGGTAAAAAGGCAGTGAATATTAGGCGAGGGGGGAATATACTTGAAAAAAGATATAGCAGATAGTATAACTATAGATGATTTTGACAGGGATAGTGTGTATTATATACTAGCTGAGAAAATCGGAGTTAAAAATACTCTGGAAATAGCTGAAATCTTTCAAGGCTCCTGTGTATATTTTCCTAAGCTGGATAATGTGTATGCAAGGAAGATCAGGGAAAAGATAATATCAGAGTTTAATGGATATAATTACAAATATCTGGCTATGAAGTACGGGTATAGTGAGATGTGGATAAGAAAGATGGTAAAGGACGATTCATCTGATGTTATTGATGGACAGATTAGTTTTGATGATTTGGAAGATACCTAAAATTACAGGTATCTTTTTTTATGAGAAAAATAAAAGAAAAGTCGTTCTTTTGTTAATATAAGTACATCAGAGCGACTTTATAGTATTACAATCTCATAAATTAAAAAAGTCTGTTACTTTATTATTTTTAATATCGGTTTTCTAGTGAACGATTTGCTCCTATCAAAATAATTTTCTTCTATAAAACAGTATTCTTCTATTTCTTCCGGCAATAATGGAATTTCTTTAAAAATAGTTTCCATATCTAAAACATCATGCTCTATTAAAATTTCAAATGCTTCTTTTAACAGTTTGGGTTTTTCTAATGTTAATACATCATCTAAAGGTTCGATTTTTCGCCATGATTTAAGATTTAAATATCTGTTTAAATTAGAAAATTGTTGTTCGGTAATTATTTCTAAATCATATATTCTTCTCATTATAGCAGCTATAGATACTTTCCATTTTCTTTTAACGGGAATAAAAGAATCTAAACTTGTAGAAAATATGTCTTCCAAAAAAGTGTCTTGAGGCATTAAAAAAGAACTTGCAAATCTATTAGCTTCTGCTTCAAGTCTTTTATGGTTTTTCTTTGCTTCGTCTTCGGTAATATGAGAATGTAAAAGAATATGTCCTAATTCGTGTGCTAAACTAAATCTCATTCTTGAAGCACTTTTTTTCTCAGAACCGACAAAGATATATGGCACTCCACTAATCCAAGTGGAAAAACCGTCAACTTTCATATTTTCAAAATTTAAATTAGATATTATTATACCGTTTTTTAATAATGTGTTAGTAAGATTCGTAATGGGTTTTGAGTCCAGATTCCAAAAATGTCGTAACTGTAGTGCTATGTCTTCAATTTTATCAAAATCAATTTCATCTTCTGAATTGCAACTGTTAAATTCAATTAAATTTAAATTTGGAAACTCTATGTAATCTTTGAGTTTTCTTATTATATATTCGTCGAAAATAAACATTTTTTGTTCAAACATTTTCTTCGTTTTTTGTGGAATTGATGTGCTCCTAAAGTGTACTATACTATTAGAACAAAACTCATTTTTTTCTTTGTAAAAAAAATCTATTGGATAATTCAAGATTTTAGATAGAGTTATAATAAGCTCATAATCTATTTGAACGCTTCCAAGTTCATATTTTGAAAGACTTTGCCTACTTATTGATAATTCTTTGGATAGGTCTTCTAAAGACAGTCCTCTGGAAATTCGAGCTTCTTTAATTCTTATAGGAACAACTTTGTTCATTTTTTTCACCACTTCTGTAGATTATATAATTTATACGAATTTTTTAATAATATCCCTATTTTTAATAATATCATTTTTTATTTTTTCAACATCAAAGAATTGTGTTTCTTCTTCTATCTCTTCTACGTTAGTTAATGTAATTTTAGGTTGTATATCAATTCTTTTTAAAACATAGTTATAAGTGTAATCCGGTATCAAGATTTCAACATATTGCAAGATATAATTCTTAACCCCATATGTGATTATACCATAATTAGGACTTTCTTTAATTTCAAATGAGCAATTGTTATCAAAATACAATTGGTTACCAAGACCCCAATTATTTAAAGCATTTAATTTTTTATATTTTGATGGTGTTGGTAGCATTCCGGATTTGTTTGTTTTTGCTATATCAAGTTTTATGTTTTCTTTAGATAACTCAATTCTTTTTTGTCCAAATTCCATTTTTCTTGTAGTTGTTGTATAAATAAAAGGTTTT
>JBHASY010000030.1:0-2586 GCA_041831635.1 Acetoanaerobium sp. | reverse complement strand
AGGAATAGATGTATACAAGAAAGGAATACGCTATAGAAAACAAGTGATTTTTATTTTGATTTGCCGGAAGATTTGATAGCACAGACACCACTTGAAAATCGAGACGACTCCAGACTTATGACCTTAGATAAGAACACAGGAGAAGTTAACCATAAAACTTTTAAAGACATACTGGAATATCTGGGAGATAACGATGTTCTTGTTTTAAATGACACGAGGGTTATACCTGCCAGATTATTTGGAATTAAGTCTGAAACCAATGCAGAAATAGAAATTCTTTTGCTTTCCAGAAAAGATATAAATACATGGGAAACTTTGACAAAGCCGGCTAAGAGGTTGAAGCTCGGTACAAAAATAATATTTGGAGATAAACTCCTTACAGGAACCGTAAAAGAAATAGGAGAAGAGGGAATAAGAACCATAGAGTTTGAGTATGAAGGTTTTTTTGAAAATGTTCTGGATATGCTTGGGAATATGCCGCTACCTCCATATATTCATGAAAAATTAAAAGATAGAGAAAGGTATCAAACTGTATATTCTAAGGCTACAGGTTCCTGTGCAGCACCTACAGCAGGACTTCATTTTACTCGTGAAATTTTACAGAAACTAAAAAATAAGGGAGTGCAGATTGAATATGTAACTCTTCACGTAGGACTTGGAACTTTTAGGCCTGTTAAGAGTGATAATATTTTAGAACATAAGATGCATAAGGAATATTTTGAAATTTCAGATGATGTAAAGCATAGGCTAAACGAGTCTAAGAAGAATGGGAAGAGAATAGTGTGTGTAGGGACTACGAGCGTAAGGACTCTGGAGTCATCTGCGACTAGTTTGAATATTTTGAAAAGAGGCTCAGGTTGGACCGATATTTTTATTTATCCCTCATATGAATTTAAATTTGTAGATGCTATGATTACGAACTTTCACTTACCTGAGTCCACACTTATAATGATGATAAGTGCCTTTGCAGGAAAAGACTACGTTATGAATGCGTATGAAAAAGCTATAAAAGAAAAGTACAGATTTTTCAGTTTTGGAGATGCGATGTATATATTTTAGTAGAAAGTGTGGTTTTTTGATGTCAGCAATAAGATATGAACTTATTAAAACTTGTAAACAAAGTGGTGCCAGGCTTGGGAAAATTTATACTCCACACGGTGTAATTGATACACCTATTTTTATGCCTGTCGGTACTCAAGCTACTGTAAAATCAATGACACCTGAAGAACTAAAAATAATGGACGCCAGGATAGTTTTATCCAATACCTATCATCTTTATATGAGGCCGGGACATAAGCTAATAGAAAAAGCAGGTGGACTTCATAAATTTATGAATTGGGATAGGGCTATTTTAACAGATAGTGGAGGATTTCAGGTTTTCAGTCTAGGTCCTCTTAGAAAAATAGTAGAAGAAGGAGTGCATTTCAGTTCTCATTTAGATGGCTCAAAACACTTTATAAGTCCTGAAAAAGCAATTGAAATTCAAAATTCATTAGGGGCAGATATTATTATGTCATTTGACGAGTGTGCACCCTATCCATCAGAATATACGTATGTAAAAAAGTCATTAGAAAGAACAACCAGATGGGCAAAACGAGGCAAAGATGCTCATAAATATCCCGAGAAACAGGCTTTGTTCGGAATAGTTCAAGGTGGTATGTACAAAGATCTAAGAACTCAATCAGCGAATGAGCTAATGGAAATAGGTTTTCCGGGATACTCTATAGGTGGACTGTCAGTAGGAGAACCTAAGTCTGTTATGTATGATGTTTTAGAACACACTGCTCCACTTCTTCCAAATGATAAACCCAGGTATCTAATGGGAGTCGGCAGCCCTGATGATTTGATAGAGGGAGTAATAAGGGGAATAGATATGTTTGACTGTGTACTTCCCACCAGAATTGCAAGAAATGGAACAGCAATGACTAGTCAAGGCAAGATTGTGGTTAGAAATGCAAGTTATCAAGATGATTTTACCCCACTAGATCCAAATTGCAATTGCTATACTTGTCAAAACTATTCCAGAGCCTACATAAGACATCTTGTAAAGGCAAATGAAATTTTGGCATCTAGACTTATTACTAATCATAACCTGCATTTTCTTTTAAACTTGATGTACAAAATTCGCACTGCTATAAAAGAAGATAGGTTACTTGATTTCAAAAAAGATTTTAATTTAAGATATGGTGTAAAATAAAAAAGTAGATAAATTGTCAAAAATAATATATTATATTACTCGTAAAATATTTACCTATTAGGAGGTGAAACTAAATGAATGCTCAGCAACTCAGCAACTTTATAGTTCCTGTTGTTTTTATTCTCATATTTTATTTTTTATTGATAAGGCCTCAGCAGAAAAGAGATAAGGCTGTCAAAGAAATGAGAAATTCTCTTAAAGTTGGAGATCATGTTGTTACCATAGGCGGTATGGTAGGGAAAATATCAAAAGTCCTTGAAGATGAAGTTGTAATAGAAATAGGCTCTGACAAAACCAAAATAACCCTCGAAAAATGGGGGATAGCAAAAGTAAAGCCACAATAAAGGTATGGAGGTTATCATATGAAATTTAAAAGCTTAAGTATTTTT
>JBHASY010000029.1:0-22011 GCA_041831635.1 Acetoanaerobium sp. | reverse complement strand
ATAGATTTTAATTAGTATGATATAGTAGTATATATAATCTTTAGTATATATAATCTTTTTGAATAATAACAAACTCATTTTTATATAAAATAATCATTATGAGAATTTATGTTATCAATTTAAAAAAATCAGGATAAGTTAGGAGAAGATAGAAAATTATGAATAAAAAAGTATTGATTTTATCAGCCTCTACAGGCGGAGGGCATAATCGTGCTGCAAGAGCCGTAAAGGAAGAAGTCGAAAAGCTGGGACTGGAGTGCAAAATAGTAGACTCTCTTAAATTTGTAAGTAAGATGGTAGATACCTTTATCTCGAAAGGTTACGAAAAATCAGCGCTCTACACCCCTAAGGCATATGGCGGAATGTACAGAATGGCGGACACAAAAGTAATGCGTAAAGGAATGGATAAAAATCTACTTCTTAAATTTATTACCAAAAGACTCTGGAAACTAATCCAGCAGGAGCAACCCGATTACATAGTAGGGACCCATCCTTTTCCCGTTATGGCTATATCCCAGTTAAAAGAATCCGGTTATACAGTAATTCCGCTTTATGCGATAGTAACCGACTACACAGTTCATAGTGCACATATCGCAAAAGAGGTAAATGCTTACATAGTCGCTGACGAATATATGAAGTCTTTACTCGAAAAAAAAGGCGTACCATCCGATAAAATATACCCTTACGGCATACCTATAGAAAAAAGTTTTTTAGAAACCATAGACCCTATAGAAACTCGAAAAGAATTTAATTTAAAAAATAAATTTACTCTTATGCTTATGGGAGGGAGTTTCGGAGCCGGGAACATAATAGATGTACTTTATGATTTGCTAAAAATAAAAGAAGACATCCAGATTATAATAGTCTGTGGCAGAAACAACAGCTTATATGAAAAAGTGGAAAAATATCTTTATCATATGAATACCGGCGGTAAAGACATCCTGCTTTTAGGGTTTACAAATAAAATTAACGCTCTTATGTCAGTGAGCAACTGCATAATCACAAAACCCGGCGGACTTACAACTACAGAATGTATACTTAAAGAACTCCCTATGATTATCCCGTTTTTTATTCCCGGGCAAGAAAAAGATAACCTGGACTTTTTGCTTAACAACGGTCTCGCTGTAAGACCTACACCTACTTTCCCACTCGATATAATAGTGAAAACTCTTTATAACTACCCTGAAAAACTGGAGAGAATAAAATCCTCTATGAGAATGGAAAAAAAATATTCATCCGCCGAAAAAATAGCTTTATTGTTTAAAAATATATAAATTATAAATTCCAAAAACTCAGAAAACCTATATTGTTTAAAAATCCGTATATTAAGACGTTTAAACAATATAGGTTTAGTATTTAAATTTTTTCCAACAAAATTTACTCATCCCCAATTATTACAGTAAATTCTTTAATACGCTCTAAAATTCATATTCACCATAATCCGGCTCATATGGATCTTCTTCATAGTCATACTGAAAATTCTTATGATGATTTTTAAATGCCTTAAGGGGTTTTTGCTTGAATTCGTTTTTCTTTTTCGCCGAAAGCATCTTTTCCAAATGATCCTCAAAGTCATCTACTTTCTTTTTAGATTTAGCGCTTAAACTCTTATTTCTCTTTTCCTTTAAAGCACTGTAAGTTTCAAAATCAACACTGTTTTTCATTTTTCCCCCCAAAAAATCCTCTCTTAAATATTAGGTTCATAACCTTCCCTTTATTATAAAAGAATACTCTTATAAATTCAATATCTTTTAAATATCAAATACTTATAGCAGTTATTTTTATATGGACAGAGGTTTTATTTATGTTATAATATTCACACTAGTGTTTTTATGGCTTACTAATGTATTTATTTCAAATACATTTTTGTAAAATTATATATTTTAGGAGGGCAATACCGTGTACAAAGGTTTAATTGATAACTACAGAGAATTTTTTAATTTTGATACAAAAACGGTTCCCGTAACCTTAAACGAAGGCAGGACGCCACTGATTCGAGCAAATAATCTTGAGAAACTGCTAGGCATAGATATAGAACTTTACTTTAAATTCGAGGGATTAAATCCTACAGGTTCGTTCAAAGATAGAGGAATGACCAGTGCTGTTACTAAGGCTGTAGAAGATCAAAGTAAGGCTGTGATTTGTGCCTCTACAGGAAATACCTCTGCATCTGCTGCTGCCTATGCTGCAAGAGCAGGACTTAAATCTTATGTCATCATTCCGGACGGAAAGATAGCCAAAGGCAAACTGGCTCAAGCTGTAGCCTATGGTGCAACTATTATGGCTATAGATGGAAATTTTGATATGGCACTTGATATGGTAAAAGAAATTTCGAGCAAGCACCCTATAACCATGGTAAACTCACTTAATCCTCACAGGATAGAGGGGCAAAAAACAGCAGCCTTTGAGCTTTGTGACGATTTGAAAGTCGCTCCTGATTATTTGTTCATTCCTGTTGGAAATGCCGGAAATATTACAGCTTATTGGAAAGGATTTAACGAATATAAAAAAGCAGGAAGAGTTTCAAATCTTCCTCAGCTTATGGGATTCCAGGCGTATAACAGTGCTCCGCTGGTGCTGGGGCACGCTGTTTCAGACCCTGAAACTGTTGCTACGGCAATAAGAATAGGAAATCCTGCAAGTGGCGATAAAGCTCTTTCAGCTATAAAGGAATCAAACGGAAGTATAGACAGAATCAAAGATGAAGATATATTAAAAGCACAGTTTTTACTTTCTTCATCAGAAGGGATATTTGCCGAACCTGCTTCATGTATATCTCTTGCCGGTCTTATGAAAGCTAAGGAAGAAAATAATGTAAAACAAGGATCTAAAGTTGTGTGTATACTTACAGGAAACGGTTTAAAAGACAGCGATATAATTTTAAACAACCCTTATGAATACGCTACTTTAAAATCCGATTACAAGGTCATCGAGGACTATATATTAGGAGGGAATAACTGATGTTTAAGGTAAAAGTACCTGCAACAAGTGCAAATATGGGGCCGGGCTTTGATGCAATAGGTATAGCTTTAGATTTATATAATGAGGTTGAGGTTCACAAGTCAGATAAACCGTTTCACTTCGTGTGGGAGTGCGATGAAGAAGAAGTTCCGGAAAAAGAAAATTTTATTTATACAACTATGATCCAAGTCTTCGAAGAACACAATTTTCCTATCCCGAATGTAAAGGTCATAGCCAAAAAATGTAATATTCCAATGGTAAGAGGTCTCGGCAGCAGTTCTGCCGCTATAGTATCAGGTCTTACTCTATCTTATGCAATAATGGGAAAACCTCTTGACAAGGACTTTTTGTCTCACAAAGCATGGGTAATAGAGGGACACCCTGATAATGTCGTTCCTTGCTTTTTAGGCGGTATGACCGTCTCTGTAATGGACGAGGGAAAACCGTTCACTACTCACGTTCCTATCGAAAACAGAGTAAAATTTATGGCTGTAATCCCTCCTTATAAAACAGAAACTAAGCAAAGCAGAGAGGTTCTTCCTAAAAATTACACAAGAGCCGACTGCATACATAATGTATCCAGAGCTTCTATGATGATAAATGCATTTAATCTGAAAGAATATCATTTACTTAGAACAGCTTTTGGCGACACTATCCATCAACCTTATCGCCTGCCTCTTTTAAAAGATGCTCCTTACATATTTGAGCTTTTCAAAGAAAACGGTGCTATAGGGGAATTTATGAGCGGATCAGGCTCTACTCTTATGGGAGTATTTTTAGATGATTGCCTGGATAAAAAACTTATAATCGAAGAGAAACTAAAGGCTGTCGACCCTCTATTTAGGGTAGAACTTCTCAATGTAGATAGAGAAGGCGTGGTTTTATCAGAAATTTAATTTAATATCTTATTATTTAAATATAATACCCAAGCATAATACCTTTTGTGCTACAATAGTAATATACCTGTTTATATATCACTTAAGGAAAGGGGAAAACTATGGACACTGAAAAACGTAAACTGTCAAAATCACAGTATAAATTCTTGTCTTTGGAACTTAAATACCTGGGCGATAAGCAGATTATTACAAAAGAGCAGGTTCAAAATTCGCTTGATATGTATGTATCTCACTCATCGTACAACTTTACCAGAGTTATCTTAACTATAGCTTCATTACTTGTAGGACTTGGAATTTTGACATTTATAGCCAGCAACTGGAAAAATTATTCCGAATCATTTAAATTCTGCCTTATAATTTTTCTTCTTGCCGTATCTGCCTTTTCTTCACTTAAAACCGAACAAAGCTACCCTAAAACCTCTAGAGCTTTGCTTTACTTTACAGCAATTATATTTGGAGGAGGTATATTTTTAATTCAGCAAATATTTAATCTTACTTTCCGAAGTTCAACCGAATTGTTTATTTGGGGGCTTACTATACTTCCACTTGCTCTGGTATACAAGGATATAGTTATATTAGTTTTATCTCAGATTCTGGTGTTTTCATTTTTGGTAACCTATGATATTCCTATTTTCTATTTGCTTTTGTTATTTGCTTTATATATTGCTTTATATCATAAGCTGTATATTTTACATGATAATCGTTTACTGCCGAGTCTGGCATTTATAATCTCGGTGTCAGGCTTTTTAATTAAGATACTCATAGTTTTAAATACAAATATTCACTGGATATTTGCAAGCTTTTTCGTGCTTGGCTTGGTTATGATAAGCATTAAACATCTCAATCTCTACTACGTATTTTTGATAAATTCTGTTGGTGTCCTTTTAGTGCTTGTGTCAGGAATTTTTTTGACTATATCTTCAGTCTACTATGACTCGTCTTTTGACAGCGAAAAAATAGCTATGTGGTTTGCTATTGCATATATTTTACTTTTGCTGTATTGGCTCAAAAAAGGAAATATTTATTCTATACCCCTTATATGCAGTGTTATACTCAGATATTATTTCGACCTTAGTCTGGAGTTTATGTCCAAATCTTTTGTTTTTATAATAGCAGGTCTGATTTTGGGCATTTTCGGATTTTGGTTTGAAATGAAACGAAGAGAGGGGGCTACTAAAAATGAACCTTAAAGCCTTAGAAAAAAATAAAATCCTTGCTATTGGACTTTTGTTCGCAGTGCTTATAGGTTTTGGCGGTGTTTACTTTATAACTGAAACTTTCGGAAAATCTCTGTATTTGGAAATCGACCCCTATGATCCCGTTGATTTATTCAGAGGAGACTATGTGAATTTACAGTATAAAATCGAAACTATAAATATGGATTTAGTTGACAAAACTATGTATGAAGAAGTAAAAGAAGCCGGTAACGGAATAAGTTACCTTAACATAAAAAACTCTACAGGATATATTGTGTATGAAGAATATTCCAATCCTCTTAAAGTTACAGCTTTTGTTCCCGACAGACCTAAAGGTTCAAATTATATAAAAGCAAAATTTCTCTATATAAACGACTACAATAATGAAGCAAGATTAAATATAGGATTAAATAGATTTTATGTGCCTGAAGGAACAGGTTATGAACTTGAGAATATGTCAAGAGAGGACAGGCTTGTAGTTGAAGTTAAGAAACTCGGCTTTTTCTATACTCTAAAAGGCATAAGAGCAATTGAATAGTAGTGTTTGCTTTATTGTAAACCTAAATATTTTTTAGGTTGACTAAAAAAATATTTGTGTTTTATAATAGTTTCAGGAATATATAAGTTTAATCATATATACAAACATATACTCTCTCAAAAAAACTATTTACTAACTTTCATCAAGATTTATATGTTTTAATTATCAATATTTAATTTCCGGAGGCTATTATGAAAAACGTTAGAGAACTGATATTAGTATCATTATTTGCCGCAATCACTTGCATACTTTCTATTATATCTATCCCGCTACCTTTTACGCCTGTTCCTATAACTTTACAGCTTCTTGCTGTTACTATGTCAGGTGCTGTGCTCGGGAAAAGGCTTGGTTTTTATTCTCAGCTAATATATACGCTTTTAGGTGCTGTAGGTCTTCCCGTGTTTGCCGGTGCAAAGGCAGGGTTTTCCGTACTTTTTGGACCTACAGGAGGATATATCTTCGGTTTTATGATAAGCGCCTTTGTTATAGGTTATCTGATAGAAATTTTTACATCAAAACAAGAAAACCCAAGAGCTGAGTATCTAAGTATACTTTTCAGTATGCTTATAGGAGTCCTCGTTATCTATACCTTTGGTGTAATTCAGCTTATGATAGTTGCTAAGCTTTCGTTGGTCAAAGCTATATTAGGAGGCGTTACTCCATTCATACTTGCAGATATAATCAAAATCGCCTTGGGTTCTTCTGTTGCTTATTCAGTCAGAAAATCTCTTATAAAATCATCGCTTATATTTAACTAAATTCCGGCTACTCCTGTTCTTCTTGCAGCCTCTGCTACAGCTTTTGCCACCTGATTTGCTACCTCTTTGTCAAGAGCGTTCGGAATTACATACTCCGGACTTAGTTTATCTTCAGGTATCATATTTGCTATGGCATAGGCTGCTGCTATTTTCATCTCTTCGTTGATATCACTTGCTCTCACATCGAGTGCCCCTCTAAAAACACCCGGAAATGCGAGTACGTTGTTGATCTGGTTTGCAAAATCAGAGCGACCTGTTCCTACTATCTTAGCTCCTGCCGATACTGCAAGATCAGGCATAATTTCAGGAACGGGATTTGCCATTGCAAATATAATTGAGTTTTTTGCCATTGACCTTACCATTTCTTCATTTACCACGTTTGCAGCCGATACTCCTATAAACACATCGGCACCTTTCATAGCATTTTCTAAATTTCCTGTAATTTGACGTGGGTTTGTTATCCTGCACAGTTCTTCTTTTACATAGTTTCCTCTTGTGTCTGTATCTTTATGTAATATTCCTTTTGTATCGCATATTACTATGTCCTTAGCTCCTAAATTAAGCAACATCTTAACTATAGCACTTCCTGCCGCTCCTGCTCCGTTTATTGCTATTTTGATTTCATTCATTGCTTTATCTGCGAGCTTGAGTGCGTTTATAAGTCCTGCACACACCACTATCGCTGTTCCGTGCTGGTCATCGTGAAATACAGGTATATCAAGTTCTTTTCTAAGCCTTTCTTCTATCTCTATACATCTAGGTGAAGAGATGTCCTCCAGATTTATCCCTCCAAAAGTAGGTGCTATTATTTTGACAGTCTTAATAATTTCTTCAGTGTCTTTGGAATCTAAGCAAATAGGAAAGGCATCTACATCTGCAAAGGCTTTGAAAAGTATTGCCTTTCCCTCCATAACAGGCAGTCCAGCCTCAGCTCCAATATCGCCAAGTCCCAGCACTGCTGTTGCGTCTGTAACCACTGCTACGAGATTTCCTTTTGAGGTGTATTTATAAACATCTGATTTGTTTTGATTTATTTTTCTGCACGGCTCGGCAACTCCCGGGGTGTAAGCAGTGCTTAAGTCATCTCTTGTTTCCAGTTTTACCTTGCTTGTTACACTTATTTTCCCTCTATTTCCCTCGTGTAGTTTTAGAGCCATTTTGTTATAATCTTTCAATTTAATATCTCCTCTCATATATACAATTAAAATGCTTTTATAATCAAACTCTTATACCAAACATATCCGGATATCCGATTTGTATGTTCAAATCATGAAAAAAAGCTATAAATCCGGACGACTTTATGATAAAAAGGGCTCTCAGAAAATTCATTTTCCTGAAAGCCTTTTTCTACATTCTACTTATAATACTGCACTCCACCTTCAAACAACAACTGTTTTGAATTTATCCTGTAGTTGTTATAAAGACCTTTTTGAACTCTTTCCGTATGACCCATTTTCCCGAGTATTCTTCCGCACGGGCTTACAAGTCCCTCTATAGCTCCGTAAGAACCGTTAGGATTGTACGGAATCTTCATAGTTGGATTTCCTGCATCGTCTACATACTGGAAAACTACCTGATGGTTATCATAAAGCTGTTTTATCACTTCTTCGTTTCCTATAAGTCTTCCCTCTCCGTGAGATACAGGTATCTGATGTACATCTCCCTCAGTCATCAGGCTTGTCCAAGGCGAATTTGCAGCTACTACCTTTGTCTTTATAAAGCAAGCCATATGTCTTCCTATTGCGTTATGAGTAAGTGTAGGGGAGTCAGTGTCCAATGTCTTTATCTTGCCATAAGGAAGAAGCCCTGTTTTTATAAGTGCCTGAAATCCGTTGCAAACTCCCAGTATCAGACCGTCATTTTTTTCAAGTAACTGAGCGATAGCATCGCTTATTCTAGGCGAACTAAGTACCGCCGCTATAAACTTACCTGAACCGTCAGGCTCATCTCCTAAGCTAAATCCTCCCGGTATCATCAGTATCTGAGACTCTCTGATGGTTTTTTCAAATTCTTTTAAGGATTCGTCTATGTCTTTGAGAGTTAGGTTTCTAAGAACTTGAATGGTTGATTTTGCTCCTGCTTTTTCAAATGCAAAGGCACTGTCATATTCGCAGTTTGTTCCCGGAAATACGGGAATTACTACTTTTGGTCGGGCAATGCTTACTTTTGCCTTGCTATGTTTTTTCTCCGGCTTGGATGAAGCCGTAAATACGGTTTTTACCGCTTCCTGAGCAGGATTTTTAGTTCCAAATATAGACTCCAGAGGTTCTTCATAAGTTGATAAGAGGTCTTTCAGCTCTATACTTACTTTTTTCCCTATTTTTAGCACAGGAGTTTTTTCTACTTCTCCCAGTATCATAACTCTTTCATCTTCCTCAGACAGTTCTACTATAAATGAACCATACAGAGGTTTAAACAGCATCTCAGGTTTTAAATCCGAGTTTAGATTTATTCCAAGATTATTTCCAAATGCCATCTTAGTAAGTCCTGTAAGAACTCCCTCGTGAGTGACCGCATAGGCTGATTTTATTTTATTTTGAGAGCCTAAATCTTCTAATGTTTTCAGATTTTCTTTATATACTTCCATATCCAGCAGATTATCTTCTGTAGTCGGAGCAAACAGCAATCCTATAGCATTTCCTGCTTCTTTTAACTCCTGTGATATGATTTTTTCGCTGTCTTGATATGATACTGCAAATGATATCAGGGTAGGCGGAACATTTAAGTCTTTGTAAGTTCCGGACATAGAGTCTTTTCCGCCTATGGCAGGCAGATTTAATTCTCTTTGTACTTTTAATGCCCCGATAAGTGCCGATAGAGGTTTCCCCCATTTGCGTTTATCATCGCCGAGTTTTTCAAAGTATTCTTGGAATGAAAGTCTTGTTTTTTCCACAGGTGCTCCAAGTGCCGCTATTTTACTTATCGATTCTATCACTGCATAGTAAGCTCCATAAAATGGACTTTGCTCAGAAAGATGAGGATTATATCCATAGGTCATAACTGAGGCTGTAGATGTATCTCCATCAAGCGACGGAATGTTGCAAGCCATACCTTGAGCAGGTGTAATTTGATAATCTCCACCCAGTGGAATAAGTACGCTTGCCGCTCCTATAGTGTTATCAAATCTTTGGATTAGACCTTTTTTACTGCACACATTAAGGTCTGATAATCTTGATTTAAGTTCAGTTTCTATGTCTTTTATTTCTTTTTCTGCGAACATATCTATAGTGTATGGAATTTCGACTTCAACTTCCTGAGTAGATGTAATTCCTGCACTGTCGAGAAAACTTCTGTCTATATCTACCATCACTTCGTCGTTATACGTCATAACAAGTCTGTTTGTATCTGTCACCGTAGCCACAACTGTAGCCTCTATGTTTTCCTCATGGCAAAGCTGCATAAATTTATCCAAATCAGCCTTCTCTATCATACAAGCCATACGCTCTTGTGATTCTGAGATAGCTATTTCTTTTGGAGTAAGTCCTGCGTATTTTAAAGGAACTTTATCAAGCTTAATGTCAAGTCCGTCTGCAAGTTCTCCTATCGCTACCGATACTCCCCCTGCACCGAAGTCATTACATTTTTTGATAAGCTTAGCTGCATTAGGATTTCTAAAAAGTCTTTGCAGTTTTCTTTCAGACGGTGCATTTCCTTTTTGAACCTCTGCTGAGGAGAGCTCTATAGATTTTTCGGTTTGCTCTTTTGATGAACCTGTTGCTCCGCCTACTCCGTCTCTTCCTGTTCTTCCTCCTATGAGCACTATAATATCTCCCGCTTTTGGCTTTTTACGCACCACATTTTCCAATGGTGCAGCACCTATTACCGCTCCTACTTCCATCCTCTTAGCTTTAAATCCCTGATGATATACTTCATCTACAAACCCTGTGCATAGCCCTATTTGGTTTCCGTATGCACTGTATCCTCTTGCCGCTTCCTTAGTAATTTTTCTCTGAGCAAGTTTTCCGGCAAGTGTTTCACTTAGTGGTTCTCTAGGATCTGCCGAACCTGTTACTCTCATAGCTTGATATACATATGAACGTCCTGACAGCGGGTCTCTTATCGCTCCGCCCAAGCAAGTAGATGCTCCGCCAAAAGGCTCTATTTCTGTAGGGTGGTTATGAGTTTCATTTTTAAACATAAGTAGATAATCTTGCTCTTTACCCTTTACTTTTACTTTTATTTTCACAGAACAAGCATTGATTTCATCCGATACTTCCACATCGTCCAGCTGACCGTTCTTTCTCATATATCTTGCCATTATGGTAGCCATATCCATAAGAGTAAGAGGTTTTTCGTTGTTATGAGTTTTTTCTCTTAAGTCTAAATAGTCTTTATATGCTTGAAGTACGGCAAGTTGAATGGCTTTATTCGCCGACTCTATAAAGCTCACATTTTCAAGCACTGTATTAAATGTAGTGTGTCTACAATGATCCGACCAATAAGTATCCACCATAGCAAGTTCTACCTCACCCGGATCACGTTTTTCTTTGATTTTGAAATAGTCCTGAAAATATTTCAGATCTTCAGGTTTCATAGCCAGAGCGTTTTCTTTATGAAAGTCGTACAATGCTTTTTCGTCCATAGCTATAAAGCCGTCTATCACTGTTTTCGTCTGAGTTATAGGTTTTTCGTCTTCTAACAGATTAGGAAGTTTCATACTTCCCTCTTGCTGATCTACAGGATTTATAAGGTAGGTTTTGATTTTTTCAATTTCCTCTTTTGTAAGTTCTCCTTTTATGTCATAAACCCTTGCGCACCTGATTTTTACATCTTCTTTTCCCAGCACCACTGCAAGGGATTGAAGTAGACCGTCTTCTCTTTGGTCATACTGTCCTTTATGAAGTTCTACAACTATAGGCGTTTTCATAGATTTTTCTATTTCAAATGCCTCTTCCTGAATATAGATATCGTCTACAGGCGGTTCACTTAGGATAGTTTTTGATATTGAGTTTATCTCGTCAATAGTTATGTTTTGCATATCATAACGTTGATACAAATTTACCGAGTCAACATTTATACCCAGACTTTCTTTAATCTGACTTGCCAGTGAATCTGCCTCTATATCAAATTCTGTTTTCTTTTGAACATAGATTCTTTTTACCATAGGACCTATATCCCTCCTGTAAGTTTTTCCTTCAAAATCTATAAGTTCTGCCATTTTGTAAACTTTTGCCATAGCCTCATCCAAGGTCGTTGCTTTTGATGTAAGGCTAAGTACCCTGCCTCCATTTGTCACAGGAATATTTTCTTCTAATTTTGTTCCTGCGTGAAATACCACCCCTAAACTGTCCAGTAAAGTCTTGTCTTTTATGGTTATAGGCTTTCCTTTCTCATATGAGCCCGGATATCCTTTAGACGCCAGTACCAAAGTAACTGCCTGCTCATTACTCCACTTTATCTCTATCTCGTTTAATCTGTCACAAGTTGCCATATCAAATATCTCCAGCAAATCAGTATCAAGTCTGACTAAAACAGACTGAGTTTCAGGGTCTCCGAATCTTGTGTTAAATTCAAGTACCTTGGTACCCTCAGGAGTAATCATAAAGCCGAAGAAGATTATCCCTCTGTAGCTTAGGTTTTCTTTTTTAAGTCCGTTATGATAAGCCTGTGCTATTTCTTTTATCATCTCATCGCTGTAAGCAAGGGCTATAGGGTTTGGCGAGTAAGTACCCATACCTCCCGTATTTGCCCCTCTTTCAGCTTCGTATATCCTCTTATGGTCTTTTGCTGTAGGCATAGGAACTATGGTGTTATGATCTACGAAACAAAGAAGTGACGCTTCTATTCCCTCGATGTATTCCTCAAGCACAAGCTCTGTTTCTCCAAATATTTTATTTTCAAGTACATCTGTTATAAACTCAAATCCCTGCTTTAGGTTCTCAGCTACGACAACGCCTTTTCCTGCACATAGTCCGTCAGCTTTTATCACTGCTTTGCTGTAAGGAGAATTTTTAAACATAATTTCAAATTCTTGCTTCGCCTCGTCTATATTTTTAGGTTTTATATATTTAGCTGTAGGTATGCCGTTTCTGAGCATAAATTCTTTTGCAAACGCCTTGCTTCCCTCAAGCTGTGCTGAGGCTTTTTCCGGTCCGAATGCTTTTATTCCTTCTGCTTTAAGTCTGTCCACCACACCCATGCAAAGAGGGTCTTCCGGCCCTACTATAACAAGGTCTATGCTGTTATTTTTAGCAAAATCCACCAGAGAATCTATGTCAGTAGCTGAAATATCCAGACAGTTCGCAATTTCCGCTATTCCTGCATTACCAGGTGCTACATAGATTTTTTCCGCTTTTTTACTTTGACTTAACTTATATACGATGGCGTGCTCTCGTGCTCCTCCTCCTATTACTAAAATGTTCATAGCCTGTCCTCCTGTTTTTATTTTAAACCATATTTCTAGTGTTTGAAGTGGCGTGTTCCTGTAAATACCATTGCTATACCTGCTTTGTTGCAGGCATCTATGCTATCTTGATCTTTTCCTGCTCCACCGGGTTGAATTATAGCTGATATGCCGTACTCTGCCGATAATGTAACACAGTCATCAAACGGAAAAAATGCATCAGATGCCAACGAGCATCCTGTAAAGTCTTTGTCGGAATTATTTCTGATGGCATTTTGAAGTGCCCAGATTCTCGATGTCTGCCCGCCACTGATAGCTATAGTTGCTTTGTCCTTTGCTATTACTATAGCATTAGATTTCACGTGTTTACATACTATCATAGCAAATTTCATATCGTCCATCTGTTTTTTCGTAGGCTCGATAGTAGTTACGGTTTCCAACTTTTCATAATTTAAATTATCCGCCTCTTGGATTAACACCTTTCCACTTGTAAATTTTATATCTAAGGCAGATTTTTTATTAGCAAAATTTATAACCAATATCCTCAGGTTTTTCTTTTTCTTTAGAATTTCTAAAGCCTCAGATGTATATGAAGGTGCTGCAACTATTTCCAAGAAAATTTCATCCAGAGCTTTTGCAGTGTCAGCATCCATTTCTTTGTTCATAGCTACTATTCCTCCAAATATCGAAACCTTGTCTGCCTCATATGCTCTCACAAAAGCTTCATATATAGTGCTTCCTACAGCCGCCGCACATGGAGTTGCGTGTTTTATCACAGCTACTGCCGGCTCTTCAAATTCACTTGCAAGCTCCAAAGCGGTGTTTAAATCGTTCAGATTGTTAAATGAAAGCTCCTTGCCGTGAAGCTGACTCATCCCCGTCATAAGACTTGACGTCATAGCATCGCCATAAACTGCCGCATTTTGATGAGGATTTTCTCCATAGCGAAGAGATGAGTCTTTTATTAAACCTATAGCTGTTCTTTCCGGAAAAGTTTCATTTTCCAAGCCTGCAAAGTATCTACCTATCATAGCGTCATAATATCCTGTAAGAGAAAATGCCTTATACGCCAATTTTCTTTTATATGCCTCATCTAAGGTTTTATTTGACAGTCTTTCTAAAATTTCTTCGTAGTCTTTCGGATCTGTTACTACTGCCACATCTTTGTAATTCTTAGCAGCCGACCTGATCATAGACGGTCCGCCTATATCTATGTTTTCTACTATTTGATCGTGAGGTTTGCCTGATTTTAAAGTTCCCTCGAAATCATAAAGATTAACTACCACCATATCTATGGGCTCTATTCCATGCTCCTTTACTGTAGCTGAGTGAGTTTGATTTGCTCTAATATACAGTATTGCCCCATGAACCTTAGGGTGTAGAGTCTTAACTCTTCCGTCCAGCATTTCAGGAAATCCTGTAAGTTCGTCTATTGAGATAGCTTTTACTCCTGCATCTAATAACACTTTTAATGTCCCGCCCGTAGATACTATTTCATAGCCGAATTTCTCCAGTCCAAGTGCAAAGTCTGCGATTCCTGTCTTATCAGTCACACTTATTAAAGCTTTCATATCACACCTCGTTTTATAATAATATTTAAAACTCTATGTTTAAATTTATGAAAATTCTCAAATATCATACATAATCAAAACACTATTCTTAAATTTTTTACATTCTAAAAAACGTAATTGTTGTGTTAAATATGCCTTTATTTAATATTTATTTTCTACAATTTTCACAGCCTCTTTTAATATCTGATGTTCTATAGTAAGAACCTTCTGCTGTAATTCCTCCGGCGATTTGATTTTGTCATAATCTACAGTCAGTTTTTTCTGAATGATTATAGGTCCCTCGTCCACACCAGCTGTCACATAGTGAACTGTAGCTCCGGATTCTTTTTTTTTGTCGGCAAATACTTTTTCATGAACATAAAGTCCATACATACCATGTCCTCCATACTCCGGAAGTAGTGACGGGTGGATATTTATTATTTTCTTTTCATAAGCCTTTATAATTTCCGGGCAAAGTACTTTCAGATATCCTGCCAGAACTACAAGGTCTATTTTGTTTTCTTTTAATGTTTCTAAAAGTTCTCTATCGGACTTTACAACAAGAGACTTTATTCCGGCATTTTCAGCTCTTTTTAGACCATAAGCCGAAGCTTTATTTGATATAACCAGCACGATTTCGGAGTTAAAATATCCCTCTTTCTGAGCATCTATCAAAGACTGAAGATTAGTTCCGGAACCTGAAATCATAACTGCCAATCTTAATTTAGTTGCCATTTAAAATCACCTTTTTACTCCCTTTTTCTACAGTTCCTATGATAAAAGCTTCATCGCTGCTGTTTTCATTTATGTGATTTAAAATGGTATTTGCTTCTTCTTTATCTACAACTACCACCATTCCTATACCCATATTAAAACTCTTGTAAAGCTCTTTTTCTTCTATCTTATCAAGAGCCAAGATTTCTTTGTATATCTCAGGCATAGTCCATGATCCTTTTTTTATATGCACGTCCAAATTCTCAGGCAACACTCTGGGAACATTTTCAAGAAGTCCTCCGCCTGTAATGTGAGCTACAGCTTTTATGTCATACTTTTTCAACAAATCCATCATTGTCTTTACATATATCTTTGTAGGTGTGAGAAGCAGTTCTCCTACGGTCTTATCACTGCTATTTATTTTGTCATTTACAGACAGCCCCAAATGGTCGAAAAACAGCTTTCTCGCAAGTGAGTATCCGTTACTGTGAAGCCCGCTTGAAGAAAGTCCTATAACCACATCCGTTTCTTTTACTCTTGAGCCGTCAAGTATCTTTGCTTTGTCCGCTATTCCTACTGCAAAACCTGCCAAATCGTATTCTTCTTCTGTATACATATCAGGCATTTCAGCAGTTTCTCCACCTATAAGTGAACAGTCCGCCATCTTACAGCCGTCAGCTATCCCTCCTACTATGTTTGCTATTTTTTCAGCCTGCACCTTTCCGGTTGCTACATAATCCAAGAAAAACAGAGGCTTTGCACCTTGACATATAAGGTCGTTCACACACATAGCCACCAGATCCTGCCCTACACTGCCGTGTTTATCCATCATCTGCGCTATGATAAGTTTAGTTCCCACCCCATCTGTAGCTGCAAGAAGTACAGGTTCTTGCATATCCTTAAAATCTTTTAACGAAAACCCTCCGGAAAAAGCTCCTAAATCTCCAACCACTGCACCTGTATAGGTAGATGCCACCTTGCTTTTCATTAGCTGTACGGCACGATTGCCCTCGTCAATATCCACTCCTGATGCTGCATAGGTTAATTTTTCCATTATATCCTCCAACTTTAAAATTATTTACAGTACGCAAGGGTCAATAGGATATTTTCCGTCAAAACAAGCCTTGCAAAATTCATATCCTTCTCCCGCAGCCTCTTTAAGGCCTCCGAGAGATATAAAACCAAGCGAATCTGCTCCTATAGTGTCACATATTTCCTGAACTGTGCTGTTTGCCGCTATTAAACTTTTTCTGCTGGGAGTATCTATCCCAAAATAACATGAATGAGTAACAGGCGGAGAAGTTATTCTCATATGAACTTCTTTTGCTCCTGCCTCTCTTAGGCTTTCTATCAGTCTTTTAGAAGTAGTTCCTCTTACTATAGAATCGTCCACCAACACTATCTTTTTATCTTTCACTATCCCTGCTATAGGGTTCAGTTTTAATTTTACAGCTATTTCACGTTCTTTTTGAGTAGGTTTGATAAAAGTTCTTCCCATATAACGATTTTTTACCAGCCCTTCCATTATAGGAATACCCGATTCACTTGCAAATCCTATAGCTGCCGGCCAACCCGAGTCCGGAACCGGAACTACTATATCCGCATCTACAGGAGATTCTTTTGCAAGTAATTTTCCGGTTTTTTCTCTAAAATAATATGAGTTTAGTCCATCTATATTTGCATCCGTTCTGGCAAAATAAATATGTTCAAATATACAAATAGACATAGGAGAATTATGCTCATACATATGCGACTGCATTTCTCCGTCTTTTACTATTATTATTTCTCCGGGTTTTAAATCTCTTATATACTGACCGCCCAATACATCTATTACACCGGTTTCTGTCGCAAATATATAATCTTCCCCACGTCTTCCCATAACCATAGGCCTGAATCCGTACGGATCCCTTACTGCAACCATTTTATCCTTTAACATAACTACCAGAGAATAAGCCCCTTTTATTAAATCCATACTTTTTTTAACCGCTTCTACCATATTTCCGTTGTAATATCTGGATATAAGATAAAGAATAATTTCGGAATCTACGGTAGTTTGAAACATCATTCCGTCTTCTTCCAATCTTGTCTTTAGTATTTGATTGTTTATAAGATTTCCATTATTTGCGATTGCTATTCTCTTGCCTTTTGAGAATCCCAGAAGAGGCTGAGTATTATAAGCAAAGCTGCCTTGTGCTGTAGCGTAACGAACATGACCTATCCCTATATTTCCATCCAGTTTTTGAATATCTTCTTCTCTAAAAACCTCCTGAACCAGTCCCATTGCTTTGTGACAGTTTATATCCGTACCGTCAGATACTGCAATCCCGCAGCTTTCCTGCCCTCTATGTTGCAAAGTGTTTAACGCATAAAACAAATCTCTTGCCACAGGTTCTTTTGAATATACTCCTACTATTCCACACATATTTTTTTATCCTTTCTTTTCCCAGACATTTTTGTATAATTATTATAATTCGGATTATCATACTATAACTGCCGGTTAATAGTAAACTAAAACATATACAGTTTGTTATAAAATTATAAATAGCCTTTGCCTCTCAAAAGTTCCCTCTCTTTAGAAAGAACCTCCAATCTCATTTTATCTTTATATTCCTCTAACTTTTCAGCGACCTTTTCGTCTTTTAGAGCAATAATTTGAGCCGCAAGAATTCCAGCATTAAGTGAGCCGTCTATTGCAACTGTCGCTACAGGTACCCCTTTTGGCATCTGAACTATGGAAAGCAGAGCATCCATTCCGTCAAGTGTAGAGGCTTTTACCGGAATACCTATAACCGGCTTTATAGTTTTTGAAGCAATTACTCCCGGAAGATGAGCCGCTTTTCCTGCCGCAGCTATGAACAGTTCGACTTCTTTTTCTATTTCTTTCAGGTAATTTATCAGCTCTTGAGGTGTTCTGTGAGCTGATAATGCTCTAAGGCTTACCTCTATATCCATTTCCTTGAAAAAATCCAGCATTTCCTTTAGAGCCTCAAAATCAGATACCGAGCCCATAACAACAGATACTTTCATAAATTTCCTCCTTAGAATTTGATTTTTTCTTAATATTTTTATAAGTAAATCAGATAATTTTTTGAGAAAAAAAGCCCACCTAAAGAATAAGGTGGGATTTAATATTTAATTTATCTACCCTGCAAAAATTACTTTTGCTATAAATAAAAGTGCAAGAACATAAAGTGCAGGTGTTACCGTTTTTCCTTTGCCTGAAATCAGTTTTATAATAGCAAATGACACTACTCCGAACAATATCCCCTCAGCTATGGAATATGCAAGAGGCATCATCACTATAGTTAAGAAAGCAGGGATAGCCTCAGTCATATCGCTAAAATCTATTTTCAAAATAGACGATGCCATCATTACCCCGACAAGTATAAGTACGGGAGCTGTAGCCTGAGCCGGTATAGCTATGAAAATAGGAGAAAACAACAGCGACGCCAAGAAAAGAACTCCTGTAACAACTGCTGTAAGTCCTGTTCTTCCTCCTTCAGATATCCCCGCAGCACTCTCTACGAATGTAGTTACAGTCGAAGTTCCAAGTACTGCACCTACCGTAGTTCCCACCGCATCCGCAAACAAAGCTTGTTTAGCTTTAGGAAGCTTTCCGTTTTCGTCAAGCATATCGGTTTTTGCCGCAAGCCCTACCAAACAACCTACAGTGTCAAATAAATCTACAAACAAGAAAGTAAACACTATAATAGCCATCTCAGGACCGAACATCTTAGCTTTATCCGCCTGAAGAAAAGCACCAAATACAGGTTCAAGTGACGGTGGTGTTGACATAAATCCTGACGGAAAAGCAACAAGTCCTGTTACCATACCTACAACCGTAGTAATCAACATCCCCATCAGAAAAGCACCTTTAACATTTCTCGCAAGAAGTCCCGCTGTCGCTAAAAGTCCAAATAAACTCAAAAGTACAAGAGGATCACGAAGATTTCCTACAGATAAAATTGCTCCACCTGCCTGTACTATACCTACATTTGCCATACCTATAAATGCAATGAACAGTCCTATCCCGGCACTAACTGCATTTTTCAGTCCCAGCGGTATAGCATCTATAATTTTTTCCCTTACATTAAGAAAAGTCAACAAAATAAAAATAATACCTTCAATAAATACTGCCATAAGTGCAAACTGCCATGTATAACCCATAGCAAGCACTACAGTATAAGCAAAAAACGCATTAAGTCCCATTCCCGGTGCCAGTGCAAACGGATAGTTCGCCAAAAATCCCATAATAAATGTAGCAATAGCAGCCGCAAGTGCTGTAGCCACAAAAACTGCACCTTTGTCCATACCTGCATCTGCAAGAATGGCAGGGTTTACTACCAGTATGTACGCCATAGTCATAAATGTTGTGATACCGGCAAGTACCTCTGTCTTCACATCTGTTTTGTGCTCCGACAGTTTAAAGGTTCTTTCCAAAAAACCTTTTTGTGTCTGATTTGAATCTGTCATTTCATACCTCCTGAATTTTGAATGATGATGAACATACGAGCCCACCTTGCTCAATTTGTTAACCTCACCCAATAGTAAAAAGTTTACGGCTTTTTGTAGAAACTTCGGACCATATTACCGAATTATATCAGGTTTTTTTGCTTTATTATTCGTATTTAGAATAGTATGTTTTAATTTTAAAGGATATGCTCTAATAAATCAAGTGGTTTTTCTTATATTTTTAATTTTTTCTTTATATATAATTCGTATTATTCCGAACTATATTCTATTTTATTTAAAGTAAAATGCGTAATTTTAATTGAACATAAAGACAGTAATTCGACTCTAAAAGTTTAGATTAAATTTGCATTAACGCATTTATTTAACTAAAAATAATAAAATTTTATATTATCTCCCTCATATTTTTAAAAAATTACTTCAAATCAAATCTCATATAAATCAAAGTTTCCATAGGCTCGTTGTTGTAGCTTTGTATTTCGTAAAATCCTAGCCTTTTGTAAAGCTTTATCGCACTTTTCAAAAAAGGAAGAGTATCAAGCAGCATAGCTTCATATCCTATTTCTCTTGCATCATCAATAATTTTGTTCATCAATAAATCCCCAAGATTAAATCCTCTAAACTTAGGTCTTACATACAGCCTTTTTACTTCACAGTTTTTACCGTCTAAATCTCTTAACGCTATACACCCGGCTGTTTCGCCATCTACATATGCAAGGTATAGTCGTCCTTTGGGAAGTCCGTATTTTTTCTTTAAATCCCGAATTTCATCATCATAATTTTGAATTTCTAAATACTTCTTTACTTCATTATCTGCCTCTATCAGCAAGTTAGTATACTCCGAAAAAAGTTTTACTACTTCCTGTGGCTCATCATATCCCGGTTTGATTTTCATATCCATATAAAATCTCTCCTCTTTACCTACCACCATAACTACCACCACTAGAGAATACTCCTCATATTCCTCTTCCTGATGATGACTGTTGATACGTTGATGAATATTTTAATATATTTATTTAGTTCTTCATTTTCGTCAAAAAAACTATACAAAAGTCATATCTTCTCTTTAGTTGTATTTCTACCTGAGACCACGCATCGTTAACCCTTTGCTTTAACACAACTAAATTGTTATGAATATAAATAAGAAGCCTATTTCCTGCCTCCAAGACATTCAATAAATCTTTCTTTTATGACATTTTTGTACTCACTTCCAATGATTTTCAGATTTTTGTTTGATACAAAGCCTCCTGCCATAGCTGAGTGTCCACCGCCGGAACCTATTCCCATCAAAGCCTTTTCTATCAAAGTTCCTGCATTGACACTAGATATCTCACTTCTTACTGAAACTTTAAGCCCATCTTTATTTATAGAATATACTATAGAAACTTCTACCACATCTAAAGACAAGATAAAATCACTAAGTACGGCAACTAAAGCCTGATTACAGTCAAATGGCACATAGGAAATCCCTATATTTTCATAGATTTCTATGTTTTCAATCGCTGTTCCGTAAGCCTTTAAATCAAGGTATTCTATAGAATATGTGTACATTTTTTTTATTAAAGTTAGATCAGACATCTTGTATAGCCAATTCAGCATATCTACATCTAATGCAGTCACTCCCCTGATGAGTTCGCTAGTATCCATTTTTATGGCATAAGCCATAGCCGAAGCCACGTGTTTTTCTATTGGAGTATTTGTTTCATAATAATACGAAGCGATAATGCTCGCACACGCTCCTGTAATTCTGATATCTTTATATTTATATTCGTCAATAGGAATAAAAACTGGATGGTGATCTATGCAGGCAACTTCTTCGCCTATAATATCAGTGATATTTGCATTAAGTTTTTGGGCATCTACATTTATAATAAAGTCCTCTTCACTCATTTTATGCTTAATGTCATCATATTTATATAAATCAATCCCAAAATTTTTAAGCATAAACTTAGTATTAAGCCTATCTATCGCTCCGACATAACACAAAGTAGAGTCTATACCATAGTGTCTTAAAAAATTCTGTAGCCCGAAAGCACTCCCTATTGCGTCAGGATCAGGATAGTTATGCCCCTGAATATAAATATTTTTAGCCTGTTTTAAAAGGTTTATAAGTTCTATAGGTTTTGGCTTTATGATTTTTTCCATAGATATCATCTCCCTCTTTTTTATTTTAGCACATAATTTAAAAATAAATATACACCGGAGAGTTATTACTTTTAAAACTAAATTTCATCTGACTATTTTTTTAAATAAAAAAAGAGAGCCAAAGCTCTCTTTTTTTGTTTAAATTCATTTTTTAATACTTTTTATCAATTCTTAACAAAATTCCTAATCTTGGTTTTTGAAATTTTTTCTTCTATTCATCATAACAAATCCTAATGCTATAGCTGCCGACCCACCTACATAGAAGATAGCTGTATAGTCGATCTCTCCTGTCTTAGGAAGAATTTTTACACTGCCAAGCACAGATGTGTTTTCTGAAAGTACTTCCGTATTTTCCTGCAAACCTGTTCCCAGCGGAATTTCTTCATCTAAAATTTCAAGACTGTTATCGTCGTGAAGCACTGCTACTCCCAGTGGCACTT
>JBHASY010000028.1:0-19024 GCA_041831635.1 Acetoanaerobium sp. | reverse complement strand
GAGGGCTTAGAAAGAAAACAAAGAGGACATCACTAAAAAATGTTAAGCGTAGGAAGTAATTCCGACTCAACAGCAATAATCGGAATGGATAAAAATGTAGGCAAGACTACGGTATTAAATTATATTCTCAGTAAGGCTAAGGGCAGTGATGTCCTTGGTCTTACTTCTATTGGAAGAGATGGAGAGTCTGTAGACAGAGTTACGCACACTCCTAAACCCAGAATATACATAAAAAAAGGAACTATACTGGCAACAGCTAAAAAATGTATGTTTCAGTCGGATATCACTAAAGAAATATTGGAATCTACGAATATTTCTACTCCTATGGGGAATATAGTTTTTATTCGTTCTAAGAGTGATGGCTATATAGATTTGGCAGGACCATCAACTACTTCTCAAATGAGAGAAATAGTAAATAAACTGAAAGAGTATGGATCAAATCAAATATACGTCGATGGAGCGATATCCAGAATGACGCAGTGCTCTCCTGCTATAGTCGACTCTGCGATACTTTGTACAGGGGCAGTCATAGGCACAAGCGTAAAAACTGTAGTAGATAAGACCGCTCATGTAGTAAAAATGCTTAGCTTACCTAAACATAGATTAAGTGACGATTTAGAAAAATTTGACTTAAATGAAAGTCATAGAGCAGTAATTATTTATAACGATGGTTCGAAAACTTTTTTAGAGGCATATACATCTACTGAGGTAGCTGAAAAAATAGATAACTTTATAGATGAAAAAATCGAGACCATATATATAAAAGGAGTGCTCTCTGAAGACATTTCTAAAAAAATACTTTCAAAAAAATCTAAAAATCTTGCTATAGATATAATAGTAGAAGATGGAACAAAGATATTTATAGGAACTGATGTATATAATCAAATGAAAAGGCACTCAGTCGATATTTATGTTCAGTATCCTATTGATTTAAAAGCATTATATTATAATCCTACATCGCCTACGGGAGCAGAGTTGGACGATGATACTCTAGGAAAAACACTTAGAGAAGCAACAGGGCTTAATGCTATAAATGTATTTGGGAGATATAGTTATGTATAAGCTGAAAAAAGAAGAAATAAGAGATATAGGCTTGAATTTTGTCTTTTCTCAAATGAAAATACTAACTCCTATGGGTAGAAATAAAATAAAAAACCTTGAGATATTTGGTAAGGATAATAAAGAAAAGCTACTTGATGAATTTAGCAATATATCTTATTGTTTAGAAAATATAATAAATCGTAGGGAGGTTTATGCTAAGTTTGCATCTATACTTAGCAAAATCAAAGATATTTCAGGAACTGTGACAAATCTTAAAAACAAAAGAACCTTAGACATAGTAGAACTTTATGAAGTGAAATTATTTTCTTACTATGTAAATTCTTTGACTAAGGCTGTAAAAGATCACAGTATCATAGTCAAAAACTTTGAACTTGAAAGCTTAGACGAAGTATATGGCATTTTAGATCCTGAAGACACGAAGTTGCCGACCTTTATGATTTATGACGACTACTGTGAGAACCTAAGCAAAATTAGAAAAGACAAAAAAAGATTAGAGCAGGAGATCCGAAACGAAACAAATAGTGACTTAATTGAAAAAACCTTATCGAAAAGGAGAGATCTGGTATATCAAGAAGAAATACGAGAGCAGGAAATAAGAAAAGAACTCACTCAAAAGATATGTATTTTTGCTGATATCATAGAAAAAAATATTGAGTTAATTACATATTTAGACTTGCTTATAGCAAAAGCAAAACTTTCTAAAGATTATGAGTGTATTTGTCCTACGATAACGGATAGATATGAAATCCATTTAGAAAATATGAGCAATCCATACTTTAACAATATCTTAAAAGAAAAAGGAAGTTGTTATGTTCCTGTAAGCTTAACTCTTAAAGAAGGAGCGACTGTCATAACGGGAGCAAATATGGGTGGGAAGTCACTTACTCTTAAAACCTTGCTTTTAAATGTGACCTTATCTCAGCTTGGTTTTTTTGCTTTTGCAGATAGTGTCAGACTTCCTGCATTAGACTATGTTTATATGATAATGGACGATTTGCAGTCTGTTAACAGAGGATTGAGCAGCTTCGGTGCAGAAATAAAGGCGCTTGACGAGGCTATAGATTTATCTTCTAGCGGATGCGGTCTTATTGTTATGGACGAACTTGCAAGAGGAACTAATCCTCAAGAGGGAAGAGCTATAGTAAATGCGGTAGTGAGATTTTTAAATGACAAAAATACATTCTCTGTCATTAGCACTCACTATGACAGCATAGATTTAAAAGATGTAGTTCAGTATAGAGTAAGAGGACTAAAAAATATAGATTTTGATAAACTAACGATTAACAGTACTGATAAGACATCAAATAACCACGAGTTACTTCAGCAACTTATGGACTATACCTTAGAAAAATGTGAGGATGAAGAAGTTCCAAAAGATGCTTTGAACATCTGTAAATTTTTAGGGCTTAATGAAGAACTTTATTCTATTATAAAAAAGTATTATGAGGAGTGATATCTGTGGAAAGTAAGTTGAATTTGGACTTTAGCCTTGTGGAAAAAGCAAGAGCAAAAGCAAAAGCTATTGCAATGGATACACAAGAATTTATCGAAAAACATACTACAGTTACAGTTGAAAGAGCAGTATGCCGTCTATTAGGAATAGATGGAGTAAATAGCGACGATGTACCTCTTCCAAATGTAGTGGTAGACCATATAAAAGAAAATAATGGACTAAATCTTGGGGCAGCTATCTATATAGCAAATGCTGTGCTGGATACGGGAAAAACACCTCAAGAAATAGCACAGGCAGTATCAGACGGAGAACTTGACCTTACAAAGCTTCCTATGAAAGACTTATTTGAAGTTAAAACTAAAGCTTTTTCTATGGCAAAAGAAACTGTTGAAAGAATAAAAAATAACAGAAATACAAGAGAGGCTCGCTTCTCAGAGTATGGCGATAAGATAGGACCGCTTCTATATGTAATAGTTGCAACAGGAAACATATACGAAGATATAACTCAAGCTGTAGCTGCTGCGAAACAAGGTGCTGACGTTATAGCAGTTATCAGAACCACAGGGCAATCTTTGCTGGACTATGTTCCTTACGGAGCAACTACAGAGGGCTTTGGCGGGACTTATGCAACTCAGGAAAACTTCAGACTTATGAGAGAGGCTCTTGATAAAGTAGGAGCAGAACTGGGAAAATACATCAGACTTTGCAACTACTGCTCAGGATTATGTATGCCTGAAATCGCTGCTATGGGGGCACTTGAAAGACTGGATGTAATGTTAAATGACGCCTTATATGGAATTTTATTTAGAGATATAAATATGCAAAGAACTATGATAGACCAAAACTTCTCAAGAATTATAAATGGATTTGCAGGAGTAATAATCAACACAGGAGAAGATAACTATCTTACTACTGCCGATGCCTTTGAAGAGGCACATACTGTGCTTGCGTCTCAGTTTATCAATGAACAATTTGCTTTATTAGCAGGGCTTCCTGAAGAACAGATGGGACTGGGACACGCTTTTGAAATGGATCCTGAACTTAAAAACGGATTTCTTTATGAATTATCTCAAGCTCAAATGGCAAGGGAAATATTTCCGAAAGCTCCTTTAAAATATATGCCTCCTACAAAATTTATGACAGGAAATATATTTAAAGGACATATTCAAGACGCTTTGTTCAATATGGTAACTATAATGACAAATCAAAGAATACACCTTCTTGGAATGTTAACAGAGGCTCTTCATACACCATTTATGTCAGATAGGGCACTTTCGATAGAAAATGCTAAATATATATTCAATAATATGGAAGCCATATCTGAAGAAATCGAATTTAAAAAAGACGGTTTAATTCAAAAGAGAGCGAGTTTTGTTTTGGAAAAAGCAAATGAACTTTTAGAAGAAATAGAGCAGTTGGGATTATTTGATACATTAGAAAAAGGTATTTTTGGAGGAGTTAAGAGACCTAAAGACGGCGGAAAAGGTTTAAATGGGGTAGTTGGCAAAGATGAAAATTATTATAACCCATTTGTAGAATTGATGCTTAATAAGTAATTCATTGTATGGGAGGAAATTGAAATGAGCTCAGGTTTATATTCTATGGAAAAAAAGGATTTTGATAAGGTTTTAGATTTAGAAAGAATTAAGCCTTATGGAGATACTATGAACGATGGAAAGGTTCAACTTAGCTTTACCTTACCATTAAAAAACGATGAACGCTCAGCAGAGGCGGCAAAGCAAATAGCCTTAAAGATGGGATTAGAAGAGCCGGGCGTAGTAATGCAGCAGTCTTTAGACGAAGAGTTTACTTTCTTTGTAGTTTACGGAAACTTTGTTCAGTCTGTAAACTATAATGAAATTCACGTAGAGTCTGTAAACTCGGAAATACTATCTATGGAAGAAACAGATGAATATATAAAAGAAAATATCGGAAGAAAAATTGTTGTGGTGGGAGCAAGTACGGGAACGGACGCTCATACAGTAGGGATAGATGCAATAATGAATATGAAAGGCTATGCAGGGCATTATGGTCTTGAAAGATATGAAATGATAGACGCATATAATCTTGGAAGTCAAGTTGCAAATGAAGATTTTATAAAAAAAGCTGTAGAATTAAAAGCTGATGTGCTTTTAGTTTCTCAGACAGTAACTCAAAAAAATGTTCATATTCAAAATATGACGCATTTGATAGAACTTTTAGAAGCTGAGGGTCTAAGGGATAAGTTTGTACTTATTTGCGGAGGACCGAGAATAAATAACGAAATAGCAAAAGAATTAGGCTATGATGCAGGTTTTGGTCCTGGTAAATTTGCTGATGATGTAGCTACTTTTGCAGTGAATACTTTAAATGATAGAATGAGTAAATAAGTAATTGATAAATGTCAAATATTAAAATAAATTAGTAGGAGTACGCTTTATTAGTAAATAAATAATAAAATAAAAGTCGGATTTAAGACTTAGAAGACCCGGATTATAACATTTTGCAAGTCAATTCGGGTCTTTTTGTATTTATTGGAAATATAAAACATATAATTAAGAAGATAAAGTATGACAGTATATATAAAATTATATTAAATTATTTTTCGAAGTTACCAATTTAAGACCCTGTTAAGAATTTGTATGGTTTGATATATAGACAAATTTTAAAACATTAGGGTATAATGAAAAGTCGTAGTGAAACTGTAAAATCAAATTTTCAACGACATAAGGTTCTTATGATTTACTGCAAAAGTGCATTTGGGAGGAAAAGATGTCTATAAATTATAGAAGATTGTTTGACAAGGTTGAAAAACCGGGAAGATATATAGGAAAAGAACTTAATAGTGTCATAAAAAATGCTGATGATGTAGATATAAGGTATGTGTTTGCTTTTCCTGATTTATACGAAATAGGAATGAGCCATTTAGGGATGCATATTCTTTACGGTGTTTTAAATAATATAGACAGAGTTTGGTGCGAGAGAGTATTTTCAGTAGCTAAGGATATGGAAGAAAGGCTTAGAGAAAATGACTTACCTTTGTTTTCTTTAGAGTCCAGAACGCCTCTGAATGAATTTGACTTTATAGGATTTACACTTCAGTATGAACTTTCATACACTAATATATTAAATATAATGAATCTTGGCAGAATTCCTCTTCGCTCTATCGACAGAGATGAAAATTATCCTATAGTGATGATGGGAGGTCCTTGTGCTTATAATCCTGAGCCTCTTGCAGACTTTGCAGATATGATTCTTCTCGGTGAGGGAGAAGAAATAATGCCGGAAATTATGCAACTTTATAAAAAACATAAAAAAGGAAACTATTCTAAAAAAGAATTTCTTTTAGAGGCGGCCAGAAATATAGAGGGAGTATATATCCCGGCTTTTTATGATGTTTCATACAATCAAGACAACACAGTTAAAAGCGTAACTCCTATGTACGAAGGCATTGCGTCTAAGATAAAAAAACGCATCGTAAGAGATATGGACAGTGTCTTTTATCCTGAAAATTTGTTGGTACCGAATATTGAGATTGTACACGCAAGAATTATGCTGGAGATTTTCAGAGGGTGTACCAGAGGTTGCAGATTTTGCCAAGCAGGTATGATCTACAGACCTATCAGAGAAAAAAGTGTAGAAAAATTGATTGAAATTGCTGACAAAGTATTTCAGACTACAGGATACGAAGAAATGTCGCTGTCATCGCTTAGTAGCAGTGATTATTCAAAGTTGGCAGAGTTATTGGACGAATTAAATGAAAAACATTCTTCAAATATGACCAGTATTTCATTACCATCTTTAAGACTGGATAATTTTTCGGTAGAGATGGCTGAGAAAGTTCAGAAAGTAAAGAAATCCGGATTGACATTTGCACCGGAAGCGGGAACACAAAGGTTAAGAGACGTAATCAACAAAGGGGTGACAAATGATGACTTGCTGGATACGGCATATAAGGCATTTTCTAACGGTTGGAACAGGATAAAGCTGTATTATATGATTGGACTTCCTACTGAAACTTATGAGGATTTAGATGCGATAGTTAAAATGGGATATGATACCTTGAATGTTCACAAAAGAATAAATAACGGGAAAATTCATCCAAGAACCAGCATTACTATAAGTTCAGCCTGTTTTGTTCCTAAGCCTTTTACTCCGTTTCAATGGATGGCACAAGATGACGTAGAAACGCTAAGAGAAAAGCAAAGATATATTAAAGATAAGTTAAAATCATCAAAGAACATAAACTTTAATTATCATGCACCGTTGACCAGCAGTCTTGAAGGGGTGTTTGCGAGAGGAGACAGAAGGCTTGGAGCTGTAATCGAGACGGCATTTAATAAGGGCTGTAAATTTGACGGCTGGGATGAATTTTTCGACTATGACAAGTGGGTACAGGCTTTTGACGAGTGTAATGTGGATATGAACTTTTATTCTACAAGAAAAAGAGATTATGACGAGATATTGGCATGGGATCACATAGATTGCGGCGTGTCAAAGGAGTTTTTGATAAGAGAAAATGAAAAGGCGCTAAAGGCAGAAACCAGCAATGACTGTAGACAAGGTTGTCTTTTATGTAATGTTAATACTGATATCGCAAGGGGGTTATGCTGATGCTTGCAAGAATAAAATACAGTAAGCTTGGAGATATCAGTTATATATCTCATTTAGACATAATAAAACTTATGGAAAGAATAGTACGAAGAACCGGTTTTAAATTATCCTACAGTGAGGGATTTAATCCTCACCCTAAAACTGCATTTTCTCCGGCACTTCAGCTTGGAGTTCAAAGTCACTGTGAATACTTGGATATGGAATTTGACGAGGATATAAATGAAGATTTCCTCATCAAGAAATTAAATGAAAAAAGTGTTGAGGGAATAAATTTTATAGATGCTAAAATTTTGATAGGAAAAGTAGAATCTTTAGTTACATTTATAACTCATAGTAAATATGAAATAGCATTAGATGAAAAGGATGAAAATAGAATATCGAAAATCACATCGGCTATAAATAAAATAAACGATGCCAAAGAGATAATGCTTTCTAAGAAAACTAAAAAGGGTAATCTAAAAGAATATAATGTAAAAGAGTATATAGGAAATGTAGATTTTGAGAAGAAAAACGAAAGTATCAGTATTTTTGTTGATATTTGCAGTGGTTCAGCTAAAAGTATCAATCCTAGAAAGATAATTGAACTTATAGAAAGTTTAGAAGAGATAGGCGAAATAAGATATGACTTAATAAAACTCGACACCTATAATATAGACGAAAATACAGGGAAAAAATCTAGTGTTATGTAGAGGGTAAGCTAATGGATTTTGTAATAGAAAAAGGAAAAGAATTTGATAAATTAGCCTGTATATTAGACGGGAATCTTGTAAGAGTAGATTTTGTATCTTCATCAGAGGGTGTTTTGGAGGGAAATATCTACAGAGCAACTGTTAAAAAAATAAATAAGAATTTAAATTCAGCAGTAGTGGATTTAGGGATATCAGAGGGGTATTTGCAAGATTCTTTTTCTCTTGAAAGAGTGAAAAAAGGAGATGAACTCATACTTCAAGTAAAACGCTCTAAATTAAAAAACAAACTGCCTAAATTGACAAGAGAAATAAGTTTGATGGGGAGATATTGCGTTATATTTCCTTATGGAAATGGTATAAGCTTTTCAAACAAGATAGAAGATTATCGCTGGAAGGAAGATATTAAAGAATATCTAAATGATAAGATAGACTATCCTGTAGGTGTAGTTATAAGAACCTTAGCATATAATACTGACAAAAATGAAATCAAAGAAGATATTGATGAAGTTTTTACTATTTGGAATAAAATTGAAAAAAAATCCAAGTTAGGTTTGGAAAACAAACTTATATATACACAACATAACGCTATAGAGAATTTTATATTTAAATCAAATCCTGAAAGTATAGATAAATTGATATGTAATGATAAAAATATTTTAAAATATATAGAAAATTCTATAAAAGATAAGATAAAAATAAACTCTCCAACTTTTGTAGATGTCGAATTTTTATTCGATTATTTAAAACTTACTCCTCAAATTAGAAATTTATTTCAAAAAAAAGTTGAGGTAAATGACAATATATCTTTATTTATAGAAAGTACAGAGGCCTGCCATATAATAGATGTGAATGCAGGAAATTCCAATTACAAACTTGGTTTTGAAAAAAATGTTTTACAGGTTAATTTAATTGCGTCAGATGAGGCTGTAAGACAGATATTTCTCAGAGATTTATCCGGAATTATATTGATTGATTTTTTGGATATGAAGGAGAGCGAAAATAAAGCAAAATTGATTGACAAGGTAAATGAACTTTTGAAAAAAGACGGGAAAAAATCTTCAGTAACTTCTATAACTGAGCTTGGGATAATGCAGATTGTTAGGAAAAGATATAAGGAAAACATATATGAAAAATACACTGAGATATGTCCTCTTTGTGACGGATTTGGGAAAATTTTTACCGAAGATTTATACTTTAATCAGTTGTTTATCGAACTTAGCAATGCAGTCAAGCATACAAATCAAAAGTCATATAGAATTAAATTGCCATATACAAGCGAAACTGCAAACAAATATTTGAAAGATATAGAATGTAGTCTGGGCATAAACATAGAGGCTGAGATTATAGATATGAAAGAGTTGACATTAAAGGTTCATTTTTAATTTGATTTTCGTTGACACTGTTATGGTCTTATGATATCATAGTTATTTGTAAGAAGCCGCTCATTTGAGGTATAAATTTTCTGAATCTGAGAAAAACCTTACGTGGCGAGACTGGAAAGAGGAGGTGCTTTATGTACGCAATCGTTGAAACCGGTGGAAAACAGTATATGGTTAAAGAGGGAGATACTCTATTCGTAGAAAAGCTAAACGCTGCTGAAGGAGATGTTGTAACTCTGGATAAAATTATTGCTGTTTCTAAAGATGGTCAAGTTATGACAGGTTCTGATGTAGCTAACTGTAAAGTGAATGCAAAAGTTTTAGTACAAGGTAAAGCTAAAAAAATAATAGTGTTCAAGTATAAGGCTAAAAAAGACTACAGACGTAAACAAGGTCATAGACAACCATATACCAAAATTACCATTGAGTCTATAAATGCTTAATATGGTAAAGGTAGAATTGAAGCTTAAGAAAAATGATATTTACAGTGCTGAAATTAGTGGACATGCAAACTCAAAGGAATATGGTCATGACATAGTATGTGCGTCGGTTTCTGTAATAACCCAAACGATTTTGCTTGGATTAATAGATTTGTTGGACGGGAATATAGAGTATAAAGTGGAAAGCGGATACCTGTATTTTAAAATTCCGGAAGATTTAGAACCGTCTATGTTTGAAAAGGTTTGTATTTTGACTAATACGCTAAGATTGGGACTGGATAATATTAAGGAAAATTATTCGAGTTATATATATATGAAGAAAGAGGAGGTGTAGTTCATGTTTAAAATGAATCTCCAATTGTTTGCAAGTAAAAAAGGGGTAGGTTCTTCTAAAAACGGTCGTGATTCTATTGCTAAAAGACTTGGAGTTAAAAGATCTGACGGTCAAGAAGTGTCTGCCGGTTCTATACTTGTAAGACAAAGAGGAACTAAAATACATCCTGGCAATAATGTTGGAAAGGGTGGAGATGATACACTTTTTGCTCTGGTTGACGGAGTTGTAAAGTTTGAAAGAAAAGACAAGAAGAGAAAGCAAGTCAGCATATATCCTGCTGTAGCTGAATAAGAATTTACTTATAGGAGTGCTTTTAAGCACTCCTAATTTTGTATGTACAGAAAAAGGTGAGGAAAATGTTCGTAGATAAGGCAAAACTATATGTAAAAGCAGGAAATGGCGGTAACGGAGCAGTTGCTTTTAGAAGAGAAATATATGTTCCGGCGGGAGGTCCGGCAGGGGGAGATGGTGGGAAAGGCGGAGATGTGATAATTATTGCAGACTCAAATTTACGTACCCTTATGGACTACAGATATAAAAGCAAATATATTGCTGAATCCGGAGAAGACGGAAAAGGCTCAAATATGTTTGGTAAAAACGGCGAGGATTTATACTTGAAAGTTCCTGTTGGAACGATAGTAAAAGATGAAGAAACAGGGCTTGTTATGGCAGATTTAAAAATATCGGGAGATAAGTTCGTCGTAGCAAGAGGTGGGTATGGCGGAAGAGGAAATACTCATTTTAAAACTGCTGTAAGGCAGGCTCCGGGATTTGCAAAAGCGGGAAAGAATGGAGAAGAAAAAAATATTGTACTTGAACTTAGACTTATAGCTGATGTAGGATTGATAGGTTTTCCTAACGTTGGGAAATCAACTTTTCTTTCGATAATTTCAAAAGCTAAACCTAAGATAGCAAATTATCATTTCACCACCCTTACACCTAATTTAGGAGTTACAAAACTAAAAAATGGAGATAGTTTTGTGGTTGCAGATATACCTGGAATCATAGAGGGGGCAAGCGAGGGTATAGGTTTAGGGCATGACTTTCTAAGACATATAGAAAGAACTAAGATTTTGATTCATATGGTCGATATTTCGGGGGTAGAAGGAAGAGATGCTCTAGATGATTTCGAAAAAATAAATGATGAATTAAAAAAGTATAATGAAAAATTATCCTCAAGACCTCAAATAGTTGTGGCAAATAAAATGGATATTTTAGAAGATATAGAGGTATATAATGATTTTAAAACAGAACTTGAAAGTAAAGGGTATAAGGTTTACAGTATGTCTGCCGCTACTTTAAGCGGGGTAGATGAAATTTTAAATATGGTTTCACAGATGTTAAAAGAAACAGAAGAAGTAGATTTGTTTGATGAAGAAGATATCTACGATGAAACAAAGATTATTTCTCAAAACATAGATGAAATAAAAGTATATAAAGAAAATGATGTCTTTGTAGTAGAGGGAAATAGACTAGAAAAACTGCTTTATTCAGTGGATTTTGATGATATGGAGTCTATAAGATATTTCCAAAATGTAATGGAAAAAACAGGAGTGTTTGAAAAACTTCGCTCCATTGGTGTTAAAGATGGAGATACTGTAAAGCTTTATGATTTAGAGTTTGAATATTACGAGTAGGTGATGAAATGTTAAAAGGAAAACAAAGGGCTTTTTTAAAATCTTTAGCAAATAATTTAGAGGTAATGTCTCATATAGGAAAAGAGGGAATCACAGACACTGTAAAGGCATCAATTGAAGAGGTACTTGAAAAAAGAGAAATTTTAAAAATAAGAATACTTGATAATTCAGGTCTGGACACAAAAGAAACTGCAAGCATAATAGTACAGGAGATAAATGCTGAATTTGTTCAGGCTATAGGCTCGACATTTACTATTTATAAAAAGTCAAAAAATAATCCTAAAATTATGCTTCCTAGATAAATTGTAATGATTTAGTTAATAAAAATACAACTGATTTCTAATAAACTACTCTTATGGAGTAGTTTATTTTTGATATGAATTGGAAAAATCAAAATAAATAAGGTATAATGTATGAGTTAGTATTATATAGATGAAACAGGAGTAGGCAAATGGAAAATAAAAAAATAGGTATCATGGGGGGAACCTTTGACCCTATTCATAATGGTCATTTATTTATAGCTGAACAAGTTAGAATAAAGTACAATCTTGATAAGGTGTTTTTTATACCATCAGGGCAGCCGCCACATAAAGGAGAACTAAACGTATCTGAGGCTATGGATAGATATAATATGGTAAACTTGGCTATAGCTAGTAATGATTATTTTTTTTCATCGCTTATAGAGATAGAAAGAAAAGGAAATACTTATACGATAGATACTTTAAAATACCTTAAAAACCTTTATTCAAAAACAGAGATATATTTTATAGTAGGTTATGATACTATTGAAACTATACATACCTGGAATAATTATGAAGAGCTTCCTGAATATGCAAAATTTGTGGTAGTATCTAGAATTACTCAAAATGCTGGAGATTTGATATATTTAAGCAAAAATTTTCTCGGAAAGATAGATTTTTTTGAAACCCCTGTTATAGATATATCATCTACGGAAATAAGGCAAAATGTCTATGATAATAAAAGCATAACTTATATGGTGGATGAGCAGGTGGAAAAGTATATCTATAAGCATAATCTTTATAAAAATAGGTGAGATATGAAAAATATAGAAAATATAATGACAGAACTTAAAAATAGGGTAAATGAAAAAAGATATATACATATATTAGGAGTAATTGAGGAAGTAGATAGACTAGCTGAAAAACTTTCGGTATCAAAAGAAAAAGCCAGGTGTGTAGCTGTATTTCACGACTATGCTAAAGGAATGAGCAAACAAGAAATGCTTGATTACGCTGAAACTAACGGTTTAAAATTTGATGAGGTTGAATTTGGGAACAAGGAGTTAATGCACGGTAGAATAGCCAGATATATAGCTGAATTAGATTATGGTGTAGACGATGAAGATATATTAAATGCTGTCGAGTTTCATACTACAGGAAGAAAGAATATGAGTGAACTCGAAAAGGCAATATGTTTGGCAGATTACACGGAAAAAAACAGGGATTATCCCGGTGTAGATGAAATAAGAAAATTAGTAGATATAAATTGTGATTTAGCTTTATACTCTGCGTTTAATTCAACGATAATACACCTAATTAAAGAAAATAAAGTCATTCATACTAGGACAGTTGAAGCAAGGAATTATCTTTTGGGTGTTTTAAATGAGCCTGCAAATAAAAAGTCAAGACTAAAATGAAAGAACTTTGAAAATTTTATACAGGTTGAAAAATAGGTATCAAAATAAGACCACCACACCAGTGCTGGTCTGAAAATCATAGTGATGATTAAGATTATGGAAGAGATGCGAGATATTCTTTTACTCGTCCATAGTAGATTCTTAGAAACTTGTTAGCACCTGCTGTCATATAGACATAGTAAGGTTTGCCCTGAGCACGCTTTTTGTCTAAGAACTGATACACAGGGTCATCTTGAGGGTGTGTTTTAATTAAAACATCCATTACCTGGAACAAAGTCTTTCTAAGGTCAGAAGAACCTCGTTTGGAAGTCGGAACACTCTTTTGCTCGTAGCTTCCGGATTCATTAACACCGGGGTCTACACCTGCAAATGCGGTAATAGCACCTTTATGGGTGAAACGGGAAACGTCACCAATCTCAGCCATAAGCTGTGGACCAAGTGAAAGCCCAACTCCTTTCATAGCCATAACAATAGGATATTCCGGGAGTTTGGCTGCAGTTTCATTCATAAGTGTGCGAAGCGATTCAACAGTTACAGAAGCGCTATTAAGCTGGTCAACTGCTTGTTTGAGGATAAGCTTTGTAATGTCATCCTTAGGGAATACAGGAACAAGCTCCTTTGCTTTTCCATAGATTTCTTCAGCTTTCGATTGGCTGAAGTTGTACTTCTTGCGTTTGCACCAGTTTTGATAGTGGCAGGTAAAAGCATTTAGTGACATTTTACGAACACAGTCCACATGCCAGTATGTAGATGCAAAATCAACCCATTTCTGGCTGCCATCACTACGAGCAGGACAATCAAAGTAAGTATTAACACCAGGATAGGTTTGATCGAGGATGCCGATAAGGTTATTCTTCATGGCAGTCTTATGCTTCATGTAGAAGCCAAACTGACGGTTCATGGTTTTAAGTTGATTACGTAATTTATCCATAACACTATACTGTTTAAGATTTTGCCACTTGTCAAGAGCATATCGGGCAATCTTAACAGCGTCAGCTTTATCGGATTTGACTTTGCGAAGGGAATCATTATCAAAATCCTTGATAAGTTTTGGGTTAATAGCACTAACGAATAGGTTTGCCTCGGAAAGTTGATGGGCAAGGACTTCATAATAACGTCCTGTATACTCCATTACGATTCGGGACTCACCCTCAACAGAGTTGATGAGTTCTACAAGTGAATTGATGTGACTGATTGTGTGTTTAATTTCAAAAGGTGTAGAAACAATTTCACCGAAAGGTCGCATGATGGCAACCATACTTTTACCTTTTGAAACATCGATACCTACTGCGTTCATAAATTTGTCACTCCTTTAAGATTATTGCAATGGATAAATACCAGTTTTACTCATTGCCTATTCAATCTACTGTGGTGTGACACGAACATACCTAAGGCAGTTCAACCTGCATAAAACGAACGCTGCGAATGAGGAGCTGGTTATCAGTCTTTTTTACGGACGCAAAGTCCAAGAAAGGAAGACGACATACCGATTGCTCCATCATTATACAGCTTAAGCAACAAGATGGATAACTCCTTACTGGCTGTAAGGGATATTAACCATAAATATATTGTAGTAGAAAGGAGTTTGCATATGAAGCATTTTTTTAAAATTTTTATAAGTTTTTTTATTATATTTACTTTGGGGTTCGGAGCCGGACTATATTTTTATTTTGAAAAAGATGCAGCTGATAAGTCTACAGAAGTTGCAGTGACAACGGAAGAATTAGATGTTAAAGAAAAGAAGGAAAGGGTAAATATTCTTATGCTGGGAATAGATGCTCTTGACGGTAATTATGAAGATAATGTCTCAAGAACTGATACAATGATGTTAGTGAGTATTGATCCTAAGACTGAAACTGCTTTTATTTTATCTATACCGAGAGACAGTAGAGTTAAAATTAGAGGTAGGCAAGGTATGGATAAGATAAACCATGCACATGCTTACGGTGGAGTGGATTTAGCATTAAAAACCACAAAAGACTTACTGCAAATTCCTATTCATCACTATGTAAGAGTAGACTATCAAGCATTATTTAAAACTATAGACGATATAGGTGGAGTAGAAATAGATGTTCCTATGAATATGAAATATTCAGACCCATATGCTACACCGCCGTTAAAAATAGATTTAAAAAAGGGAAAACAAATTTTAGACGGCCAAAAGTCCATGGAGTATTTGCGTTTTAGAAAAGGATATGCAAACCAGGACTTGGGAAGGATAAATGCTCAGCAAGAGTTCATACAGGCAGTGCTTGAAAAAGTTATGTCACCCTCGTCTATTACCAGAGTGCCGCAATATGTTGAGACTTTGTCTATGTATGTAGATACCGATATGAGCAAGAAAGACATGCTTGATTTAGCAAAAGATGGTATAAAAATAAAACCTAGTGAAATTCAAAAGGCTGTTGTTCCGGGAAATCCGACATCTATTGATGGAATATCTTATTATAGAGTAGATGATGAAGCTCTAAGAGAAGATTTGCAATTCCTTTTGTCAGGGAATTATCCTACAACGGCAGACGAAAATTCTACAGAGAATGTCAATTCTGAACAAAACGAAGTTACAAGTCAGGAAACGGAAACTCTTACAGCTAGTGAAAAAGATGCACAGATAGTGATATTAAACGGTTCCGGTAAAAAAGGAATTGCTGTGCGTGTTGCGGATTTGCTGAAAATAGAGGATTTTAAAGTTTCTAAAACAGGAAATGCAGATAATTTTTCTTATGAGGAGACTATCATTTATTACAAAGAAAATAAAAAATTAGCTGAAGGAATTAAAAAGGTTTTAGGAAAGGGTAATATAGTTCAACAAGTACAGACGTATCAAAATTTAGAACCTGATGCATTGGTAGTTGTGGGAAAAGATTTTTAGAGGAGGAATTAGATGAATATTGAAGAAACCATAAAATTAGTGTACAAAGCAATCGACGATAAACAAGGAGAAGAAATAAAAATTTTAAAAATAGGTTCTATTTCTTCGCTTGCAGATTATTTTATCATTACTAGTGCGTCAAACGAAAGGCAGATGAAGTCTATAACAGATAATATTGAAAAAGAACTGGAAGAACAAGGAATATTCGCTAAAGCAAGAGAGGGAACTTCCGGTTCAAATTGGCTACTTTTAGATTATGGAGATTTTATAGTACATGTATTTAAAACAGAGGATAGACAGTTTTATAATTTAGAAAGACTTTGGAAAGATGCAGAAGAACTTAATGTAGATAATTTGCTTTAGAGGTGATTTATGAAAAAAATAAGTGTATTTGATATTGTAGGTCCTGTTATGATAGGACCGTCCAGCTCTCATACAGCGGGAGCACTCAGAATTTCGCTTATTGCTTACAAATTATTCAAAGGGAAAATCAAGGAAGTAAAATTCACTCTTTATGGTTCATTTGCAAAAACTTATAAAGGACATGGTACGGACAGGGCTTTGCTTGGAGGTATAATGGGTTTTGATACAGATGATGAAAGGATTAGAAATTCATTTGAAATAGCTACTAATAACGGTTTGAAATACTCTTTTGTAGAGGGAGAAATTACATCTGAAATGCATCCTAATACAGTCAGGTTAGACATTTTAGGAGAAGACGCATCTATGAATATGAGTTTAATTGGGGAGTCTATAGGTGGCGGAAGTGTTTTAATAAGGCAGATAAATGGCATAGATGTAAAATTCACCGGAGAATATAGTACTATAATGGTACAACAGATTGATAAACCCGGAGTGGTAGCACATATATCAAAAGTTTTATGTGAAAATAACATAAATATAGCTTTTATGAGTTTGTTTAGAGAATCTTTGGGTGGAAGAGCCTTTACCATGATAGAGATTGACGAGGAAATTTCGGAAGATATATTGATCAAATTGAAAGAACACGACTATATAGTTGATACATTTTTGATTTCTGTTTAAGCTTAAGTATATGAACGATGTGAAAATCTCAAAAATTTTAAAATAATTTGTAAAATACAGTATTTTATCCGGAAAAATTTTATATTTGAGATAAATTTTTATAAAAGGAGTATTTTATGAAGTTTGATAACGGGAAAGAGCTATTGCTTTTATGTAAGAAGGAAAATCTAAAAATTTCAGATATTATGATTAAACTTGAACTACATAACTATGGGAAAACGGAAGATGAAGTTTTTTCGCAGATGCACAGGTCATTTATCGTTATGAAAAATGCAGTGTATAAGTCTTTAACAGAAGATGTAAAGTCTATGGGAGGATTGATAGGTGGAGAGGCAAAAAAACTTATAAAACAAATTGAAAACAAAAAAAACATAAGTGGACTTACCACATCAAAAGCTATGGCATATGCAATGGGAGTGTTAGAAGTAAATGCTTCCATGGGTCTTATAGTAGCAGCACCGACAGCAGGATCTTGTGGTATAATTCCCGGAGTTTTAACTGCTATTCAGGAAGAATATAAATTTACTGATGAACAGATGACAAAGGCTTTATTTACTTCGGCCGGAATAGGAATGTTGGTAACTGTAAATGCAACCGTTGCCGGGGCTGAGGGAGGTTGCCAAGCTGAAACGGGAAGTGCTGCGGCAATGGCATCTGCTGCTGTATGTGAACTTATGGGAGGAACTCCAAAACAGTGTTTAGATGCAGCTTCAATATGTATGAAAAATATTATGGGACTAATCTGTGACCCGATTGCAGGACTAGTGGAAGCACCCTGTCAGAAAAGAAATGCAATAGGAGCTACTAATGCACTAATCAGTGCTGAGATGGTATTAGCAGGAATAGACAGCATAATTCCTTTTGACGAAGTAGTAGAGTCTATGTACAAAGTGGGGCGTGGTATGCCTGTGGAATTAAGAGAAACTGCACTTGGAGGAGTGGCAGCTACATCTACAGGATGTACTTTGTGTTCAAAGATATTTAATTAAATAAAAATATATAAGAGTTTTTAAAATAAGAATAAAGGGACTGTCAGGAAAAAGCTATTTCCGGACAGTCCCTTTATAGAAAATTTAAAAAATCAACAGAAAACCATACTAAAAAAACAAAGCGACATTTTGGCTACAGAGTTTCTTTTTCATAATCGTAAGAGTATTGTTTAACTTTTTCTAAAATATCTTGGTCAGAAATACTGGCAGAAATGAAAAGTTCAAATTCATGTCTATCTGATAATTGATCTACCATATCTATAAACGTAGTTAGTTCTGAAGATAAAGGATGGATTATCTTGTCAAGCCCATCGATAAAGATTTTCTCAATATCGTAATTTTCACTTACCATGCCACAAACAAATCCATATATTGAAGGGAAAGTATCAAGATCAAAATCTTCTGTTGAAACAAATCGAATATCCCGATGAAGCTGATGCATATGCTTACCACTTGACTCAATATAAACTAATTCTCCTTTTACCTGTTCTACAGAGTCATTAGCAATTTTAAGCATTGCTTTTGTTTTACCGCTACCTGCGCCACCTATCAATAATTTTACCATTGGAATAACCTCCTTGTAAAATATTCCAAATTTTTTTAATACTATTCTTGATATATATTAAACCAAAAAAATTGAAAAATTAAAAGAGTTAATATAGTTTACGATAAGATTTTCTTCTAAATCTTTTTTTTCTCCGGTTATAAACATAGTATCTAACAGAGATAAACAGAATGATTAAAGCTAATAAAAAACCAATTAAAAACTTCACAATACCCGAAGACTTGTTTTTTATAAAGTTTAAATTGAACTTAGACTCAACACTGTTAAGTGCAATCAAAGTAAGTTCAGTTGATATTTCGTCATTACTTAT
>JBHASY010000027.1:0-10662 GCA_041831635.1 Acetoanaerobium sp. | reverse complement strand
CAGCCCTGCTTGACATGTCCGGAAACTGAATTATAATATAAACAAGGGCAGAACCTGTTGAAATCAGGCTCTGCCTACAGTAACTAATAACACATCTTATATCAGTTTTTCATCTTTACACAAAACTTGAAACGGTCTCAATCAGTTTGTACTTGGACTTTAATAGGATTTGGTGTTAGTGTTGCATTATATATTATTTTTACTGCTATAGGTGTTATGGCATCACTTTCCGTATAAGTATGAACACTATATTAAAATATTTATTTTTTTGTCACCGTATTCCTGAAAGATCCTTTTTTTACAAAGGTAAACAATTTCCAATTTGTGCCAGATGCACAGGGATTTTAGTCGGATATTTCTTAGCTATTGCTCTTATCATCATCCATACAGAAATAAATTTTTTATGGTCAGTTATATTTCTTATCCCTCTTGTTATAGACGGGTTTGGTCAATTATACAACAAGTGGGTTAGCAATAATCCCAGAAGGTTTGTTACAGGAATTTTGGCAGGTATTTCAACTATAATGATAATAAAAAACCTGGCCCAACTTGGTTTTGTTCACGGAGAATATATTGGCAGATACCTTTTAAAGTAATCATAACTGATAAATATATATCCTCATAAGAAAAATCTTGCCTGGATTTGTATAAACTATTCCGTTGCAAGTGAAAAACTAAAATTCCGTTGAAAATCGGGACAGTTCTACGGGCTGAACGAGTCAGGACCGCTCTTTCAGCCTGTAGGAATTTACTTTTAAAATACGTTTGCATATACATTTAAACATTATAGAATTATTATTTGCGATTAAATTTGCAATCTATAGAGTTACCGAATGATTATTTGTTGGTTAAAAAGATATTAAATCAATGCTTCCGGCAAAGCTTCCGACAAAGTAGGATTGATGAAAAGACTTCTTTTTATCTCGTCTGTGCTTACATTCTTATCTATCCACAACCCTACATTTCCTATTAAGGTTCCTGCGTCTATATGGTTTATCCATATTCCTTTTACTATATCATTTTGCAGGATTATCTTCATAAATCCGTCGTTATAATCTAAGTCAAGTCCTCTGAAAGTATCTTTAAAATATATTTTTTTTACTACACAATTTTCTAACTCGTTTTCTTGGTATCCTGCCCCTGCAAGCTCATTTATAGTAAATATACATCTTGGCAAAGAGCTGTATTTGAAAGATATCTTCTTTTTGTCCCAAATATAATCAGATAGCAAAATTCCCTGCTGTAATGCGATATGTGCCATACCATGAATCCCGTTTATATCCCCTATAGCATAAATAGACGGCTTTTTGGTCATAAGATTTTCATCTACTTTAATAAATCCGTTGTTCATCTCCAGCTGTAATTCTTCTATACCTTTTGGAATGTTCGGCTTTCTTATTCCTGTAATAAGAAGTTTTTTTACTTTTAAGTTTTCTCCATCAGCAAATCTTATTATCACTTCATCTTGAGATTTTTCGACAGCAATAACCTCAGTATTTAAAATCAGCTCCACTTCATTATCTATAAGTCTTTCTTTGATATTTTCAATCAAATCTTCATCGTTTCCCTGAAGTATCCGGGCTTCTTTTTCTATTACTCTTACCTTTACTCCCAGTTCGCTTAGCATAGAAGCAAACTCTACTCCCTCTACATTTGCTCCGAGTATAGTAAGCTCTTTGGGCAAACTTTTCATAGCAAATATGTCTTCATGGCTTAGTATTACTTCATGGTCTATAGGTGCGAAATTTTCAACCGTAGATGCTCTAGTTCCTGTAGCCAAGATGATATAATTCGTTTCTAACAAAATTTCCCCGACCTTAACCACAATTTCGCTTATTACTTTTGCCTCTCCTATATATAAATCTATATTATTTTTATTTATTTTTTCATTTATTAACCTATTTATATTCTCTATAGATTTTATCCCTGATTTAAAAAGTTCTTCTTTGTCATTATTTAATTTAACTAAATTATCTTTTTCTAATATCCTAGCTTTTTCATAACTTTTAATCTTATCCATTATTTTCTTAACAGGAAGACAGCCTGTTGTAAAAGCAGTTCCTCCCACATTGTTTTTTTCAATCAAAGCAATCTTCTTGCCTTTCTTACCGGCAGATATCGCAAAGTAAAGTCCGGCAGCCCCCGATCCTATAACCACAGCATCATATCTCACTTTAGTACCCCTTTCTCTTTATCAGTTTTCTTTGTGCTACGATAAAGAGTACCAACACCGTAGCTACGTAAGGCGTCATCTGAGTGAACTGAGATGCTATACCAAGTGACTGCATTCTGATACCTAAAGCGTCAAAAAATCCAAACAGCAAGGATGCTCCATACACCTTAACAGGATTTGAACCGCCAAAAATAATGGCAGCCAGAGAAATAAAACCCTTTCCTGCACTCATATTTTCAGTAAACAAGGTAAGATATCCAAGCGAAAGATGTGCCCCTGCTATCCCACAAAACATCCCACCCAGAATAGACGAAATATACTTTATTTTCTTAGGATTTATTCCTGCCGTCTCTATCGCCTCTTCATGTTCTCCTACCCCTCTTATCCAATAACCATAAGGCGTTTTGTAAAGTAAAATATATATTATAAGCACAAATATCCAGCTGGCATATACCAAAATAGAGTGGTTGTTAAATATCTTGTCCAGCACCTCAATTTTGTCCAGAAATGGAAGATGAACATCAGGAAGAGACTTAATATCAGGAGAAGAAAACGCACCTTTCACTCCAAAAATACTCCTAAGTAAAAAAACCGTAAGCCCTCCTGCAAAAATATTGATAGCGATACCTATGATGAACTCGTCCGATTTTAATTCAATAACAAAGAAACCGAACAACGCTCCTATAGCCATTCCTGAAATGATAGCAAGCAGTACCCCGATAAAAGATGAGGCAAAAAAATAACTTCCCAGAACTCCGAAAAACGCCCCTATGAGTATCATACCTTCCATTCCTATGTTAAGTATCCCCGCGTGCATAGTAAGAAGACCGCCTAATGCCGCTAAAATAAGAGGTGTAGCTGTCCTGATTGTGTTTTGTAATAAAGCTAAATCAAATATATCTTTCATTATTTCACCAACTTTCCTTTATTTAGCTGTCTTCTTTTTAACATTTCCTTAAACCCGCTTTCTCCCGCTATAAACAGTATGATAACCGACTGAATAACAAGTATAAGCTCAGATGCAACTCCCGTATTTAATTCCATAGCATTCGCTCCGGTTTTCAAAACAGCAAAGAATAACGACATCAAAACTATAGCTGCCGGATTGTTTTTAACTATAAGAGATATCAGCATTCCGTCAAATGCCAATCCTTTGGAAATATTTTGCAAAAATCTGTAATGAGTTCCGTACACTTCAAATGCTCCCGCTATCCCGCATAAAGCACCTGAAATAAGCATAGCCCAAATCATATACGTTCTGTTGTTTATACCTGCATACCTCGAAAATATGCTGTTTTCTCCTACTATCTTAAAATTATAGCCGTAAGAAGTTTTTTTCATTAGATAATAGATCAATACCGCAATAATCATAGTGTAGAAAATACTTGTGTTAAGCTTGCTCATAGCTACAAGCTTAGGAAACTTAAAACTCTCGGCTATCATTTCAGTTGCTCCCATTTTCCCTTGTGATGCCTGAAACGGATAGTTTACGAGGTATCCTGTAAACATAATTGCGATGCTGTTAAACATTATTGTAGTTATAACCTCATCTATGTTGTAGTATACTTTCAAGATTGCAGGTATAAGGGCATAAAGTCCGCCTACTATCATAGATGCTATAACTGCCAATATTACTGCTACAATCACAGGCAAGTCAGTAAAAGTGAAACCTACATAAGAAGCTGCAAAGGCTCCCAAATAGAGTTGACCCTCTCCACCTATGTTAAATATCCCGCTTTTAAATGAAATAGCAGTCGCAAGTCCTGTGAGAATAAGTGGTACCGTCTTTGACAAGGTAGTAGCAATAAGGTACTTTGAACCTAAAGCTCCGGTTACAAGTGACAAATACCCATGCACAGGATTTTTGCCATTTAGTATCATAATCACAGCTCCGAGAACAAGAGCCAGAAAAATAGCAAAAAAAAGCGATCCCAGATATTCCAATTGTTCGTTAAACTTTCCTTTCATATGTAGACCCCCTAACCTCTATTTCCCGTCATATAATAACCGATATCAAGCTTAGATATCTCTGAATTGTTAAACTGTCCTGTAATTTTCCCTTCATAAAGACAAATAATCCTGTCAGAAAGCCTGAAAATCTCATCAAGCTCGGCGGATATCAAAACTATAGCACAGCCTTCGTTTCTTTTTTTCACTATCTGCCTGTGAATGAATTCTATCGCCCCTATATCCACCCCTCTGGTGGGCTGAGATATAAACAAAATTGGAGTATCAAAAGAAAACTCTCTGGCTATTATTACCTTTTGCATATTTCCACCGGATAATGAACCCATCTTTACTTCTTCTGACGAGGTTCTAACATCAAATTTTTCAATCAAGTCCTTGGCATACTTTTTTATATTCTTTCTCTTTAGATGAATACCCCCTGCTGCAAACTCTTCACTGTGCTGCTTTCCCATGAGGAGGTTATCCTCTATGCTGGAATCCCCGCTCATACCTGTGGCCAGTCTGTCCTCCGGAATATGAGATGTTCCCAGTTCTCTTATTTTCTTAGGAGATAAATTGGTAGCCTCTTTATTTTTTATAAATACCTTGCCTTTTTCTACTTTCCTTATTCCTGTAAGAGCCTCCATCAACTCACTTTGACCGTTACCTTCTATTCCTGCTATTGCGAGTATTTCACCGGCTTTTACTTCAAAAGATATTCCTTTTACCGCATCAAAACCTCTGTTATCCTTAATCCACAAATCGTCTACCTGTACTAATACATCTCCATCAACATCGGTTTTTTCAATCTTTTCAAACAATACCTCTCTTCCTACCATCATCTCGGCGAGTATCTTCTCATTTACATCTTTAGTATTTTCCACTCCAATGAGCTTTCCCGATCTCATAACTCCTACTCTGTCGGATATTTCTATTACCTCATTTAACTTATGAGTTATGATAATCACCGTCATATTTTTTTCTTTTACCAGTTTTTTAATAACTGCAAAAAGCTCCTTGGTTTCCTGTGGTGTAAGTACGGCCGTAGGTTCGTCGAGAATTAAAATATCTGCCCCTTTATACAAAGCCTTTAATATCTCTACTCTTTGTTGCAGTCCTACCGAGGCATCTTCTATCTTAAGTTTCGGATCTACATCAAGTCCATATTCTTTTGATAGGTTCGCTACTTTTCTGTTAGCTTCCTCTTTATCCAAAAATACCTTGTTTTTTCTGATTTCTTTCCCAAGAACAATGTTTTCTGCAACAGTAAAGGAAGGTAAGAGCATAAAATGCTGATGCACCATACCTATGCCGTTATTTATAGCAGTAGCAGGACTGAAGTTTTCTATTTTTTTACCTTTGATCCACACTTCTCCACAAGTGGGCTGATGAAGTCCGTACATAGTCTTCATAAGAGTGGATTTTCCTGCTCCGTTCTCACCCACCAAAGCATAGATTTCTCCTTTTCTCACATCAAGTGTAACATTATCATTCGCAAGAACTCCCGGAAATATCTTCGTGATACCTATTAACTTAATAATTTCTTCACTCATACTTTGTTCTCCTTATATACTAATCTTACGTTACTTATACCTATATGTTCCAAACTTTTTCATAACTTCGTCCATATTTTCACTGCTTAAAATATTCGGTACCCCCAGTGTTTTTGTCAAGTAATAAACTTCTGAAACAAACTCCAAATGTTCTGCTGTGGAAAATGCTCTCTCTACATCTTCTCCCAAAGCTATAAGTCCATGGTTTGCAAGAAGAACTGCATTTGAATCTCCTATAGCTTCAAGAGCTTTTTTTGCAAGTTTCTCTGTGCCATAAGTTGCATATCCTGCGCATTTTACACTATGTCCTGCCATTCCTATAAGATAGTGTACGGCAGGAAGTTCCCAGCCCATACAAGCGATCGCCGTTGCAAACTTGGAATGGGTGTGAACTATTGCGTTTACATCTGCCCTTGCTTTATAAAATTCCAAATGCATACCTGATTCACTCGACGGTCTGTGCTTTCCTTCCACTATGTTTGCGTCAATATCCATTATTACTATATCTTCAGGGGTGGTTTCATAATAATCAAGTCCGCTGGGACTTATGGCAATAAGATTTTTTTCTCTGTTATACACGCTTATATTTCCACCCGAGCCTGTAGTTAATCTTTTGTCTATCAATTTTTTCCCAAACTTTACGACCTGTTCTTTTTCATTATTCATAAACGGTTCCCCCTTTTAAGTTTCTCATTCATCTTCTATTTTTTTGCAAAACCGGTCAAGATCATTCTTATTTGTTTATGTACGATTGCATATAAAATTAGGCAATATCTTAATCTACTATCTCTATAGATTTCAAGACTTTAATATAATCTGCTCCTGTTTTTATATCATATCTTTCTTTTATCAATTTTTTCCCAAGCAGAATTAAAAACCTGTCCATATACACCCTGTCTTTTATACTTTCTATAGATTCTATTTCTTTAACCTTGGAATCTCCTACAGTTCTTCTTATTATCTCCGTTCCTGCCATTCCGCAGGCATCTTCTAAGATGCTCTCTATTATCCATTTTTTATATCGAGAATTTTTTGCCATAGGATCAATTACTTTTTCATCGTAGGCGAGGCTGAATTTTTCCTTGAATTTATCAACTATTTCAGCTATAGTTACCTTAATATAATCAAGATAAGCTGTTTTTTCATCTTCATTTGTCATAACGACTTCAGAATGTATGTAAGAAAAAAATAAGTTTCCAATCACATTGCCTAAATCGTAGCCAGTAGGTCCGTAGAATGCAAACTCAGGGTCTATTACCTTAGTTTTCGTTTCAGTTACAAAAATCGAACCGCTATGTAAATCTCCGTGGAGTAAACTCTGAGGAGTGTTCATAAATTTATACTTTAGCTTTCCAGCCTCAAATACCAACTCTTCATCGTCATAGATTTCTTTTTTTACAAATTCTTTGCTCTCATCAAGTACGATATTCGTTTTGAAATGATCTGTATATGGATCTGTAAATACCAGCTTTTCAGTTATATCACACAGTTCTATATTCGTATATTTTTTTACATCTTCTTTTTTCTTCCAAGGATTCATAACTATGTCCATAGTAGAAATAGAGGTATTTACTATAAATGTAGTGATATCATCTGCCAGATTCTTATACATCTTCTTTTTCATAAGCCCGTATCTGAGATTTTCATATTCAGAAAGGTCTTGCATAGTCAAAACACACATAACATCGTCATAATGATAAATCTTCGGAACATACTCACTTGTTACCTCTTCATAAAATTTAAGCACATCGGCTTCGATTCTGCTTCTATCGACGTCAAGGGGTCTGCCTGAGCTTCTAAGCAACTTATCCGCCTGCTTTATAACTACCGATTTTTTTGTTTTTATGTCCTTTACCTTGAAAACATAGTTGATATTTCCGTCACCTATTTCACTAACAGTTATATCTTCTATATTTTCAAAAAGTTTAAGTTTTGAAACGACATATACCTTTATGTCTTCTTCATCCATCCTAAAATGCTCATTAAATCTATCCATAATACACTCCTAATAGAATTTTTTTACTTCGGATTCAAAATATCTTCTTAAATCATAAGGAGAATATATCCCTTTATTTGTAACTACTCCACTAATTAGATGCGGTGGTGTGATATCAAACGATGGGTAGTACCCCCTTACTCCGTCCAGTGTATTTTTTATCCCTCTCGCCTCTAACACTAAATTTGCATCTCTTTCTTCTATTTTTACGGTATCTACGTTAGGGTTGTCGGCATCAGGTATTCCTGTCACAAAATAAGGAACCTCGTGATATTTTGCAATGATTGCAAGCTGATAAGTTCCTATCTTATTTGTGATATGTCCGTCTAAACAAATCACATCCGCCGCAGAGGTAAACAAATCTATCTTATTTGTTTTCATAACAAATGCAGGCATATTATCCGTGATGACTGTAGTATTAAATCCCTGTTCCTGACATACACTTGCGGTAAGTCTTGCCCCTTGGAAATAAGGTCTGGTTTCAGGAACAAAAATACTTATATCCTTATTTCTTTTATTTGCCTGCTTTAACATCATTCCAACTATAGTTTCTCCAAAACACTGAGTCATAATACTTCCCTTTCTCGGGAACATATCTGCCAGATACTTTCCTACTGTCTCCATATTTTCATATCTTCTGTTTAGCGACTCTATAGTGGCATTAAATATACATATATCCGCTTTTTCTCCGTTGTCAAAAGCCTCTTTTGCAACTTCCAGACATCCGTTTGTAATAAGCTTCATTCTGTTTACAGTAGTCGGTCTTGCGTGAGATAAAGTATACGCAGCTTTTTCCAGATACTCAAGCTGTTTTTCCCTGCTTTCATTTCTTACTTCATATGCAGCAAGAGCCATACCCATCCCTGCCGCAGTATATGGTCCTGCACTTTGAGTTACCATATCCGCTATGGCTTTTGCTACCTCTTGATGAGTATTGCAAGTCACAAAACTAACTTCATTAGGATAAACTCTTCTATCCAAAATCTTCACTTTTGCGTCTTCATACCAAGCTACATTTTCATATCTTAAAATAAAAGCCAAGCCTTCATCTTTTCTAATCATAACTGTCCAAACCTCCAAGCATCTCTAACCATATCCTCTATAGTTTTTTCAACTTTCCAGCCTAAAACTCTCATTGCCTTACCGGTATCTGCATAGCTGGTAGCGACATCTCCTGGCCTTCTTCCTACAATCTCATAAGGAATTTGAACTTTATTGACTTTCATAAATATATTCACAAGCTCCAGCACAGATGTACCTTTTCCTGTTCCGAGATTATATATCTCTACTCCAGATACCAGCTTTTCTATAGCTTTTATATGTCCTTTAGCAAGGTCTACCACATGAATATAGTCTCTTACTCCTGTTCCGTCTACAGTTTCATAATCATCTCCGAATATACTGAGTTTGTCGAGTTCTCCTTTTGCCACTTTAGTAATGTATGGCATAAGATTATTCGCAGTACCGCTTGGGTTTTCGCCTATAAGTCCACTTTCATGTGCTCCCACAGGATTAAAATATCTAAGCAGACAAACCTTAAATTCATCATTGGCATTAGCTGTATCTATGAGAATTCTTTCACTCATCGCCTTTGTTTCTCCATATGGATTTTTAGTCTTTTTCAGCTCCATATCTTCGTTTAATGGAGATTCTTGCTCTCCATAAACCGTAGCCGATGAACTGAACACGAATTTATCGACCTTATGATCCAAACACAGTTTGCTAAGAACAATAGTAGATAAAATATTGTTATAATAATAACCAAGAGGATTTTTTACAGATTCTCCTACAGACTTTAGTCCTGCAAAATGAATTATCCCGTCTATCCTATGATTTAAAAATATCTCTTTGACTTTTTCCTCATCAGTGACATCAATTAAATAAAATATCGGTTTAACTCCTGTTATATCATATATTTTTTCAAGCACATCCATCTTTGAATTTATGAGATTATCAGCTATTATAACCTTATGTCCCTTATTGATAAGTTCAACTACAGTGTGGCTACCTATAAACCCTAATCCACCTGTTACTAAATACTTCATAATGCATAGTACCCCTTTTTATTTTTAGTAAATAAATAAACAATAATATCTTGTACAAATCCATACTGCTACTATGATATAATAAAATCAGTACAAAGCAAAGTCGTCCTGGAGGTAAAAATGTCTCTTGAATTTATTTCTTATAACTCAGTAAGCTATATGCAGTGGAAAGAGTTAAGTAAGCTTGGAATTAAACACTGTTTTACTACTTATCCTGAAGATATGGGAGTAAGAACAAACAGTGATAAATCAAATTTAGTTCAAAACTACAATAAAGCTAAAACATTTGCTAATCTAAAATCCAAACAAACTTTTTTTGCTCAACAAATCCACGACAAAAACATAGGTATAATAAAATCCTTATCCGACGGAACTGAATTTTTTCTGGGAAGATATATGAATAATACCGATGCTATTATAACCGACATACCTGATGTTACATTGATAACTCAGTACGCAGACTGCACTCCGATAACCTTATGGGACACTAAAAATAGAGTTTTAGCCTCTGTTCACTCAGGTTGGAGAGGTACTTCACTAAAAATAATCGAATCGTCAATCTCCGGTATGATATCAAACTATAATTCAAATCCGGCAGATATCCACTGCTTTGTATGGCCGTCTATAGGATGTGACGACTTTGAAGTGGATGAAGATGTAGCTGATATATTTCGTGATTCTTTTAGTTTTGCTGATGAAGTAATCTATAAAAAATCAATCAAATATCATATTGACTTAGTATCTATAATTCAAAGAGTTGCTCTTGAAAACAATTTACTAAAAGAGCATATTTACCTGAGTAATATTTCTACATTTTCAGATATGAGGTTTCATTCTTACAGAAGAGATAAAGAAAACTCGGGCAGAATGGCTTTGCTTATGGAAATCTAAAGCTTCCATATCGTCGTCTTTCTGGTATTTTAGTTTCCAAGTCATAGTGTCATTCTT